>DAOUKW010000100.1:0-23684 GCA_034420915.1 Dehalococcoidia bacterium
CCTCCTCAGATACACCGTGCCCATGCCAAGCGATAGCCAGATTCCAGGGAAGGCGATTGAGAAATTGGCCTTGAACGACCCGGTACTTGTTTCAGTGCACCGAAGTCCACCAAGATTTAAGCCGGTTTTTGATGTGTCCTCTGTGACGCAACGCCTGATCAAACGCCAGGCTTGGGCCGCAATCCTACGTCTTGCTCTGTTGACTGAGCATGGACTCCAACCGCTTCGCTTCGGCGTCACTCACCATTCGGAAGACGGTGTACTGGGGAGCATCCTTGGCCTGGCCGCGTATCGCCTTACGACCATTCTTCAGGGTTACTACACTGGGTTCCAGAATCTCGCACCTCTTGCGCAGCGCCAAGCAGTAAGCAGTTAGTCCTTCCATGAGATACCTCCATCGATTTGTCGGGTTTTCATCTATCCTTGCCGTCATCCCCTAACAAGCTCTACCAAGCCGTTGGGATTGTTCTGTTGGGCATGGTTCTCCTGTCCTCGCCGGGCTGACGTTACGGCAACGACATCATGGTCCACGTACTCTTTGATCAACTCGTTCGTCTGGCCAATGGCTTCGTCCAGGGCGTTGCGGACAGCTTCCGGTTGGGCATGGCCGACCTGGAACCCCAACCACTGCTCACGGTCGCCTTGTACTATCAACTGGACCCCCTTCCAGTCCTGGGCCAGCTGCCGTAACTCATGCAGCACCCGATCCCACTGGCCGGGACTGGTCACCAGGTACAGGACGTAAGCCGTTCCACCGGTGGCCTCCCACCAGTCCGGCAACTCCGGGTGACCTTCACAGGAGGAAAGGGTTTCTACCAGGTCGGTCTGGTTTAGCGTCCACACCAACTCCCTGACCCCCGGCTCGAGTTGCTCGTAGTCCAGGAACCAGGGGTGCATCGCCTGGACATCGGCGAAAGTCGGGCGGAGTACCGCTCGTTTGAACCACCACATAATGCCTCCTTAGGAGCCCTCAGTCTCAGGCACTTGCAAGGCATCGTATTGTTCTTTACTAACAAATCTAACCAGTTTGGCGCCGTTTTCTTCCCCGGTAACGGCATAGGTATGTCTGCCGTTCTTCCGCACCATGGTACGTTTCCTGAGTTCGCTCTCCGGTATATCCACTCGTTGCTTGGTCTTCACGTTATAGAACTCCATTTTTCACCTCGCGCATCGATAGCTTTACTTCTCCGAAGGGTTCCTGGCCTTCGCCTCCCGGCTATTCAGCCAGAACGGATTACTATCCTCCTTGTGCGCAATGGGGTCAAGTCCTACTCAACTATTGATACGCTATCTCACCACTTACGGCTCATTTAACCACCAATTCGCCGCTTTTTGTGATACTTAGACTCAAAACTACTCATATGTGGAGGAATAGTGTTTTTCTCCGAGCGCTGTAATTCAACTGCCCCTTGTGCCCCCTCGCACGTCCCTCTACGGGTAAACTCTGGGGACGACAGGGAGGTTGCATATGGCGAGCGACAAAGCGCGCACGGAACGCATCCAGCGAGTGTATGGCGCAAAGGACTACGAGGAAACTCAGGAGCGAGTACAACAACTGGGCGTCGGAGTACGACGCCGATCTGCAGGCGTTGGGGTTCAGCGCGCCGAGGGCTGCGGCCGAGCTGCTGGAGAAGTATGTACCCGATAAGGAAGCCAAAGTACTCGACGCGGGAGCCGGCACCGGCATGGTTGGCGTGGAACTGGCCCGACGCGACTTTACGCAGATTACGGCGCTGGACATGTCGCCGGGGATGCTTGCCACGGCGAAGGAGAAGGGGGTCTACGAGGACTTCGTGATCGGCGAGTTGGGCAAGTCATTGCCCTTTGAGACGGACGCTTTCGCGGGAACGACGTGCGTCGGGGTGTTCACCTACGGCCACGCATTGCCTGAGTCGCTGGACGAGTTGATCCGTGCCACGAAGCCAGGCGGGCCGGTGGTCTTCTCGATGCGAACGGACTACTACACGGATGCCGGCTTTGACGTTAAGCAGGCTGCGCTCGAAACGGAGGGCAAGTGGAGCCTGCTCGAGCGCAGCGAGCCCTTCCAGCCTATGCCCAACGGGGAGCCGGACGTTTGGCATGAGATGTGGGCGTACGAGGTGCTCTAGACGCCCTCGACAAGCACCATGTTGATCCTGGAGGATCTGTTGCGAATCTCATCGAGCGCGTGGTTTTCAGCCGAATCCAGCCATGCATGGGCCTGCTCCATAGTGGCGAATTCCACGATAGCGAGACGTGTCGGCGTCCAAGAACCGTCGATGACCTCTATCGCGCCGCCGCGTTCTATGAACTTGCCCCCGTAGGACTCGATAGCAGGCGTCATCCGCTCACGAAACTGCGCATAGAGATCTTCATCCGTAACCTCAACATCGGTTATCAAATAGGCAGCCATGGCCTGGTTCCTCCTTGCCCGGACGTTCTTGGTTGGAGTGGCGCCCGAGGACACTGCCATGAGTTGTAACACACTGCGGCACGGGAATGCACTCACTGATCAAACCATTGCCGCGGTCGCTGATCACCACAATGCCGTCAGCGGGCATATGGCGTCGGTACGGACTGTGCCCTGATGCCGCTAAACGCCTTCGACAAGCACCAGGTTGATGTTGGAAGAACCGGTGCGAATACCATCGAGCTCTTTAAATTCCGGCGAGGCCAGCCATGAACGTGCTTGCTCCATGCTGTCGAATTCCACGATGGCCAGGCGCTTCGGATCCCAGGAGCCGTCGAAGACCTCAATCTCGCCGCCACGCGCGATGAACCTGCCGCTATAGGCTTCGAGAGTAGGCGTCATCCGTTCACGAAACTGCGCATAGAGACTTTCATCCGTAATCTCTACATCGGCTATCAAATAGGCGGACATGACTTTACCCCCTCCTTGTCTGAGCGTGTTTCGTCAGTGTGCCACTGGCAGGCGTCCTTCGGGCCTGGGCGAAGGCGCTGTTTTGAGTTGTAACACACTGCGGCACGCGAGTGTACTCACTGCTATAATCAACAAGCAGCGTCGGTTCCCCTCCGCGTCCACGGCCACACCCGTATCACTGCGCCGTCTGTGCGCGGGGTAAAGGCCCGAACGAGACAAGGAGCGAACGAGGCGCTGCGTTTGTTGCACCCAAAGGGTAAGCCACATAAAGGGGTAGGAGTAGATGACGACAGATACAGTTGCTCGCGTGCCGGTGTCCGTAACGATCAACGGCACGGAGTATTCGGCGGAAGTTCCTCCACGACGAACACTCGTCGATTTCATTCGATATGACCTTGGCCTGACAGGCACAAAGGAAGCATGCAGCGTCGGCGTGTGCGGCATCTGCACCGTCGAGATGGACGGAGCAATCGTCTCCTCGTGCATTCTGCTTGCCGTTCAGGCCAGCGGCTCCCAGATCACGACGATCGAGGGCGTGGCGGACGGCGACAAGCTGCATCCGCTGCAAGAGGCGTTCATGAACTACGGTGGGTTCCAGTGCGGCATCTGCACGCCCGGCCAGATCATGGCCTCCCGCGCCCTGCTCCAGCAGAATCCCGATCCCACGGAGGATGAGATCAAGAACTGGATGATGGGCAACCTGTGCCGCTGCACGGGCTACTACAAGATCATTGAGTCGATTCAGAAGGCCGGCGAAATGATCCGGCTGGGCAACTAGGGGGGGCGGATAATGAGAGATTTTCAGTTCCACACGCCCTCCACGCTGGCGGAGGCGCACAGCTTGCTGAGCGATTACGGCGAGGAGGCGCGCGTCATCTCCGGCGGCACCGGCCTCATCAACATGATGAAGCAGGACCTCATCTACGTTGACCATCTGGTCAGCCTGCAGAACATCGACGGCCTCAACTACATCCGCTCGACGGGCGAGGGCCTGCAGATTGGCGGCCGCACGACCCAGCAGGAGGTGGCAACGTCAAGCGTCGTCCACGAGAACAACCCGCTCCTGACGGAGACGTACGGCGAGGTCGCGACGGTTCGCGTGCGTAACGCGGCAACGGTTGGCGGCGGCGTGGCCCACGGCGACCCGGCGCAGGACCCGCCGCCCACTCTGCTCGTTCTCGATGCGAGCATCCACGTCGCATCCAAGGGCGGCGAGCGGACGGTCAAGGCGCGCGACGGCTGGTTTGTCGATTACTACACGACAGGCGTTGAAGAGGGCGAGATTGTGACGGGCATCACCGTCCCGGCCGCGCCTGCCAACGCCAAAACCACGTACATCAAGTTCCTGCCGCGCACGGCGGACGACTATCCGACAGTCGCGGTTTCCGCGCTCGGCGTCGTCGACGGCGGCGTGGTAACGGACGTGCGCGTCGGACTTGGCGCGGTCAATTCGACGGCAGTCTTCGCAGACACCGTTGCGGGCGTGCTGGTGGGCAAGGAGCCGACGGCAGACCTGGTGCGAGAGGCGGCCGAGACGGTTCGCGATCTCTGCGCGCCGACACCGGACTTCCGCGGCTCCGCGGAGTACAAGACGGACATGGCCGTGGTGTTCACACGCCGCGCGCTGACCCGCGTACTTGGGCTGGAATAGTAGTCGGCTAACAGAGCCGAAAGGAAAATACAGGGAATGAAGATCGAACAGGAGTCCAAGGTGGGGGCTTCACGGGAAGCCGTGTGGAGCCTTCTTGAGGACGTACCGCGCGCAGCCGGGCTGATTCCCGGCGTGAGCAATGTGGTGGAAACAGGCCCGAATACGTACTCCGGCAAGATGGAGACACGCGTTGGCCCGATGAAGATCAGCCTCGACGGCGAACTCACCACGACGCAGAACGCCGAGGACTATACGTGGCGCATCGAGGGCAACGCGAAGGCCCTTGCCGGCGGCGGACTGCGTGTCATTGTTGACGCGGCCATCGCGGACGGGGGCGCGGACAGCTCCACCCTGACAGTGGCGACGGATATCCAGTTCATGGGCAAGCTGGGCACGATGGGTCAGCCGTTCATCCGCTCCAAGGCCAACTCCCAGATGAAGGATTTCATCAAGAACCTGGAGAAAGAGCTCAAGAGCGGCTAACAGCCTGACTCCTCTTTCCTCAGGGCGAGGACATGCAGGCTCGCCAACATGTCCGATGACATCGTGAGTGGCGTAACAGACATGAATGTTGCGCTGCTCCGCGGAATCAATGTCGGAGGGAAGAACAAGCTTCCAATGAAGCAACTCGCCGCAATGTTTCGGGAGGCGGGATGTGAGGACGTTCAGACGTATATCCAGAGTGGGAACGTTGTCTTCCGGGCCGATCCGTCGCTTGCAGAAAGAATTCCGTCACTGATTAGTAATGAAATTCTGCGTACATTTGGCTACCAGGTCCCGGTAGTCACCCGCACTGCCGAGGAACTGCAGGAGATTGTGCAGGCTAACCCATTTACGGCAGTTGAAGAGAACCAGCTGCTCGTCTTCTTCTTGGCGGATTCCCCTGACCCTGAGCGCATTGCAGCACTGGATCCGAATCATTCGCCCGGCGACGAATTTGCTGTACTGGGGCGTGAAATCTTCGCGCATTATCCAAATGGGGTCGCCGGCAGCAAGCTCACGAACAGCTACATCGACTCTCGCTTGTCAACTACCAGCACAGGCCGCAACCTGAGAACGGTCAAAAAACTCCTCGAACTGGCTAGCGCAGCCGAGTAGAGGCTTATAACGTGCTCTTCGATGCGACTCTTGCGATTCCCAAGTTTGCGCTCGGAATGGCGAGGAAGCGAGAGCGCGTCCGTCAATCTGGCATACTTGGTGCTGGCGATGTGGTGAGGACTGCCTCGCAAGGAGGTCGAAATGAAGCGGCAATTCACCGCCAGTATCACGCGTGAAAATGACTGGTACGTAGCACAGGCCTTGGAAGTTGATGTTGCCAGCCAAGGCAGGACAGAGGACGAAGCGGTGGACAACCTGCGGGAGGCGTTGGAGCTCTTTTTCGAACCTCCGACTCCAACAAAGCTGCCGAAAATCCGCAAGTTAGAGGTGGAGATTCCCGCCGAGGCGCCTATTGCCGCCACTTAGGCCGCTGGCCTATCGAGTAGTCGCACGGAAACTACGCGCTGCGGGGTTCGAACAAGTTAGGCAAACTGGGAGCCACGTAAAATTCGAACGGCAAGACGCAGATGGCACTGTTGGCTTTATGGTGCCCAGACATCGTGAAGTGGCTGTTGGCACCATTCGTTCCATTATTCGCCAAGCGGGACTGACGACACAGCAGTTTCAGGAACTCTGAGAACCTCCTAATTCGCGCCCTCCTGCCCCTCGTGTAAGCTATAGCCGGAGGCGGCGATGACGACAAACGGCGATGGACAGTCCCTGATTACCGATGCGATGCGCGCGTGGGTGGGAGCGAAAGCGCCGCCGCTGACGTCGCCGCCAATCTCCGAGAGCGATATCCGCCGCGCCGCCATCTCCATCTATTGGCCGGAGGTGCCGCCGCGCATCTATTGGGACGCGGAGCACGCGGCGCAGACCCGTTGGGGCGGCATCATCGCACCGGAGGAGTTCAACCCCTTCGCGTGGATGATTGGGCGGGCGCACGTCGGCCCGCATCCGGACCATCTCGACGATGCCCAGGCGGCTCTTGAGAGTGCCCGCAGCCTGCGGCCGCCCGGCGCGCCGCCGAATTTCCTGTTTGGGGGTGTTGACACCGTCTACCTCGAGCGGATGCGGCCGGGCGATGAGATTACCAGCGTCATCACGGTGACCGATCTCTACGAACGCAGCGGCCGTCTCGGCGCCATGCTCTTCTACATCACGGAGGAAACCTGGACAAAGCAGACCGGCGAGGTGGTCAAGACGACCCGCACCACGAACATCGCGTGGTAGTCGGAACGGAGATAGCGACATGACGACGCACGTTGAGATTCTCTATTGGGACGATGTCGAGGTTGGACAGGAGCTGCCTCCGTTCGAACGCGTGACGGACCTGATGAACTGGAACCGGTGGGCGGCCACCTATGACGAGTTTGTGGGGTACCACATGGACGACGAGGGCGCGAAAGAGAATGGCCAGCCGGCAGTCATCGGGCAGGGTCGCATCCGTGTTTCCTATCTGCACACGCTCGTGCGCAAGTGGATCGGCGACGAGGGCGCCATCCTGACGCTGAACGCCCAGCTGCGCGGCATCAACTTCAAGAACGATGTGCTGACCTGCACGGGGCAGGTGACGGACAAGCGGGTCGATGACGAAGGCCGCCACGTCGTTGATCTTGAAATGCTGATCACCAACCAGAATGGCGAAAAGGTCACCCCCGGCACGGCAACGGTGGAGCTGCCCCGCAGGGGCTGAGGCTGCTTACAGGGCTAGCTCCGCCGCCAGTACCTTGGCGTTCGCCCCCGCGATAAGCTTGCCGTCGATGACGGCCACCGGACGCCGCCAATAGCGCGGCTCCTCGACGAGCAGATCAAGCATCTGATCTTCGTTCAGTGAGGCCGGGTCGATGCCCGCCTTCTTGAGAGCCTGCGATCGGGGATTGAACAACACGCTGGGCGGCTCCCCGTTCAGAAGCTCGACAAGCTCATCTTTGCTGAATCGATCCTTGAAGAAGTCGCGCTCGGCAAACTCGTGCCCTGCCTGCGAAAGCGCCGCCTTCGCCGTCTTGCACGTTCCTCAAGTCGTCCAATGGTAAAAGGTGATGTTGGGCATGGTGGGCTGCCCTCATCCTTGCGCGTACGCCATACAGGCATGGATATCGTCAGGCTCAAGCCTCGGGTAGTCCTCAAGGATACTCTCGACCGATTCTCCTTGACTGAGGAGGCTGAGGATCAACTCAACTGAAATACGCATGTCCCGGATGATTGGCTTGCCGCCGAACACATCCGGACGGGACGTGATGCGCCGGAGTAATGCCTCGTCTGTCGCCATAGGTTCCTCAACTTTGCTAACTCATTGTAGAGACTGCGGTCTCAGAGTTGAAAGTGTGTCGGCGTGTTGTTTGGTGATATCTCCCATGGCGGCAAGGTTGTCGTATCGGGAGACGAGGATGCCTACACCCTTCACCAAAGGAGTAATGACTGGCACAGGAACTCCGACCGCCATCAGCAGGAAGCGTGCTGATGGAAGCATTGCAGCTTTGGCAAGTCCGCTTGAACCTCTTGACGGTTTAGGTTCGATAGTTTCCCATACAAGACCCATGCTCCCGCTGGCCTTTACCGAAAGAACGTGATCTGTTGAGCCGTCTTCTTGGTTTATTATTCGGATTTCCCAGTCAGATTCATCGGGGTCTTTGACGAACTCCGCTCGCTGTCCTAGCTGGAGTCGCACTTCACCAAGAGATCCCCCTTTGTTCAATCGATCAACGCAGAGCGCCTGGAAGTAGTGGCGCTTTGTGGTGCTTAGACATTCCTGTAGTTCTGCAGAGTTGTATTCACCAAGAGACTCTAGTCCCATACCGTCGGTGGCCCGTAGGAAGGCTTCCACCAATAATGAATCGGCACTGGGACCCGTCTGGAGATTGAGGATATTGCTGATGTTGAGATTCGTTGCAACGGTTGCAAGTTCTAATATGGCCAGTTCACTTCTGAGGGCCCGTTCACGTGCCGAGGCAAAAAGTCGGCGGGTATCTCCGCGAGGATACCTCTCTGCCAGTTGTTCGAGTTGGTCAAGTGACATATTCTCTTTCCCACCCAATCCAAAGACGGGCTTAACCTTGTTCTAGCGAATTTAATCGTTCCATGAGAGTTCCCACATTGTTCTCTAATTCAGCAATTCGCTCTTGGAGAGCAGCTTGATCTTGATGCAAGCCTATGATTGTCGTCGTTGCAACATCTATATACCGCTCGAACTCTCGCCGAAACTCATCTCCGGTAGCCCGCTCCTTAAGCTCTTGCGCACGTTCTGCTCCAGTCGCCCCAAGTTGTTGTGCTCGTTCCACCTGTGGTGCGGTAGCTTCTCGAGCGCGCTCCACACGTGGCGATGCCGCCTCTTGTGCTTGTTCCAATTTCTCGGAAGCCGCAGCACGTGCCCTATTTAGCCTGCCGCGAATACCTGTCTTGTCGCGCTCCGAAGTGGTCTCTTCGGCATCGCCACCCTGTTCTCGTTCTTCGTCGTTCGTCATCAGGTCTGTCCTCCGGTGTTTCTGACGACTATTTCTCTTACCTTAACACCCCCTCCGATGTGAGGGACTCTATCTCTGCGGAGGTGAGGCCGAGCAGTTGCTTGAAGACGCGGTCGTTGTCCTGGCCGAGGCCGGGGGTTGAGTCCGTTGCCCAGCCGGGTGTGGCGCTCAGGTGGAGGGAGACGCCGGGGTGCTGCATGGTTCCCCACCAGTCCGGGTCGTGGTGCGCCGTGACGATGGTGCCGCGGTGCTGCAACTGCGGATCGGCGAGCAGGCCCAGCGGGTTCTGCACCGCGCCGCACGGCACGCCGACGGCCTGCAGCGCGACCTGAATCTGTCCGGCCCAACGCGTTGATGTCCATTCGCTTAGATGCGTGTCCAAATCTGTCCGGTTCGCCAGACGCGCCTCTTGGGTCTCGAATTTCCCGTCGTTCGCCCACGTTGGCTCGTCCATCACCGCAACAAGCTTGTTCCACTGCTCATCGTTCTCGACAGCGATGGACACCCATGCGTCGTGGCCCAGGCACGGATAGACGCCATGCGGGGCGTAGATATCGCTGGCGTTGCCGCGCGGCTGCGGGCTCTCGCCGTTGATCAGGTACCGTAGCATCTCGGGCCCCAGGAGCGCGGCAAGTCCCTCCACGTGGGAACTCTCGATGTGCTGACCCTCGCCGGTCTGATCGCGGTGTTCCAACGCCATCATCACGGCCATGGCCGCCTGCGCTCCGAGCGTGAAGTCGGAATACGCATTCTTGGGGCGCGTATCGATGTCGCTCTCCGGATGCCCCCACATGTAGGACAAGCCCCCGAACGCCATCAGCAGCTGCCCGAAAGCAGGGCGGTCACGCATCGGGCCGTCCATACCGTACCCTGACATAGATGCCATAATCACATTCGGCCGAACCTTGCGCAGTTCCTCGTAGGAAAGCCCCATGCGCTCCATGACGGTGGGGCGGAAATTCTCAAACACGACGTCCGATTGCGCGACGATGCCCTTGATGAGTTCCTGCCCCTTCTTTGAGCGCATATCGATGGTGACGCACTGCTTGTTGCGGTTCAGTTCCGGGTAGTTCGGCTGCATCGGCATGCGGAATGCGGGCAGGTCCTCCGACTCGATGCGGATGACCTCCGCGCCGTGGAATCCCAGCAACATCGTGCCGAACGGCCCGGCAAACACGCGGCTCAGGTCGGCGATGCGTATCCCCTCCAGCGGCTGCTTGCGCCGATCGTGCCGCCGGGCGACATATTTCGCCAGGTCAGCCGGCGTGGATGACAGCCCCGCAATCATTTCCCGCAGTTCAACGCCGTGCTCGTCAACACGGGGCGCATGGCGGGTAATCGCCCACGGCGTGCCCTTGAACCTATACGGCGGACCGGGAGCGCGGTAGTCGCCAACGACGGGATGGGTGGCGTCGACTATGAACTTGCGGGCGACGGTGTGCGGATGCTCCACGAACTCCGCCATCGTGGAGAGGCGGGCCATTGGGACGTCATGGATGGCCGCCTTTTCCTCGATCTCCGCGGCGGTCAGTTTGCCCATGAACTCTCTCATGGCGACATCGATGATGTCGTAGTTGTCGCGGCGGAAGTTCGTGTCGTCCCATGCCTCGTCGTCGAAGGTGGAGTCCTGCATCCAGCCCGTGACCAGGCCGCGGAACTGCGCGTTGGTGGATGGGAAGAACTGGATGACGCCGTCCGCGCAGTGATAGATGCTGCCGATGCCGGTGGACGCCTTGCCGGGGCGGCGGAAGACTTCATTTCGCAGTCCGACGCGGGAGATGCTGCCGCTCACCAGCTGCCAGACGCCGATGTCCTGCCGCGACACGTCCACGTGCTGGCCGCGTGTCGACCACCGCCGCTCGCGCAGCGCCAGCAGGATGCCGTAGACAAGATGCATGGAGCCGATGCGGGCAGTGGCTTCGCCGGGCACCATCGCGGGAGCGCGTTCGTCGTCGCCGTAGACCCAGGGATCCCCCGCCAGTGACTGGATGATGAGTTCCGTGGATGCGTAGTTCACGTACGGCCCCGTTTGGCCGAACGGCGTCAGCGAGCCATAGACGAGTTCAGGGTTGATTTCAGCGAGATCCTCGTAGCCCAGGCCGCGCTCAGGCAAATACCCGGGTTGATACGACTCAATCAGCACATCGGCCCATGAGGCGAGGCGGCGCACGGATTCTTGACCCTTTTGTGAATCAATATCCAACACGACGGAACGCTTGTTGATGTTGTGGTCGAGAAACGTCAGGCTGCGGTCGGGATCGTCAACGTCGTTGGCGAATGGGCCGATGCGGCGCACCCCAACCCCTCCGGGCGGCTCCACGAGCACAACGTCTGCGCCCATATCGCCGAGCAGCCGCCCCGCCATGGCGGATGCGCCGGTGCCGCCGCCAAGTTCAACAACCTTCAGGTGTCCAAGCGCCGTTGAGTCGTTATTTGTCGTGGTCATGGCGCTCACTGTGCCATTTTTTCCTCGATTCACGCAACGCTCCGGCGGTGCGGGTGTGAAGGTGGCGTATCCTTGCTTGGTACTCACAGAAGTCATCGGGGCGGATAAGTATGACAAGCAAGGCGCTGCAGGCGGCGCGGGAATTGCTCGGACGGACATCCGAGCCGGAGACGCGGCCGCCCATCACCTTCGATGAGATTGCTCGCTACGCCTACGCCGTTGATGACGTGCGGCCCTCGTATGTTGACGCGGAGCGCGCCAAAGACGGGCCTTACGGCGGTATCGTCGCACCACCGCTGTTCACCGGCTTCACCAGCTTCCCGCCGACTGCCATTGCAGACCTGCGTCCCGACGGCCTGCCGGACACACGCAATGACCCCCTCCAGCTGCGCATCCCCGGCGCGCAGTCGCGTTTCACGGGCATGGACGTGACGTTTATCGAGCCCATCAGGCCGGGCGACGTGCTGACGCGCCAATCAACGGTCACGGACGTCGAGGAGAAGCAGGGGCGCTCCGGCACAATGATCTTCACCACCAAGGAGATGACTATCACGAACCAGCATGGCCGCACGGTGATGATTGACCGCACCACGACGGCCACCGTGCCGCAGCCGTCATCGCAGGACGGCGCGGGGCGTGAATGGGGAGAGCTCGAACTTGAGAACGGCTCACAGGCGCGGCCCGCCGAGCCGCCGCAATGGACGGACGAGCCGGTGTGGGATGACGTTCACGAGGGCGATGAGCTGACGCCGCTGCCGCGTTTCATCTCAACCGTGCAGGTCTTCTTCTACGGCCTCGTCAAGACGAACAGCCATTTGATCCACTACGACCGCTCCTATGCGCAGGTGGAGGGCCTGCCGGAGCGGATCGCCCAGGGAGATCTTTCGGGGGACATGCTGTGCCAGACCGCGACACGGTGGATGGGACGGCGCGGCATCCTGCGCCACTTTCGCGGAGAGGTTCGTTCGCCGGAGTTCATTGGCGAGACGATCATGCACTACGGCCGCGTCTCGCGGACATGGCGCGACGATGACGGCACAGCCCTCATCGAGCTTGAACTCCGGAGCGAGGGCAGCGGCGGGAGGCCGTGCGTGCGCGGCAGCGCCGTCGTGCAGTTACCGACTCGCAACGATTGATCCATCGAGGAGCCGGTTAGTCGACTTCTGTAATGGAAAGCCCCTCGTCGCCTCTGTACATGGAAACACCGACGAAGATCGCCCACAGGCCCAGAGGCAGGACGGCGAAGTTGGCCAATGTGTAGAGTTCGTCAGCCCACTCGTGGTAGTGGTCGCCAATGCCCAACACGACCAACGCTGCAAGGCTGATGACGGCGATTGCGGCGGCAAGGATCTTGTGAAGACCTCCCGAGGCGCGAAGCCTCACTCCCAGGCTGATCAGGCCGAATCCGAGCAAGAACCCGTAACCGGCGATGATGACGATGCCTGCTTTCACAAGCTGGATGTTGATAGCAAACGTATACAGCGTCCTCGGGTCCTGTTCGCCATGAGTGACTGTGTGGACGATGATGTGGTTCAGACCGCCGGCAACACCGATGAAAAAGACGGCAAATGCCAGGAAGATGAGTCCAAGTCCCGTCACTGCCTCGCCTGCGCCATGGTCCCGTACATGACGCCACAGCAACAAGAATCCATACAACATCGTTAGGAGACCGAACGTCCCCACAAGTACTGAAATGTGTGTGTAGGGAGCGTTATCCGCAAGAACCTGGACACGCTCCAACTGTGTGCTCGCCCTGCCAAGCGGCTCGATCAGGATTGAGCCCGGACGGATTAGCGTTGCAAACAGGTCGAGGATCGCGCCTCCTGCGAGGGCAATGCCTCCGATTCGAGCATCTGACATGTTGGCCATGGCTTAGCCCTCCAGTCTCAATAAGCCCAACGAGATAGTCTCAAAATGTTCGAGTAGTGTCCCTACTGTCAAGCTATTGACCGACTGCAAGAGGGCCGATGGTTCCTGGGAATACTGAGACCGTCGAGCATCCTCTACGTGAGACAGGTTATGTCAAAGCAAGTGCGGAACCACGTCATCGAGGTCAAACGTGGGCCCGTCCATGCAGCCCAGCCGCGGCCCGTCAGCAGTCTGAATGGCACAGCTCCCGCACTCCCCCGTGCGGCATTCCATCAGTGGCAGCATGACAACGGTCGTCGGAATCGTCAGCAAGCCGTCCGAGCGCATACGAGCCAGATCCGCGTAGAGCTTCGTTGGGCCGGACGCGACCAGTAGATCGGCCTGATCCTGAACCTGTGGCAGCAGGTGGGTGACAGGGGCGCGGATTCCCGCCGAGCCGTCGTCGGTCGCGGTCATTTCGCGGACGCCGTCGGGCAACAGATGTGACGGATACAACTGCCACGCGTTCTCCGCTCCGGCCATGAGTGTCACGCGAACGCCGCGTTCAGCAGTTTCCCGCATGACGGCGATGAGCGCCCCAATGCCGTCCCCCTGCGCAATGAAGGCCACGTGCTGTGTGGCGGAATCAATCGTGACGGGCTTGCCCAGGGGCCCTCTCACCGCCCATTCGAGGCCGGTGGGTGTCGACGTAATAGCTGAATCGTCCCCGTCTTTCGTTACCGCCAGAACCGTGATTTCGCCACTGTTCGTGTCGACTGAGAGGATCGGGTAGGGTTGCGGATCGAACGGCAGGGTTTGAGCGCGGAGATCATCGCTCACGATGCCCTGCGCGATGTGCCCCCGTCGTTGAACGTATTGGCCCGGTTGCGCGGTGAGAGCGACTTTTGATGCTCCGATGCGCACAAGGATCATGCCTTGCGCGATCGTCTCGAAAGTGGCCATACGGTTTCCCTGATAACGATGACGGGCCGATCACCGGGCCTGAAATTCGTCCGCCGGCCTGCCGTTCACGTATTCATCGAGGCGCATGATGCTGTACTCGCCCGCCTCCGCGCCGCCCGTCACGGAATCAACGGCAACGCGGAACGTGTCCAGGCTCGTATAGCAGGGGATGCCCTGCTCCGTGGCGGCTCTGCGAATCTCAAAGCCGTCCCTCAACGGCACACGGTTGCCGGACATGGTGTTGACGACGGCGTGGACGCGGCCGTCCCGGATCAGGTCAGTGGTCGTGCCCTCACCCTCCTCGCCTTCGCTGACCTTGGCGGGGACTCCTGCAACCTCAATGCCAACGGCACGCAGGATTGTCGCGGTGCCCTCCGTCGCATAGACCTCGTAGCCGTGCGCGGCCAGGCGGCGCGCAATCGGCACCACCTCCGCCTTTTCGCGGTCGGACACGCTGATGAGGATGCCGCCGGATTGCGGCAGCATGAGCCGTGCTGCCTGCAGGGCCTTTGTCAGGGCGGGAGCGAGGGACGTGTCGATTCCCATGACCTCTCCCGTGGACTTCATCTCCGGGCCCAGATATGTATCGACACCCATCAGCTTGGCCATTGATGAGACGGGCGCCTTGACGGCCACGAGCGGTTTCTTCGGCCACAGGCCGCTCTCATGGCCCATCTCTTTGAGCGTGCGTCCCATGATCACGCGCGTGGCGAGACTGACCATCGGCACCTCCGTCACCTTGGAGATGAACGGCACCGTCCGGCTGGAACGGACATTGACCTCAAGCACGTAGACGGTGGATGGGGCAGGCGTGCCGTCCTGGTTCTCGTTGTGGACAACGACGAACTGGATGTTCATGAGACCGATGATGCCGAATGCGCGCCCAAGCTGGATGGTGTAGTCGACAATCTGCCGCTCGTCGTCCTCAGATATCGAAGGAGCGGGGTAGACGGCCATGGAATCGCCGCTGTGGACGCCTGCCCGCTCAATGTGCTCCATGATCCCGGGTATGAGCACATCCTCGCCGTCGCTGACGGCGTCCACCTCAACCTCCATCCCTTCAAGGAACTTGTCTACCTGGATGGGGCGGTTGTCTCCGACCTCATCCATGGCGGCCATCACGTAGCGCGTGAACTCCGCCGGCGTATGGACGATTTCCATTGCCCGTCCGCCAAGCACGAAACTCGGCCGGACGACAATCGGATATCCGATGGAGTTGGCAACGGCCAGCCCCTCTTCGATGGATGTCACCCCCGCGCCGGGCGGGCGTGGGATGCCGAGCGTGGTGACGAATTCGTCGAACCGCTGGCGATCCTCGGCCTGATCAACGGTCGCCGGTTGCGTTCCCAGGATGGTAAAGGCTCGCCTGCTCAACGGGCTGATCAGATTGATGGCCGTCTGTCCGCCGAATTGCGCAGCCGTGCGAGGGAACAACTCCTGCTCCCCCTGCGTGACGCGCTCATTCTCCAGGACACAGGCGACGCCCTCCTCGTCGAGCGGCTCGAAATAGAGGCGGTTTGAGGTATCGAAGTCCGTGGACACCGTTTCCGGGTTGGAATTGATGATGATGCTGGCAGCGCCCTCATCCTGCAGAGCCCAGGCCGCGTGAACCGAGCAATAGTCGAACTCGATTCCCTGCCCGATGCGGATTGGGCCGCTGCCGATGACGACCGCCGACCGCCCCTCCAGCGGCAGCGCTTCGTTCTCCTCCTCGTACGTGGAATAGAAGTAGGGTGTGGCCGCCTCAAACTCCGCCGCACACGTGTCCACCATCTTGTAGACGGGGCGGATGTCCCATTCCTGCCGCAGCTCATGGACCTGCTCAGGGAGCCGGTCCGCCAGTGTGCTGATCTGTGTATCGGAGAATCCAATGCGTTTTGCGTCACGCAGCAGGCGCGGCGTCAGCGGCTCCGCGAGCAGCCTATTCTCCATGCCGACAATGGCGTTCAGCTTGTACAGGAACCACGGATCAACGCCGGTCTTGACGGAGAGGTCCTCAAGCGAAACGCCGCGCCGCAAGGCGGCCATCAACGCCCACAACCGCTGGTCATTGGGGTGAAGCGGCAGTTCTTCGAGCGGGTCGGAGACTGCGCTCCATGAGCCGTGCTCCCACAGCAGGCTGTCCCCCGCCACCTCCAGAGACCGCACGGCCTTTTGCAATGCGGCCTCAAACGAGCGGTCGATGGCCATCACTTCGCCCGTGGCCTTCATCTGCGTGCCCAATGAGCGGTCGCCGGATGGGAACTTGTCGAACGGCCAGCGCGGAATCTTGGCCACGCAATAATCGAGCGCCGGTTCAAATGCGGCCGTGGTGACCTGCGTGACCGCGTTGGGAATCTCGTCCAGCCGCTTGCCGACGGCGATCTTGGCAGCGACACGGGCAATCGGGTAGCCGGTTGCCTTGGACGCCAGCGCCGAGGAGCGGCTGACCCGAGGATTGACTTCAATGACGTAATAGGGCGATTCCGAATAGCCCGCGTTCTGCCCCTTGCCGGCCACCGTTGGATGAGGCTCCAGCGCGAGCTGGACGTTGCAGCCGCCCTCGATGCCCAGGGCGGAAATGATCTTCAGGCTGGCGGAGCGGAGCATCTGGTACTCCTTATCCGTCAACGTCTGGCTGGGAGCGACGACGATGCTGTCACCGGTGTGGACGCCCATCGCGTCCAGGTTCTCCATGTTGCAGACGGTGATAGTCGTATCTGCGCCGTCACGCATGACCTCGTACTCGATCTCTTTCCAGCCGATCAGACTGCGCTCAACGAGCACCTGTCCGATGGGGCTGTAGGAGAGACCGGTGCGAACCTGCTCATCCAACTGCTCCGGCGTGTACGCGATTCCACCGCCCGAGCCGCCAAGTGTGTAGGCGGGGCGAATCACGACGGGCAGGCCGAGGCGTTCCGCCACCTCGCGGGCGTCCTCAACTGTGGTGACGACTTCGTTCTCCGGCACGGGCTCGCCGATTTCATCAAGCATCTGCCGGAAGAGATTGCGGTCCTCCGCCGTGCGTATCGCATCCAGCGGTGTTCCCAGAAGGCGGACGTTGTATTGCTCCAGCACGCCCGCCTCTGCCAGATCGACGGCGAGATTGAGGCCGGTCTGCCCGCCGAGCGTTGGCAGCAGTCCATCGGG
Organism: Dehalococcoidia bacterium; assembly: GCA_034420915.1. GTDB lineage: Bacteria > Chloroflexota > Dehalococcoidia > UBA6926 > UBA6926 > VXMO01. Next base: position 17,400 of record DAOUKW010000100.1, read on the forward strand.
CCGTTCCCGTTCGATGACGCGCGTCACTGCCTCGACGGTCAGCGGTTCGATGTAGACCACGTCCGCGATCTCGTGGTCGGTCATGATTGTCGCGGGATTGGAGTTGACGAGGATGGACGTCGCGCCCTCCTCGCGGAGAGCGCGGCAGGCCTGCGTGCCTGCGTAATCGAACTCGGCGGCCTGCCCGATGACAATCGGTCCGCTGCCGAGCACGAGCACGCGGGAGGGGCGTTCCGGCGCGGCCGTCATGCCGCCCTCCCGCACAGGGACGCCGAGGGTGTCAGAGACACAAGTTCACGCGCCCCAGCAGGTTGTGCCGGGACGCGCGACGTGTGAATGACGTTGTCGCTTGACCCTAGAAGCTGAAGACTGACGGGCCGGCCACGATGGCCCAGAAGACGATCCACGCGCCCATGAACAGGAACGGGATGATGGCCCATGCGGTCTCTTCGCCGGGGATGAAGCTCTGGCGAACGGTGACGGAGCGAAGGAAATCCGCGATGTCTGCGCGAAGCTCCGGATCGTCGCCCGCTTCCTGCTGGGCGAACTCGCGGATGCGATCGCGCTTGCGGCGCGCGCGCGATGCCGCAAGGTAGAACTCCATCCGCATTCCAAGACTTCGTTCGATCTCGCGCTTGCGATGCTTCACCACTGTTAATGCGTTCAACATGTGGCGCAACATTCCCCACCAGATGAGTGTGAGCGCAACTGAAATGACCGATACAAAGCTGACGATTTCGGTGCGCAGCTCGTGACCGGCCAACCCCATGGGCAACACGGCCATGCCGAACATCGAAATTGTGACCAGTACCAGGCCGGACAACCAGATCCATTGATGCTGGTGTACCCAATATGAGTCGAGAATCTCGTACTCGACCAGTTGGGACTGTCGGCGTTGGGGCTCCGTCTGTTGGGTAGGTGTATAGCCCCGGTCCAGTGGCGCTTCCATTTCCAGCACCATCGAAACCTCCTTCTTGGCCGCGCGCCGTGAACCACGACGTCGGCACAAAAACCAATTCCGCTTTACCCGCGCTTCGCGACACTATACCCTACCTGTATTCTCGAATCAAGTCTAAAAACCGGTCAAAAAGATATTCATTGTCCAGAGGCCCCGGCGACGCCTCAGAGTGGTACTGAATCGTCAGCAGGGGCATTTCGCGGTGTGTCAGCCCCTCAACCGTGTTGTCGTTCAGGTTCAGGTGGCTTACATCCAGTCCCGTCGGCAGCCCGTCGGGGTCCACCGCGTAGCCGTGATTCTGCGCCGTGATTGTCACCAGATCCGTGGCGAGATCCTTGACGGGATGATTCCCGCCCCGGTGCCCAAACTTCAGCTTGTACGTTTCCCCGCCCAACGCCCGTGCGACAACCTGGTGCCCAAGGCAGATGCCCATGACCGGCAGACGACCCAGCAGACCCCCTGCGGTCTGCACGACTCCTTCCAACAGCGCCGGATCACCCGGCCCGGGCGACAGAAGCACGCCGGAGGGCCGTAGGGCCATCACGTCGTCGAACGAGGTGGAGCTGGGAACCACGGTTACGGCGCACCCTCGCCGCCGCAACAGCCGCAGGATGTTGAACTTCAGACCCTCATCCATCACAACGACGTGCGGCGCGTCCGGCGGCAGTTCGCCCGGCCCCTCCGTCCATTCGTACGGGGATGCGGTGATAACCTCACTGACCAGGTCAAGACTGCCGTAGTCCGGGGCCTCACGGAGCCTCGTGAGCGCCTCTTCCGGCGACCCCTCGGTGGTGATGATGCCCATCATGACGCCGGCCATGCGGATCCGACGCGTGAGCGCGCGCGTGTCCACACCGTAGATGCCGGGCACACCCTCATCTCGCAGGAAATCATCCAGGGTGCGTGTCGATAGCCGGTTGCTGGGCAAATCACACGCCTCGCGGACAACGAAACCGCGGACCTGTATCCGCGAGGACTCGACGTCGCGGTCGTTGATACCGTAGTTGCCTTGCAGGGGGTACGTCGGCACGAGAATCTGTCCGCCATAGGACGGATCGGTCAGCATCTCCTGGTAGCCGACCATCGACGTGTTGAAAACAACCTCGCCGATGGCCTCCGCGCCGACGGCGCCGAACGCGTAGCCGCGGTGGACGCTCCCGTCCTCCAGGACGAGAAACGCCTCCCTCTCCCCGGTTCTCCCGATAAGCGTCATGAACGTGCCGCCCCATGCGCCGCAGACTGTTCCTCCGCCGCATAGACCTGGACTCCGCCGACAAAGGTGTGGGTCACCATCCCCCGCAGTTCACATCCCTCCAGCGGCGTGTTCTTGCCGAGGGAGGCAAATTCCTCCGCGCGCACCGTCCACGAGCGGTCGGGATCAAGCACGACAACGTCAGCCGCCGCGCCCGGCGTCAGGCCGCGCAAGTCCAGCGTGTCAGCCGCCGTGCCGATTACCCCGGCGGGGCCAAGGGTCAGCCGCGCGATGAGGATTGGCAAATCTATCCGTCCCGTGTGAACGAGCGCGGTCATCAGCAGTCCGAACGCCGTCTCGATGCCGGAAATGCCCGGCGCGGCGTCAGCAAAGCCGCCGGCCTTGTCTTGTGCCGAATGTGGCGCGTGATCGGTCGCGATGGCGTCGATTACTCCCTCGCGCAGCGCGTCCACGAGGGCGTCTACGTGTTCTTGAGAGCGCAGCGGCGGATTGACGCGCAGCGACGTATCGCTAACGGGGCAGTTCGGCCACCCGTGCTGCGGCCCCCGTTCGCCCAGCAGGGCGCGGTCCGTCAGGGTTAGATGGTGCGGCGTGACCTCCGATGTCACCGGCAGGCCGCGCTCTCGCGCACCGCGCAGCAGGTTAACCGCGCCGGCCGTTGAGGCATGAGCCACATGTAAGCGCCCCCCCGTCTCCGCTACCAGTCTCAGGTCTCGTTCGACGATACTCGTCTCCGCCTCGGCGGGCGCGGAGGGCAGCCCCAGTTCCCTTGCCGCTTCGCCTTCATGCGCCACCGCCTTGCCGATGACTTCCGGGTCCTCGGAGTGCTGGCTCAGAAGCAAGCCGAGCCGCGCGGATTCCACAAAGGCCGCCCGCATTACATCGTCGTCCGCAACGGCTGAGCCATCGTCGCTGAGCAGCGCAGCCCCCGCTGCGGCGAGCCCACTGAGGTCCGCAAGCTCCCGGCCTGCCCGCCCAACGGTGATGGTCCCGATGGGCAGGACGCGGACACTCGCGTCGGACGCCGCGATGCGTATCACATATTCAATCAACTCGGGCGAGTCGAGGGGCGGCTCTGTGTTTGGCATGGCGCAGACGGTGGTGAATCCGCCTCTCGCCGCGGCGCGTGTGCCGCTCGCAATGATCTCCTTGTGCTCCTGTCCCGTTTCACGAAGGTGGGCGTGCAGGTCAATGAAACCGGGAGCCACGATCATGCCTGTTGCATCAATACGCTGCGTGCCAGACGAGACATCGGGGCTGCTGTCCGTGCCGACATGCGTCCACGCGACGCGGCTATCCTGCAGCAGCACGTCTCCCGTAGCGTCCAGATTCTGCCACGGGTCGATGACCCGTCCGCCGCTGATGAGAACAGGCCCCCGGGAATTGGATGTCACGACGCGACCCTCATATCCTCTCGCTTTTCTGCCCTCCGTGACATACTGGAAAGCGCATAAGCGCGTCTCCGAGCGCGATGCCACAAGTGACAAGGCATGACGAACCGACTGGCTAGTACCTTCAGGCTTCGGACAATGAGCCGACTGCGGCCCGTCCTTGCTATTGTGCCACTGATTACGGTTGTAGTCGTTGCCGCAATGGCCGGTGGGTGCGAAGAGAGCTCGGCGGCCGGTGACCGCGGCTTGATTCCCGGCACCACCCCGACGCCGCGGCCCACATTGGCGCCCGCCGTCGCAACGAATACGCCTCCTCCCGGCCATTTTGAGGTCATCGACGGCGTCAACGTGTATGCGGAGATACCGCCGCTCAGCGTGAATATCAGTCAATGGCGGGAGACCGACTTTCGCCGTTTCACCGTGGACCCTGACGAAATCATCTCAGTGGGAGCGGGACGCAACGGCATCCAACCCATCTATCAGCCTCAAGTCCGCTCGCTTGATGAAACGCTAAGTGACGTATCCATGTTGGGCTGGCTGACCCCTGATCACCCCGTAGTAGTCGTTGAAATCAACGGCGACGCGCGTGCCTATCCACTGGGCATCCTGACGTTCCATGAGGTGGTGAATGACATTATTGGCAACCAGCGAGTGGTGGTGACCTATTGCCCGTTGTGCTACACGGCACTGGCGTACAGCCGCGTTGTGGACGGTGTCGAACTGAACTTTGGCACGACGGGGAATGTGCGGCTTTCCAACCTCGTTATGTGGGACGATGTCACGGAATCGTGGTGGCAGCAGGCAGACGGACAGGCCATCGTCGGTGAGGCGGCGGGGCAGCAGCTTGAATCCATCCCCGCCTACATCACCTCTTTCGAGGAGTTTTTCCGATCGTATTATCCCGATGGCAGGGTCTTGTCTCCGGCGAGCGGCAGCCCCGAGTTCTGGCCGGTATACGGCGGCTCGCAATACTTCGGCTACGATTCGCCCAACAATCCGCCTGACTTTTTCATCGGCCAGCCGGACGAGCGTCTAAGTCCCAAAGAGCGCGTTCTGGGCGTGGAGATTGGCGAGGAAGTCATCGCGTTCCCGTTTGCGCAACTCAGGCAGACACAGGTCATCAATACGGAGATTGGCGGCGAGCCGGTGGTTGTGTTCTGGAAAACCGGCACACGTTCGGCCCTGGATGAAGAGAATATCTCTGAATCGCATGACTCCGGCTCCGCCGCTGCGTTCAGCAGGCGGCATGGAAATCGCATCCTGGAGTTTGAAGCAGCGGGCGAGTTCTTCCGTGACACGGAGACCGGAACGTTGTGGACACTGCTTGGAGTTGGCGATCAAGGTGAGCTTGGCGGTCAACGTCTGACACCCGTCAAGGCGGACAACGCACTGTGGTTCGCGTGGGCGGCATTCAACCCGGAGACAGAGATTTACGCGGGGGAGTGAAGCCGTGCCCTCGTTGTTTCCGGCTACCATCAACGCACATTTTGCATCAAAAAATGCTAGACTGGACGTACGAATCAAATAGGATTCCCGACGTTTCTCAGCGCCTGACTGCCCGTCGGCCCGGGATGGAGGCGATGCTCCATGGTTGAACGTTCCGTCGCTCTTGAACGCCAGATGCGCGAGGCGTATCTGGACTACGCCATGAGCGTCATTGTCTCGCGCGCCCTGCCGGACGTTCGAGACGGACTCAAGCCCGTCCAGCGCCGTGTCCTCTACGCGATGTATGAGCAGGGGATGCGCAGCAACACCGCCTACCGCAAGAGCGCCCGCGTCGTGGGTGATGTCATCGCCAAGTACCACCCGCACGGCGACTCGCCCGTCTATGACGCTCTCGTTCGCCTCGCGCAGCCGTTCTCGCTGCGCTATCCGCTTGTTGACGGCCAGGGCAACTTTGGCTCCGTCGACAACGACCCGCCCGCAGCCATGCGCTAAACAGAGGCACGGCTGGCCGCCATCGCGGAGGAGATGCTCACGGACATCGACAGGCAGACCGTCGCGTTCGCGGAGAACTTTGACGGTTCGGAGCGTGAGCCGGTTGTCCTGCCGGCGCGCATGCCCAATCTTTTGGTCAACGGCACCGCGGGCATCGCGGTCGGCATGGCGACAAACATGCCGCCCCACAATCTGACCGAAGTCTGTGATGCCATCCTGTTCGCCATCGACCGCTGGCGCGAGACGCCGGACGGCGGCGAATTTGATGCCACACTCGATGAGCTGCACCAATTCATCAAGGGCCCGGACTTTCCCACAGAAGGCATCATCCGCGGCACGGAGGGCGTGCGCAGCGCTTACGCCACGGGCCGCGGCCGCGTCATCATCGAGGCGCGAGCGGAGATCCAGGACGGCGAGGGGCGTAACCAGCGGCCGCAGATCGTCGTCACGGAGCTGCCGTACCAGGTCAACAAGGCGGCGCTTGTTGAGAAGATCGCCGACCTCGTCCGCAGCAAGCGGCTGGACGGCATCAGTGAGATTCGCGACGAATCCGACCGCGACGGGCTGCGAGTCGTCATCGAGTTGCGGCGTGACGCCGCCGCCCACATCGTTCTCAACAACCTCTTTGAACATACGGCCATGCGCACCTCATTCTCCATCAACGCGCTGGCGCTGGTGGACGGAGAGCCGCAGGTTCTTCCGCTCCGGCAGATCATCCACTACTTCATCCGCTTCCGTCGTGATGTCGTCATCGACCGCACACGATTCGAACTGCGCCGCGCACA
>DAOUKW010000101.1:0-3147 GCA_034420915.1 Dehalococcoidia bacterium
ATTGCGGCGAAGAAAGATGCGATGCCGCTCAAAACGGCCATCCCCGTGCTCAGTCGATAGTTCTCGCGGATGAGGAGAATAGCCAGCACGATTGTCCAGACGAACACCACAAGGCTGACCACCGCGGCGATCGCCTCGAACGGCGACGATTCTCCTTCCGCCGCCTCGCCGATTCCGGTGACCAACACATCAAGCAGTGACGGCACAAGCGGAATCAGGCTCAGGATAGAGAGCATCATCAAGCCTGCCAACATTCCGGTGTACGCCCCGTCGCCGCCAAACAGTTTCGAGATGAGATGCACGATCAGGGAGAAGAAGCCCAACTCAACTGCAACGAAAGCGACGAACAACAGGGTCCCAATGACGACGAACCCGAGCCCAATGTTGATTTCCTCGTCGCTAAATGGTTCAAATAGCTCAGTATCCAGCCCTAAGCCGAATGAGACGATTCCGTTTAGGATCGCCACAATCAGCAGCGTCAGCAGGCCCAGCCCTACCGGCCGGTCAGCAACAATCTGCTGGAGTGTGTGAACGGGCCTCACAATCAACCCGATGTATGTGGTCAATAGCATCTCTCCGCCTCCTGCCCGTCCGGGCAACTCTCCCCGCTACATCACTGTCTGTGGCCTGGGCCGACGGCCATCACTGCCACTCGTTAAATTCTACGCCACAACGCAACATAACATCGCCCGCCAACCCCATCCCGTGCGCTACAATGAGACCATGACGGACGCCCTGACTGAAACCCAACTCGACTTCCCCATGATCCATCGCGGCAAGGTCCGCGATACGTATGACCTGGGCGACGAAACGCTGCTTCTGGTCGCCACGGATCGGGTCTCCGCTTTTGACGTGGTACTGCCGACGGGTGTCCCCGGGCGCGGCATCGTTCTCTCCGAGATTTCCGCGTTCTGGTTCCGTCGTTCCGGCTATGAGTTCCCCAACCACTTCATCGGCATGGCGTATGAGCCGGAGGTGGCCAATCAATACAAGCTCGGCGACCTCGATGAGGCCGTGGCCCGCCGCGGGATGGTTGTCAAGAAAGCCGAGCGCATCGACATCGAATGTGTCGTCCGCGGATACATCACCGGGTCCGCGTTGGCGGAATACCGGAAGTCCGGCACGGTCCAGGGCTATGAACTGCCTGCAGATATGGTTGATTCCCAAGCGTTCGAGGAACCTCTCTTCACGCCCACCACCAAGGAGGAAACGGGGCACGATCTTCCTTTGACGGTCGACGAGCTGTGGAAGCAGGTGGGCGGCAACATCGCATGGCCGCTTGAGGAGCACAGCCTCGCGCTGTACCGGATGGCATCCGACTATGCCAGGGCAATGGGCGTGATCCTGGCGGACACCAAGTTTGAATTCGGCATCATCGACGGCAAAATCTCGGTGATCGATGAGTTGCTGACGCCGGACTCGTCCCGCTATTGGGACGCAAACATCTATGAGCCCGGCAAGTCACAGCCGAGCTTTGACAAGCAGATTATCCGCGATTGGCTGACGGGATCGGGTTGGGATCGCGAGCCGCCCGCGCCGGAGCTGCCGGACGAGATCGTCCAGCAGACAATCGACAAGTATCGCGATGTTTACCAACGGCTGACTCAAAAGGAACTCACGCTGTGAGCTTAGGTCGCGTAGTGGGGAGCGCTCTTATCGGGTGCGCGGCGGCGATCATGCTCTACACCATCGTCGGGGCGGTCAACACTGTGTGGGGCGTTTCCCAGTTCAGCGAGATGCCGATCACGGTCAAGCTCTTCCTGCCGGTGATATTTGGCACGCTTGCCGGAACGCTTGGCGTCATGGCCGTTCAGCGCGTGCGCAGCCGCAGGCATTCAAACACTGCAGACGGTTCCGCGCAGAACTGAGCGGAATGCCGAACTATCTGGCTCGCATCTACGTCACGCCCAAGCCGGGTGTTGTCGACCCACAGGGATTGTCCATCCTAGGCGGACTGAGGAACCTGGGTTACGATTCCGTCTCAGCCGTGCGGGCGGGGCGATACCTTGAGGTGCAACTTGGGGAGGCCCCGTCACGTGAGGAAGCCGAGTCCCGGACGACGGAGATGTGCCGCCAACTGCTGGCGAACCCAGTCATTGAGGACTACCGGTTCGAGGTGGTGGAGAGCGAGTAGGCGCTAGTCCGTCAGCGTGCCCTTGGTGGACGGCGCGATACCCGTAAACCGCTCATCACGCCGTGTGGCCGTATCCAGAGCCTTGGCCAGCGCCTTGAACGTTGCTTCAGCGATGTGGTGGTCATTGACCCCGGCGTGCTGGACGACATGCAAATTGATGCGCCCCTCCCGCGCGATGGACTCCAGCACGTGGGCCACCAGCTCGGATCGCAGATCGCCGATCATCCCCGTGCTGAATTGCAGGCCGATGGCCGCGTAACCGCGCCCGCCCAAATCCACTACTGCTGTCGTCAACGCGTCATCCAGCGGGACAGTCTCGTGCGCCATGCGGCGGATGCCGGTGCGGTCTCCCAGGGCTTCGCCAAGCGCGCGCCCAATCACGATGCCCGTATCTTCCGCCGTGTGATGGCCGTCGGGGTCGTTCAATCCCTCGGCGCGCACCGTGAGATCGAAGCCGCTGTGTCGACCAAGTTGATCTATCAGGTGGTTGAGCATCAGTGAGCCGGTGCTCACATCGTGCTGCGCGCGTCCATCAAGGTCGATCGATACTTCGACAATAGTCTCCCGCGTCTCACGCCGGACGGTGGCCTGACGGGGCGCAGCCGCTCCCTCCCCTGTCACTTCTGAGCCTCCATTTCCTCGCGCATGGCTTCAAGCAAACGCTCATGGTCACGCGGTCGGCCGACAGATATGCGGATACAATCGCGCAGTTCAGGCGTGTTGAAATGCCGGAGGGCGATGCCACGTTTCAGCAATGAGGCGTGCAACTCTCTTGCGTTGTGCTCGAGGAAGCGTACAAGCATGAAATTGGCGTCTGAGGGAAATACGCGCACGGCAGGCAGTGATCGGAGGCCCTCTTCCAAGACGGCGCGCTCTTTCACGATGAGGTTCACCGTTGCCAATGCGTTATCCAGGTCTTCGATAGCAGCGATGGCCGCCGCCTGCGCCAGGGTGTTGACGTTGTACGGCGGCTTGACCGTCATGAGGATACCGGCCAGATCAGCAGGGAAGAT
>DAOUKW010000102.1:0-7528 GCA_034420915.1 Dehalococcoidia bacterium
CGACCGTGAGATGTCGGCAGAGAGCGCGGCGGCCAGGTATCGATCAAGCCGCCTCTCCGATGTCTCAGGCGGGACGGTCAGACGAGTCTCCATCCTCAGCCCTCTGTTCTTCCACTGAAGATTCGTCATTCCCGCGAAAGCGGGAATCCAGCATCCCCTCCGTCTCCCGCCGCTTCTCCGTTGCGCGATTCCTCAGCACATAGAAAGCCAACGCGAACAGCCCGATTGTCAGTGCGGAATCCGCCACTTTGAACGTCGGGAAATAGTAGTCGCTCCATACCTGCACGCTGATAAAGTCCACGACGGCGCCCCGAAAAAGTCGGTCTGCCAGGTTGCCCAGCGCGCCGCCCAACAGGAGGGCGAGGGAGTAACGCAGCAGGGCGCTCTCCCGCCCGTTCGCCCGGTAATAGAACAGCACGCCCAACACCCCGATGATGCTGACCAGGATCAGGAACTCCGTATGGCCGCGCAGCAGGCCGAACGCGCTGCCGGTGTTTGTTACATGGGTTAGCCGGAGCAGGCCATCCTCCGGGATCGACTCATAGAGGCGCAGATTATTGACGATCAGCAGCTTGGCTGCCTGGTCGGCAACGAAGATGATCAGCGTAACCGCGGCGAATGGCAGGAAATGGCCGCCGAATCCCCTCGGCGCGGTTGGACGCGAACCGCCGTCCTCTACCACCAGATCTTGCGCCCCATCTCGGCGTCGATTTCATCAAGCGGGCGTGTCCACAGGCCGGTGGAGAGGTACTTCCAGCCGCCGTCCGCGAACAGGCAGACGATGTTGCCGTTGTCCATCCGCTCCGCCAGCCGCTGCGCACATGCCAACACCGCGCCGGATGAGATGCCCGCGAAGATGCTTTCCGTCTGCAACAGTTCCCGCGTCTTCTCGAACGATTCACGCGAAGTGATGATGAATTGCCCGTCCAGAACCGTCGTGTCGAGGATTGGCGGGATGAATCCGTCCTCCAGCGACCGCAGCCCCTGGATGCGCTCCTCCGGGTGCGGGACGACGGCGATGATCCGCGCGTCAGGGTTGTGCTCCTTGAGTCGCCGTCCAACGCCCGTCAATGTCCCGCCCGTGCCGAGCCCGGCGACGAATGTATCCACTTCAGGCAGTTGTTGGATGATCTCCTCGCCCGTGCCGTCGTAGTGCGCGCGGGGATTCGCCTCGTTGCCGTACTGGTAGAGCATCACGTACTTGTCCGGCTCTTTCTCGGCCATCTCCTGCGCGACCTCGATTGCGCCGTTCGTGCCGTGACGGCCCTCGCTGAAGACGACGTTCGCGCCGAAGGATTCAATCAGCGCCTGCCGTTCATCAGTCACGTTGTCCGGCAAGACGACGGTGACGTGATAGCCCTTGTAGCGGGCGACCATGGCGAGCGAGACGCCGGTGTTGCCGCTGGAGGATTCCAGGATGATGCGGCCGTCGCCAAGCGTTCCGTCCGCCTCCGCGTTCTCCACCATGAGCAGAGCGATGCGGTCCTTCACGCTGCCCGTCGGGTTCTGGCCCTCCAACTTGGCAAAAAGTCGGACGCCCGGCTTGGGTTGAAGCCGTTTCAGTTCAACAAGGGGCGTATTGCCGATTGTGTCCAGTATGCTGCCGGTCATGTGCCTAGTTTATCGCGTTGCGGACAGCAGGCGGGCGGGAATGGCAGCGCGGGTCAGATTGCGATTTCTTTCAGATGATCCTTGAGATTCCTGGTCATGCTGCGCAGAGAGACCGCCGTAATGGATGCCGAGATGCCGCCGCCGGCAAGGGGAACCAGCTTGCTGATCCCTTTCGCGAACGAAGTCTTTGTCAGCCGCACGCCGATTGTGCGGAAGAGCGCGTACCTGAGAGGAATATAGAGGGGCGCCGCGGTCAGGCGAATCCTGGCGATGCAGTATGCGGCGTTTGACTTTGACGCCTCTGCAATCTCCTTCAGGCTGTCAGTCGCCTGGCGCACCCCGAAAACCGCGCCGACCAGCAGCCATATCCTGATCTCCGTTTCCTCGTTCAGCTGCAGATCGCCGTCCTCGAACAGGTCGTCCCATCCGTACAGGTACATCAGCTTCTGCGCGCATACCACCGCGTTCCAATTGAGTTGGGCAAGGTCCACGGGAAGTGTCGCCGCCATCAGCCATCCTCCCGGCAGCCCCGCCGCGAAGGAGATGCTGGATGCCTTGACGATGTGCGACATGATGATCGCATCGGCCATCCTGTCGAGCGTTTCCATGGGCACGCCGGCCGCCAGCGGCGTTGTCGCGATTGCTCTTCCGACCTCGATGCTGTTCTGGGCGTAATAGCGATCCAGCTGTTTCCCCAGGAATGTTCTGCGGTCCACCTTCAATCCCGGGATAGCGGTCATCGCAGGCAGCAGACGCCGCAGAATGGGATGCGCGCCTCCGGTCCCGCCCTCGCCATTCCACTCACTGTCGTCGGCGCCGTCTTCCTCACGCGCCCGCGTTGGTGTATCGGTCAATCTTCTTCCCTCCGCGCTGGATTCTTCCAATCTATTTTAACGTGGCAGTCACGGCCTTATTGGGCAACGCGAGTGACTTCCCGCGCCGGAACGCGGGATGCGAACAGGGAAGGCCGATCCGTTGTGAGCGCGAGCCGAGAAAGCCTATTCGAACGCGGGCATGCCGCAGAAGGCTTCGTAGTCGATGAGCTCCGTGACCGTCGGGTTCTCGCCGCAGGCGGGGCAGTTCGGATCCTTGCGGATCTTCACCGTCCGCATGTCCATGTCCAGCGCATCGACCATGAGCAGTCGGTTCACGAGCGGCTTGCCGACGCCCAGGATGAGCTTGATGGCCTCCGTCGCCATGAGGGAGCCGATGATGCCCGGCAGCACGCCAAGCACGCCCGCCTCCGCGCAGGAGGGAACCATGCCGGGCGGCGGCGGCGCGGGGTACAGGCAGCGGTAGCAGCCCTGCCCGGGCAGGAACGTCGTCACCTGGCCGTCAAACATGAAGATGGAGCCGTGGACGACGGGCTTGTCCATGAGCACGCCGAGGTCATTGATGAGATAGCGCGTGGGGAAGTTGTCCGTCCCGTCGATGAGGATGTCAAACTCCTCCGCAATCTCCATGGCGTTCTCGGAGTTGATGTGCTTGGCGATCTTGACGATCTCCGCGTCCGGGTTGATTTCGCGGATGGTATCCTCGGCGGAATCGACCTTGGGGCGGCCGATGTCATCGTGCCCGTGCAGGAGCTGACGATGCAGGTTGGTGATATCGACGTCATCGAAATCGACGATGCCGATCTTGCCGACGCCGGCGGCGGCCAGGTACATGGCGAGCGGGGAGCCGAGCCCGCCGGCCCCGATGAGCAGGACACTCGCGTCCATGAGCTTGCGCTGCCCGATGCTGCCGACCTGCGGCATGATGATGTGCCGACTGAATCGCTGCACCTGCTGTGGCGTCAGCGTTCGCGGCGCTTGAATGATTCCGTTCGCCGCCGTCCCGTTCGCCGTCGTTGTGGTTGTCGTCGTAGCCATCCTCAGAGTCTCCCTTGTGGTATCCCGTTCAGACAGTATAGGGGATTGGGGGTGCTATGTAGATTTCCATGGGTCGAAGGCGGCTGGCAGAATCTCCATAAGTGCCTCGGCCTCCATGCCGTAGACGTCATGAGTGCGCTCCAATTGGTTAAGCACACGAAGCATATGTCTTAAACCACCTGCGGATCGTGAGTAATCAGGTTTGAGAGAACTGCCGCGTGTATACAACTGAATTGCCAACTGTATGACGCCGACCGATGAGAATGCTCGGAAATCCGAAAGTAGCCTGTCCTCTAAGTCCGAAAACGAAGTTATGGGCTGATCAAGTAGGAAAGCGGCAGTTTCTCCATGCTGCCGTTGTATGAGATAAGAAGCCCTTAACGTGTGACGATAGCGTCGTTGGTAAGCACGACGCGACTCTGTTGTAGTTTCATCTCCTAGAAAAACATAGGCACCCGTTGTTACCCTCCTCGAGGGAGGAAACTCCGGTGCAAAGAACATCCCCAGCCACGACCAAAGCCCGGCGTCATCGGCTATCGGCCGCTCGATGGCGTCGAGAAGCGGGGCTAGCAATTCTGCTGCATCACGTCGTGTAGCGATCGCACGCCGCTCAATCTCGATAGCAGGCTGGAAATCCTCTGTAAGGGCACTGTCCTGGAGGATATCGTCCAGGCTTTCATCGTCAATGCGCTCGTTAGTCCGCCACTCCTCTAACAAGACTCTGGCACGTTCAATCCCGGTGGGTACTAATCTTCTAACTCTCATCACGACCGCGACCTTTCTAGTTCCGACGTGAATTGAGACACAGCGTGGAGACGCCTATCAGTAAATGCCTTGACCACTCCATGTATCCATAATTGCATCTCGCTGATGTCGCTCTCTGCTGCGTTGTCACCCCAAGTGATGTCGTTAGGCGGCCCCGCCTCAAGGTTTCTGGCGAATTGAAACCAGTCTGTCCACCAACTCTCTTCGTTGTCATCCGGCTCGTGCCTCTCGATGATCGCAATGTGCGTTAGGATGATTCGCAGCACTTGCGGCATGATGAGGGTGCGGAAAGTATCGTTTCCCTGTACAACGTCGGCGATGCCCGGAATGGCGTTGTTCACCAAAAGAACCGGACCGTCTTCCCCCTCAGTTCCGAAGTCGACGCGCCAAACCTCCTCACCCAAGGTCTCTCGTCCAACTTCCTTTAGAGGTACCAAGGAATCAATGGGCTGAATCGGCCTGATTCTATCAGCAAGCCCAAGGAGTCGTCCCGAGCCATCCGATGCCACGACAAAAACCTTGAATTGCGCTGTTCGTTCCACGTCTGTGAGACGTCGCTCATTGGCGGAAAGTGTTGCAAGTTGCGCAACAGTGCCATAATCCCAACTCTGTGAGACATTGCTTCGTGCGGCTTCTACTCGGACAACAGCATCAGGGGGAAACTGACGATTCGGGCGAATGTTTAAGTCCAATTGGAAGACTGGGCTGCCCTCCACTTCGTCTTCCAAGATGCGGACCTGAGCCTCACTCCGGGTAATTCGGATGCGACCAGTGTAGTTGAAATGACGTTTCATTCGGTCGCTTCATCCTCGTCTGACACTTCACTGCGCTGAATGTCAGTGATTACATCCCTCCCGTCAAAGCCCGTCACGGACAGGGTAAAATCCTCTTGCTCTACCGTCAGTTGGAGCCGGTTGTGGTCGACTAAGTGCCAAGAGCAACCATCGCTGCTAAATGAGAACTGCCCATCATCAAGGAGGGAGAAATCGAGTACGCCGGATCGAACCCCTGCAGCAAAGTCTCTGAAAGCGTTTCCTCGTGACACGTCGTAAGCAACGCGCACGTCCCAAGTTCCGAGAGGGGTAGCGTTCTCAGAGCCACGTGAAACGCGAAAGCCGGAGCTGATCTGTTGCACGTTGAGAGGGGCTTGTCTCGGAGGCGGTGGTTCAACCTTGCCTCCTTGGTCGCCGGGCACGTGCCCTGGGCCATTGTCTGTATTCGTTGGTGTTCGGGGGGAAGGGAAAAGGTCGGCCAATGCGTGGCGTTGTAGCGTGCGCGCCTGCTCAGTAAGCACCCTCAGGATGGTCACGGCGGCGCGTCTCACTTCCTGAACCCGATTGTAGCCGCCAACCCAACCATCCTTAAGTCGGGTTGCGTGCGGGTCCCAACTCATGTGGGCAGGTCCCTCGGAATCACGCAACAAGTGCCCAAGATCGGAGTTGTTGTCCACCAGCACCAGCGCCCGCGCCTTGTAACCCTTGATGTGATCCATCCGGGGTATGCGGAGATGGCCTCGGACAAAATAGTCATGCCCCTCGTCGAGATGTTCGTCTTTCTGCAGATGGAGCCGGAATGTACTGTCAGCGGCGGGGCGATTGTTGCGGGATTGGACTCGCGCGTCGACAAGGAAAGACAGCGTTTCACCTGCCGCGAAACGCTCCCTAAGGCTTCCTGCGTCCAGATTATCGTTAATGCGCCGGGCATTGACACCAATATATTCGTCAGCAGGTAGTGTCATGGATTGTCGGGCGAACCTGATTGCACGTACCATTGATTCTGGTGACTCGTCATCACGGTCTGATTTGGCGATGTCCTTGGCTTGCTCTTCGATGGTTCCGCCGTCTATTCGTATGTTCGCGTGTGCTGGGTGATCAATCTCGACGATGAGGTCTCCGCGGACGATCGCCATGAAGTACTGAGTAACGACGGCACGGGCAATTGCCGAAGGCGTAAGCTCATCTTTGGGATACGGAATAACAACTGACAGGCCGGGGCCTCGACTGATTCGCTGGAGGTTAAATTCTTCGCAGGCGTGCAACGAATGATGCTCTTCCTGCGTAGGCAACGGTAACCACAGATGGTCCGGGTCGTCCGAATAGGCCGCAAATGAGCCGTATGGAGGGTACTTATCGTCACCAATGGAGTGCGTCTTGAGCATGGCTTGGCCCATGAGTAACCATTCATCCGTGCCGGCTCTTTGAGTCACCCCTAGGAATGCGTTGATTATGGAAGCGTCCGGGAAAACCCATTTGCCGACTCCCCATGAGCCGCCCTCGTCTGCTCCCTTTGGGGAAATGCCGATACTGCGAAAGAAGCCCCAAAAGTTGTTGCCCCGCTCCATCTCTGAATTGGCTGTAACATCCCCTGTCAGGCCGCTGGTGCCAAAATCTTCCACAGCCAGGTATGTCATAGGGCGGTTGAAACAATCCAGGGGGTTATATGGCTCATCATCCCCGTCGTCATCACCCTCATGACTGCTCTCTTCCCTTGCCGACGAGAGGCCACCCGCCTTTACGACAGCTTCAATGTGGGGAAGGAGACCTTCTATGTAAGGCTTAGCCTTGTTAAGTGGGACAGCATGTTCGTCGCCGCTAAAGACGAATCGAACTACTGCGGGAGCGTTGCCCTCACGCACGTCAAGGGAATTTTGGAGCGCCTCACGAACCAAGCGTTCGGGTAAGTCGGATGTGGATGCAAAGAACTCACCTTGCACGGGGTTCGTATTGGGGTCGGCGGGGGCCATTCGCTTGAATCGCCACCCGGGGAATTTCTCTGCCACCTCTGATCCTTCATCCGGCATTGGAGGCACGGTTTGGAATCGCGTCTCCACTCACCTACCAACCGTACCAGAGGGTACCCGGAAACAGTCAAGTCGCTGACCTATCCTTCAATCAGACTGGTTAGTCGACTTACAGTCCGGTGACCAGAACACAAAACGCTAACCGGTGTCAAGCCGGATGTGGCGCGGGGATCGGATGGATTCCCGTGTCAAGCACGGGAATGACGGGTGGGGTGTGGGGTGGCGCGCCCGGCAGGATTCGAACCCGCGACCCTCGGTTCCGAAGACCGATGCTCTACTCCACTGAGCTACGGGCGCACGCTATCGGCTCAATCCATCCTACCGTGAAAAAGATGTTGGGGGACGGACGCATTCGCGTCCGTCCCCCAAGACTCGTGCTTTGCGACGGGCCTGTCAGGCCCTGAAAGCCTGAAGCCTGTTGCTAGTTGTCCTCCAGCAGGTAGGTGTGCGCGTGGCGGTAGAAGTTGCCGTAGGACTGCGA
>DAOUKW010000103.1:0-11131 GCA_034420915.1 Dehalococcoidia bacterium
GGCGGTTCACGTCGGCAGTGACGCTTGCCATGCGAGAGACAATCCACCGGTCTTCCCGGTGCTCCGGCGCGGGCATTTCGCCGCCAACCTGCATGTCTGACTGCTCCATGGACCGCACCACAAAACGCGCCGCGTTCCACAACTTGTTGGCGAAGTTCCGCCCCGCCTCCATACGGCCCGGAGTCATCGCCAGGTCATTACCCGGACTGGTGGCGATAGTCAGCGCCATACGCAGCGCGTCCGTGCCGTACTCCGCGATGCTCTCCAGCGGATCGATTACATTCCCCCGCGTCTTTGACATTTTTTGTCGTTGAGCGTCGCGCACCAACCCGTGCAGATAGACGGTGCGGAAAGGAATGTCGCCGGTGTTCTCAATACCCAGCATGATCATTCGAGCGACCCAGAAGAAGAGGATGTCATATCCCGTCTCAAGCACGGATGTTGGATAGAAATAAAGGAAATCCTCGGTCTGCTCCGGCCAACCCAGCGTGGAGTGGGGCCACAACCCCGAAGAGAACCATGTGTCTAACACATCGGGGTCCTCTAGGAGATTTGTGGAGCCGCAGGAGGGGCAAGCGGACGGATCCTCCGCCGCCACGATGGGTGTTACGTCCTTGTCCGCATCCACCCGATCCGAACGTGAGACGATTTCGTCGTGGGTCAGGCCCATGCGGGTGAGTTCCGCGTACGTGCCCGACCACACATCATGCCCGTCTGCGCCTGTGACGGGCTCCCGCAGCACCATCTCCAGCCGGTCGCCTTCACAGTCGCCGCAGAACCATGCCGGAATCCGATGTCCCCACCACAACTGGCGGGAGATGCACCAATCGCGGATGCCGTCCATCCAGTTGAGATACGTTCCCGTGAAGCGCTCAGGCACGATGTTGATTCGACCGTCCCGCACGGCCTCCGCAGCCCGCTCGGCGAGGGGCAGAATGTCGACGAACCACTGGATGCTGATGCGCGGCTCAATGACCGACTGGCAGCGATAGCATCGTCCTATGCGGTTCTGGTACTCCTCTGTCTTCTCCAGGAATCCCCTCGCCTCAAGGTCTGACACGATCTGTCGCCGCGCCTCAAAGCGGTCAAGTCCCTCATACGGTCCGGCCTGTTCATTCATCGTGCCGTCCGAATCAATGACTTCGATAAGATCCAGCCCATGCCGCTGGCCAATCTCAAAGTCGTTTTGGTCGTGCGCCGGTGTCACCTTGAGCGCGCCCGTCCCGAACTCCATATCCACGTAGTCATCACCGACGATGGGAATCTCACGGTCGATAATGGGAAGGCGCACCGTCGTGCCGATGGCGTCCGTGAACCGTGGGTCGTTCGTGTTCACGGCGACGGCCGTATCGCCCAGGTATGTCTCGGGTCGTGTCGTGGCGACTGTTACATAACGCCCTGAGCCGTCGGTGTACGGATAGTTGATGTGCCAGAGCTTGCCCTCGGTGTCCTCGTATTCGGTTTCTAAATCTGAGAGGGCAGTGTGATCCGTTGGGCACCAGTTGATCATCCGCTCGCCACGGTAGATGCGTCCCTTGTTAAAAAGATTGACGAACGTCGTACGGACAGCGAGCGAGGGCCCCTCATCCAGAGTGAATCTCTCGCGTGACCAATCGCAGGAAGCGCCGAGGCGGCGGTGCTGATACTGGATTAAATCCATGCACTCACGCACCCAATCCCAAACGTGGTCGGTGAACTGCGCGCGTCCGATCTTGCGTCGATCCGTCTCCTGAGACGCGAGCTGATTCTCAACGACATACTGAGTTGCGATACCAGCGTGATCCGTCCCCGGCAGCCACAGTGTGGGGTCGCCCCGCATTCGGTGCCATCGCACCAGCGTATCCTCGATTGCCGCCGTCAGCGCATGACCGAGGTGCAGCTGCCCCGTGACGTTGGGCGGCGGCATAATAATCACGAATGGTTCTTTACCCTCGACGATGGTCGGTTTAAAGTAGCCGCGCTCTTCCCACCACCGATACCGCGCCTCTTCAAATCGCGCCGGATCATACGCAGGCGGCATCTCGGCCGCAGGGTTCGAGTCGGTCGCCATTAGTGGGCGCTCCGAGGGCTCAATAAGGCAGGACGAATGGTGCGGTGATTCATAGTGGCTTCTATTGTAGCGAATCCCGATCTCCCTCCCCCCTTGTGGGGGAGGGCCGGGGTGGGGGGTATGCCTAACCCGCCGCCTGCCCCGTCACCACGAGCGCCCGCTCATAGTCCTCCGGGCTGTTCATGTTCACGATGACGATCGGGTCTGCAAACTCGACCCTGTTGACACGGTCGGGGTCTCGTTCCGTGATTTCGCGCAGACCGCGCTTCGCCTCCGTGATTGCCTCGATCTCGGAACGCAGCGAAGAGTTCATGACTGGCGGGTGCCCTTCGATGCCGCCGTGCCACGGATACGTGATCGGCAGCCCGCCGGCATGATGCGCCTCCACCAGCATGTCCGTGATGTGCGCCGGCTTCGGCGAGTCCATCGCGAGAAAGATCCACTCAGTGGCGCGTGGGTCGGCAGCGGCCAACCCGGCCAGCACGGACGTCGTCTTGCCGCGTTCGTAATCCGGGTTCTCGATGATCTTGTAGACAGGCACTCGCTCAAGCGACTCCGGCAGCAGTGGCCGATAGTCCCCCGCGTCTTCGCCAAGGACAACAATCAGCTCATCCACGCCCGAAAGCCCGCCCTGCTCAACCTGGTAGGTGAGAAGGTCCTTGCCCATCCAGGGCAGCGTCTGCTTGGGTCGGCCCATGCGCGAGGAACTGCCCGCGGCGAGAATAACCAGGGAAACGAATCGGGTACCCGTTTCGGTCACGCGAGTTCCTCGTTGATCACCCGCCGAAAAGGGCGCACACGCGATCCAGCACGGTATCCGCCACCTCGCGCTTCGACATCAGTGGCAGGTCTTCCTGACCGCCGGACTTGTCAAGGATGACAACGCGATTTGTATCCACCGCAAAGCCGGCATCCGTCGCAGAAACGTCATTGGCGACAATCATGTCCAGCTTCTTGCCCTCCAGCTTGGCGCGGGCGTTATTGAGCAGGTCCTCCGTCTCGGCGGCAAAGCCGACCTTGATGCCGGGCAGGTCGCTCACCTGCGCGAGGATGTCCGGTGTCTTCTGCATCTCAATGGTCAGGCGGTCCTGTCCTTCAACCTTCTTCATCTTCTGACCCGCCGCAGAGATTGGCTCCCAGTCCGCGACAGCCGCCGCCATGACAAGCGCATCCGCTGCGTCATTCAGCGCGTCGGAAACGGCTGCAAGCATCTGGCGCGCGCTTTCCACCTTGACGACCTTGATGCCAGCCGGGTTGGTCAGGCTTGCCGCCGTTACCAGCGTCACTCGCGCGCCGCGATCTCGCGCAGCCTCCGCGAACGCATAGCCCTGCTTTCCTGATGAGCGATTCGTCACAACGCGCACGGGGTCAATCGGCTCCTGGGTTCCGCCCGCCGAGACCACGATGTGCCGCCCTGCCAAGTCTTGATTCGCCGAGAGAATCCCCCCCAGCGCCTCAAGAATCTCAGCCGTATCTACCAGTCGCCCGCTGCCGACCGCGCCGGAGGCAAGCCGCCCCTCATTGGGCCCGGCGAATTCAAAACCGCGCCCTTTTAACACCGCCACGTTCGCCTGAGTCGCCGCGTTCGCCCACATGTGGTGCTCCATCGCGGGCGCGATGAGAACGGGGGCCTCTGTCGCGAGAACGATGGTCGAGAGGGCGTCGTCCGCGAGGCCGTGCGCCAGCTTGGCCATCAGGTTCGCCGTCGCCGGCGCGATGACGATGGCGTCCGCCTGCCGAGCAATTTCCACGTGCTCAAGCGGGTCCTCGGAGTTGGCGTCGAACAGGTCAGTTATCACGAGGCGATGTGTCAACGAACGGAACGTGAGCGGGGTGATGAACTCCTGCGCGGAGCGTGTCAGCACAACGTCAACAAGCGCCCCCGTCTGCATCAGCTTGGAGGCGATGTCCGCCGCCTTATAGCTCGCGATGCTGCCGGACACACCCAGCACGATTCGCTTACCCGCTATCGCATCTGCCCCACTCATCTCCTACCTTCTCACTCCGTCATTCCCGTTCATCAACCGTCATTCCCGCGAAAGCGGGAATCTGAATCGTGATTTGCTCAGTCTATCCCTGATTCAGTTCCCAAATCAGCCGCAAACCCTGCAGCGTCAGGTCAGGCTCCAACTCGTCGATGAACTCCGTCCGCTCCGCAATCGGCTCAACAAGCCCGCCGGTCGCAATCACACGAGCCTCGGAACCGATCTCAGCGCGTATCCGCTGTATCACACCCTCCATCAGACCAAGATACCCATACATCAGACCTGAGCGCATCGCCTGATCCGTGTCACGCCCGATAACTTTTTCGGGAAATACCGGCGAAATGGGCGGTAGCTGCGCCGCCCTTCGCGTCAACGCCTCGGACGCCAGCGTGATTCCCGGGGCGATCACGCCGCCGATGAAAACTCCGTCCTTCGTGACCACGTCAAACGTCGTAGCGGTGCCGAAATCAACCACGATACTGGGCCCGCCGTATAGCCCGTGTGCCGCCGCCGCGTTCACGATCCTGTCCGTGCCAACGCCGTCCGGCTTGTCAACATCCACTGTCACGCCTCGATGCTTCGCTGTCTTGACGTCCAGTGCCGCGACGCCGAACGTGTCCACCGCCGCACGCTCCATCATCGTCGTCAGGGGCGGCACAACGGAGCAGAGTGAAACGCCGTCTATATCGGCTTCACGAATGCTGTGTCGGGCCAACTCCGCGCACATGTACCCAGCCGTATCGGACGGCGAATAGCTTTCACCTGTCGGGAGGCGGGCAGACACGACAATCTGCTCACCGTCAAAAACGGCGAACTTCATGTTCGTGTTCCCTATATCAACCGCCAACAGCATCCCGTACCACCTCATTCCGGCGAAAGCCGGAATCCATCCGGTCTGCCCAAAAGACACACGCAATTATACGCGTCGGGTCTATCCATCAGAGTCGCGAATCTGAAACAATCTGAAAACAAGGAGAATCACACATGACCAACCCGACCCGCACAATCCTCGTCATCGGCGCAACCGGCAACCAGGGCGGCGGCCTTGTCGGCCACTTGCTGTCCTCCAAGGACTGGCACGTCCGCGGCTTTACGCGTTCGCCTCAGAGTGAAAAAGCGCAGGCGCTCGCCGCGCGCGGCGTGGAGATTGTGGCAGGCAACATGGACGATGTCGCATCACTCGATGCTGCCATGGAGGGCGCATATGGTGTCTTTTCCGTGCAATCAGAGGCGCGTGGCGATGAACCTATGCACGAGGCACGGCAGGGCATCGCCGTCGCAGACGCTGCGAAGAGGGCAGGAGTCCAGCATCTTGTTTACACCTCCTCCTGCGGGGCAAAGGAGCCGAACAGGGGCGTCAGCTACTGGGACGCCAAGCGAGAGGTTATTGCCCACATCCGGGAAAACGGCGTCCCGTACACAATCCTCCGTCCCGTGTCATTCATGGAGAACTACATCTCCGACAGCAATGGTCTCGCCAACGGCGTCGTTCGCGGCCTCCTGACACCGGACAAGACCCTGCAGGTCATCTCGGGCCATGACATCGGCGCATACGCCGCAGCCGCGTTCAACAACCCGGAAAAATACGACGGCCAGGAGATCGATATCGCCGCCGAAACCCTCACGATGACCGACATCGCCGCCGCCCTCACCCGCGTCGTCGGCCATGAGATCGTCTATCAAGAGATACCCGAGGAGGTGCGAGCGAACATGCCGGAGTCCGGCGTCGCGATGGGAAAGTGGTATCAGGCCTACGGCTACGACGAGGACATTCCTGCCCTGGAAGCCAAATGGGGCATCCCGACGCTCAAATTCGAGGAATGGCTCCGCGCCATCGGCTGGCGCTAGGCAAACATCGGCGGAACCGGCCCCTCTCCCCGCCCAATCAGCGCCATCGCCGCCGGGATCTTCTCAATCAGGTCGGACGCCAACAACCCCGACGTCATGTTGCCGTTTGCTTGAGCCGCCAAAGCCGCTGCAGTTCCATGCACATACACACCCGCCCGCGCCGCCGCGGAGGTTGTCAGCCCCTGTGGCAGGAATCCGGTGATGATTCCTGCCAAGGCGTCGCCTGTTCCGCCTGACGCAAGGGCGGGAAGCGCCAAAGGACAGACGGACGGCGGCTCATCGGGGCTCGCAACGACCGTATACGCCCCCTTGAGTACCACCGTTACGCCCCACTCCTTCGCCTTCTCAGTTGCGAGCTCAATGCGGTTTGCCTGGACATCCTGCACGGACATGTCACACAAGGACGCCATCTCACCCGGGTGGGGCGTGATGACCGCTGGGCCGGGCAGTGATTCCCACCAGACCGATTTCTCAGCCAGCATATTCAGACCGTCAGCG
Organism: Dehalococcoidia bacterium; assembly: GCA_034420915.1. Taxonomy (GTDB): domain Bacteria; phylum Chloroflexota; class Dehalococcoidia; order UBA6926; family UBA6926; genus VXMO01. The sequence goes on from DAOUKW010000103.1 coordinate 6,382, forward strand.
TCGATGAGCGTTGGCGTACTCGCAGGAAGCTCTCGCAGCAGCACGTCAACAAACATATCGCTGCCGACTGATCGACCCAGCCCGGGCCCGATGCAAAACGCGTCCGGCGCTTTTGCTTGCAACGATGCCATGAGCTGTGAAACTGCACCTGCTCCGGTCAGGCCGGTCTGCGGATGGCTCGTAAGCGGAATATGTGTCGCCTCCGGCGCGGTAGTCGCCAGAGAAGCCGTAATCGAATCAGGTGCTGCGATAGCGGTCGTTCCCCCGCCCGCCCGTGCCGCTGCCAACGCGGCCAGCGCCGGGGCGCCGCGGTACGCTTCCGATCCTCCAACAATGAGGCTGTGCCCAAACGTGCCCTTATGCCCTGTTGCCCTACGCTCCGGTAGAAGCCCCCTGATGTCTCCGGCGGTCAGAACATGGACGCCGTCACCATCATCCGCATCTCCACCAAGCCCGATTTCGGCAACGCAAATCTGCCCGCAAATTTCCGCGCCTTTCACGGTCAGGCAGCCGATTTTCACGCTGCCAAGTGCCACCGTGATATCTGCAGACAGCGTGGCCGGATCCACCTCCCCCGTATCCGAGTCGAGGCCCGACGGCAAATCAACGGCTATTACGGTAGTCCCGCTTGCACCGCGAACTGCATCCAGGGCATTGAGAATGGGCCCCTCGATGGCACGCGACCGTCCGGTGCCGAGCAGGGCGTCAACAACAAGCTCGGCTTTAGCAAGAGTCGTGCTTCACTCAGCCAATTCACCCTGCGTGATTGAGCAACCTGCCGCTGCACATTCTTCCAGCAGCGGGTCATTGTCCGCTCGCGGAATGGGACACACAACCGAAACGCTTGCCCCCCGTTGCCGCAGCAGCTGAGCGGCAATCAGCCCGTCGCCGCCGTTCTTGCCCGGCCCGGCGAGAACAAGAACTCGCCGTCCAACCACACGCCCGTCGAGCGCCTCCCCAACGGCATCCGCAACCGCACGCCCGGCCCGCTGCATCAACTCCTCAACGGTTGTGCCCGCCGCTATTGCGTCCTCTTCAATGCGCCGCATCTCCGCGGCTGTGACGGCTCTCATGTCGCACCGCTGAACTGTGAACCCGCCTACTCCGGCGCGTGATAGGGCGACGGATACTCCGCCGTCCCCACCACGATCGACAGCGCATATTCAATCGAATGTGTCTGGCTCACGGTCAAATCCGTCAGGCCTATGCGCTCCGCAACGGCCTTCGCGCGACCGTGCAGGCGCACCTCCGGCTTGCCGCCGCGCATCGGCAAAATCTCAATATCCTTCCAGCCCACGCCGCGCGCGCCCGTGCCCAGCGCCTTCATCACTGCCTCCTTGCTGGCAAACCTCGCCGCAAGTTCAGGATCTCTCATCCGGCTCGTCCGCTGTTCCTCCGGTGTATACACACGATCCAGAAACCGCTGCCCGAACCGTTCACGAGCCTCTCTGATTCTCCATACCTCACACATATCGATTCCGGTGGTTAACATTACGGGTAAATGCTCCTCTGTTCATGCAGTCCCCAGATTATCGCAGAACGGAATATACGCCGTCCCTGCCGTCATGGACGCTATACTCGATAAGGGACAGATACACACGGAGCACGCCATTGACCGCACGCATCATCGACGGCCGGGGCATCGCGGCAGACATTCGCAAGGAAGTCGCGCGTGATGTGGCCGCGCTCAAGGCGAAGGGCGTCATGCCCGGTCTCGCCGCCGTCGTTGTGGGGGATGATCCCGCCTCCCAAACCTATGTCGCCAACAAGGAACGTGCCTGCCGAGAAGTCGGCATCTACACGGAGATTCACCGTATAGATTCCTCCGTCTCGCAGGACGGCCTGCTGGATCTCATCGAGTCGCTCAACCGCGCGGATCGCGTCCATGGCATACTCGTGCAACTGCCGCTGCCGCCGCACATTGAGGAACACGCCATCATTGAATGTGTCCGACCCGACAAGGACGCGGACGGCTTTCACCCGCTCAACATCGGCCACCTGGCTATAGGCGACTCCCAGTTCGTGCCGGCCACGCCGTTCGGCGTCATGGAGATGCTGAGGCGGGAGGGTGTGCATCTTGGCGGTAAGCACGCCGTCATCGTTGGTCGCAGCAACATCGTAGGAAAGCCCATCGCCACGGCGTGGATGCAGGGCGATCCGAAGTTTTATCCGCGCGTCACCGTTTGCCACCGGACGGACCCAAATCTTGCTGAGGTCACAAAGCAGGCGGACATCCTTGTTGTAGCCGTTGGTATTCCTGAAGTCATTACAGCCGATATGGTCAAGCCGGGCGCAGTCGTCATTGACGTGGGCATCAATCACATTGAGGACAAGAGCCAGAGAAGAGGCTACAAGATTGTCGGCGATGTTGACTTTGACGCCGTGTCGGAAGTAGCGAGCGCCATCACGCCCGTGCCGGGCGGTGTCGGCCCCATGACCGTCGCAATGTTGCTGCGGAACACGGTTTCCGCCGCCCAGGCGCACATAGCAAATTAGTCAGTGGAGGAAAACGATGGGCAGCGCAGGAAAGGTAGCCCATAGGGACACATGGCGCGCCGGCAGCTGAAAGTTCAGCTAGCGCCTGTCCGGCTGGCTGCCCTTGTGTGTGTGCTGCTCGTCTTGGCGCTTGCAGTCGCCTGCGGAAACAACAATGACCTTGGCGCGAGAGGCCTGCAGCCCGATGGCACTTATATCATTGTCGGAACTGAATTCGCCTTTGAACCGGACATGATCGAGATTCCCGTGAACGAGGAAGCCGTTATCGAATTCAGAAACCTTGGCACTGTCGACCACGATCTCGTCATCGAGGAGTTCGGCGTTGCCACGGGATCGATGCGTATCGGTTCGAAGAAGACAGTCCGGTTCACCCCAACGGAAACCGGCGAATTCGCGCTCATCTGCTCGATACCCGGCCACCCTGAGGCCGGTATGACGGGAACCGTCTCCGTTGTAGAATCACCAGTACAGACTGTTGCGCAAGGCTGACATATCTCATGACATCTGACGATACCGGCAACGACGGCTCAGCACCCTTTATGGTGGCCGATTACGAGTTTGAACTGCCGGAGCATCTTATCGCCCAACAGCCTGCTGAACCGCGCGACCACTCTCGCCTCCTCGTTATTCACCGTGACTCCGGCCTGATTGAGCACAAGCATTTCTATGATCTCGGCACCGTACTCACCGAGGGCGATGTCCTCGTTGTCAATGAGACACGTGTCATTCCCGCCCGCCTCTTGGGAACAAAGCGAGACGGCGGCGGACGCGTCGAAATTCTCCTCATCCGCCCCGTCGCGGGAAGCGGGGAAGGTGTTGAGGCAAACGAGCGCATGTGGACCGCCATGGTGCGTCCCTCCCGCCGCGTCGCCGCAAACACCATCGTGGAATTGGACGCTCCCGGCGCGCCGCGCGTCCACGTTGGTCAGCAATACACGGACGGCACCCGGCTCATAACCCTGCCGGAAGGATTTGTCCTCGATGATGTCGGGCAGGTTCCCCTGCCCCCGTATATCCGACAGGAAATCCCGAACCTTGAGCGGTATCAGACCATCTACGCCTCCAAACCCGGCAGCGTCGCTGCCCCCACCGCCGGTCTCCATTTCACCCCGGAGTTGATGGACGGATTGCAGGAGCAGGGTGTCCGCATCGCCCGCCTAACGCTGGACGTCGGCCCCGGTACGTTCAGGCCCGTCAAGGTGGATGACCCGCGCGAGCATGTCATGGGACAGGAGCGCTACGAGCTCCCTGAAGATGCCGCGGAGACCATCTCGCAGGCGCTTGCAGAGGGCCGTCGCATCGTTGCCGTCGGATCAACCCCTGTCCGCGCGCTTGAATCAATTGCCATCAACCAGGAAGTGGCCGCCGGTCAAGGCGAACCGCGGAGGATCGCTCCTGAAATCGGAGAAACGGAACTCATGATCCTGCCCGGGTTCGAGTTCAAAGTGATCGGCGCAATGATCACCAACTTCCATCTCCCGCGCTCCACACTGCTCATGCTTGCCGCAGCATTCGCGGGCAAGGACCTTGTGGATCGCGCCTACCGTGAGGCAATCGCCCAGGAATACCGCTTCTACTCCTTCGGCGACTCCATGATCATGCTTTAGGAGGTTCAATGATCGACCGAGAACGCCTCGTCCGCACATTCACTGACCTCGTCCGTATTGACAGCCCATCCGGCGAGGAGGCAGCCATCGCTGATGTCCTGACCTCCCGCCTCACTAACCTTGGATTCACCGTCTCGCGTGATTCCTACGGCAACGTCATCGCGTCCGAACCCGGCGACTCCCCCGTTCTCCTCTCGGCGCACATGGACACCGTTGAGCCCGGCCGTGGCGTGAAACCCATCATCGATGGCGACGTTATCCACACGGACGGCTCCACCGTGCTTGGCGGCGACTGCAAGGCCGGACTCTCCGTAATCCTTGAAGCGCTTGAATCTCTGCAGAACGATGGTGTGGCGCGCCGCCCCGTTGAAATCGCTCTCACCCGTGAAGAAGAGATCGGTCTCGTCGGCGCGAAGAACCTCGACTTCTCCATGCTTCGCGCCAAGCAGGCCGTCGTCTTTGACGGCGAGGGCCCTGCCTACCATGTGACAACTGGCAGCCCTACATACATCGCCTTTGATATCGACATCACCGGCCGTGCCGCGCACGCCGGGGTTGAACCCGAAAAAGGTATCTCCGCCATCCAGATTGCCGCTGAGATGATCGTCCAGATGCGGCTCGGCCGCCTTGATGAGAACACCACCTTC
>DAOUKW010000104.1:0-1976 GCA_034420915.1 Dehalococcoidia bacterium
CTATCGAGTAACTGAGTTTTCAGGCGCCTGCCGGTGCCAGTGCGTCGATTCCATGTGACGACTGATTCTGACTATCAGACTTTGGAACCAGCTCGTATCCCAGCTGTGCAGCCCGGCGCCTGGCGTTGCGCAACGCTCTCTGGCGGTATTGACTCTCATAGTAGGAAGCGCCGGCGTCCACGTACTTCTGACCGTAGCGCAGCATGGAGTAGATGATGCGGGCCAGCTTGTGAGCCGTGGCCGTGATCGCCTTCGGCGCGCCCAGGTGCGCCTTCTTCCGGCGTAGGAACGCTCCCAAGGCACTGTCGGAGCGGTGGAGGGCGCTGGCTGCCATTCGAAGCGCCGCAGCTGCTTTGCTCGCGCTGGGCTTCGTCCGTGAACTGATCACCTTGCCGCCGGTTATCCTGTTGTTGGGACTCAGCCCCAGCCAGGACGCGAAGTGCTTGGCCGTCGGCCATTTCGTCATGTCCGTCCCTATCTCGCTCACCACCTTCAGCGCCGTATATCCGTCCACTCCATCAATCTCGGTCAGGTCCACTCCTGTCATCCGGTGCAGATGGGACCGAACGTCAAAACGAGGCGCGTTTCCTTTGCCGCCGTTCCTCCGGGGACTCTTATCGAGGGACCGTCCGCCACTGAGGTCCTCGAACCCCTCCAACTGTTTTTCGATTTCCCGGTCGCATTCCTCTACCTTGGCGTGGTAGATCCAGTAGAGCTCCAGTGCCTGCGTCAACTCGAAGATGTGCTCCTCCCTCCACTGGCCGTGCAACGACTTGGCTATCGTCTCCTCGTCCGCTCTGATCCGCGGGTCTCGGAGTTGCGCCAGTTTGCTGGGGTCCCGTTCGCCTCCCACGATGGCTGCGATGATGTCCATCCCGGTCTTGCCGGTGATGTCGCTGATGACGTGCTGGAGCTTGATGTTCATCTGCGTCAATGCCTTGTGCATGTGCTGGATGTGGTGAGCGGCGTACTCCACCAGCATCGACCGCTGGCGCAGGTAGCTTCTAAGACGCCGTATCTCCGCATCGGGTCGGAACGCCCCTGACAGCAGTCCGTAGGTGTGCAGTTGTTGCAGCCATTGGCAGTCCGATACGTCGGTCTTGCGGCCGGGCACGTTCTTGAGGCGACGGGGGTCCACCAGCATGACCTCCAACCCCCGATCTTCCAGCACCCCGAACAACGGTATCCAGTAGACCCCGGTTGACTCCATCGCCACCGTCTCCACTCCGCACTCCAATAGCCAATCCGCCATGCGGTGCAAGTCCGAGGTGTAAGCCTCAAACTCTCGCACCGGTTGCTGGGAGCGGGATTCAGAAACTGCTACAAAGTGGCTGCTGGCTCCTACGTCTATCCCTGCTGCGTTCAGGTTGACTTGGGACAATGCTTCAGGCAGACCCTTCGATGCCCGCCGGGCCCCGCTCTTTCCCGTTCTCTTGCCGTCGTTGCGCGTGCTCATCGCTTCTCTCCCATCCCATCATGGTGTGGGCGTGTCGCCAGTGGGGGCCACCGGAATTCGGACAATCTATCGAACGGGAGCATCCCCGATTGGGGCGTCACCAATGATGCAGCCGTAAGGCTCCCGGACCATGCTGTAAGACGGGCCACAGGCACCAATGGGCAGTCGGTCTCTACCTGAACAACACGCCTGCCCCTGAGCTTACACGTCCCCCAGGCACCCAGTTACTCGCCTATGCATGGCCCGCGCCGGGCTTAACTCTGCTGTAAGAGGAAAAGGAAGTCATTGCATGATGCAAGGCAGGGGCAATTCGTGGGTAAACGAAGGGAAATCCGGCGGGTTCGGCGGGTGCGGGGACGGGGATTTTACTGCGGGTCTATATTCAGAGTATTGTAGGGTTTGCATTGCCGGAATTGTAACGTTGACGCGAGGAGGACCTGATGGTGAGCGATGTCAGTCCGGTGAATGAGGGCGATGACACCCCCCTATTGGACCTGCTGGATGCCCTGGTGAGCGACCG
>DAOUKW010000105.1:0-14370 GCA_034420915.1 Dehalococcoidia bacterium
CCGCTCAGGTTGCCGGCAATCAGCAGCGCAATGACCGCCGCGACTCCGCCGATGACTGTCACAATGTCCAGTCTCGGTGGCTGGACGCGTGCTATTCCCGCTCTTAAGACCGCGTTCATCGTTAGAGAAAAGGCTGAGACCGCCGTCAGGGCGAACAGTGTAATGAACGCAAGGTTGTAGCCCACGGTCGCCGCAGCTCCCGTGAGTTGAGCAGGGATGCTGAAGATCAGGTAGCCGAAATAGTAGTAGCTGATGGAATGACCCGCCAGCCAGGGATCGGCGGCGGGAAACATCGGACTGTGCAGGGAACTCGCGAGAAAGGCAAGATCCATCGGCTGTTCGGTGGTGAGGCCCGTGATGGATGTTGAAATGGTGATGTCCGGGGCAAGGATTCGGAAAACGGCGAACAGCGCGAATGCAGACAGGAACACCGCCTCGCTCGCCACAAGCAACCGCCAACGGCTGCGGACAAAATCGACCATCTCCTCCCGGTTCTGCCGCGCCAGAACGACGCTCGCGCCGAGCAGCAGGGCAAAGACGGCCAGCAGTGAAAGCAGTCCGTTGTCCAGGACACGCGCGGTGACGAGCGCCCAGTACGCGTAGGCCAGCACAAGGATGCCCAGCACCTTGGAGACGCCGTAGCCACGATCCGGCAGGTCACGGAAAAATGGGAACGCCCATGCAAAACCCGCCGCCCCGATAACCTGTAGCAAGATGAGCCAGAGAACCAGGTGGAGCATGGGAAAAGGTTCGGTTCGCTCGCGCCTTTACGCGAGCAGCGCCGTCACGAACGCGCGGGCGTCGAACGGTTCGAGGTCGTCGATGCCTTCGCCCGTTCCGATGTAGGCTACGGGAACACCGAATTCACGGCGTATGGCTATCGCAATGCCACCCTTTGACGTGCCGTCCACCTTGGTGAGAATCACACCATCCACGCCCACCGCTCCCATGAACTCACGCGCCTGGGAGAGGCCGTTCTGTCCCGTCGTGGCGTCCACAACGAGCAGGACGGTGATGTTCGCCGCATCGACGGTCCGCTCCACAACCCGCCGCACTTTGCGGAGCTCATCCATCAGGGATGTCCTGGTCTGCAGGCGTCCGGCCGTGTCGATGATGACGGTATCCACGTCCCGGGATTTGGCGGCCGCAACGCCGTCAAAAGCCACTGCGCCGGGGTCCGCACCATGCTGTTGCGCGATGACGGGCGCGCCAAGCCGTTCACCCCATATCTGCAATTGTTCGATGGCCGCCGCACGGAAAGTGTCCCCTGCGACCAGCAGCACGCGCCGATTTTCAGCCATCTCTCGTCGCGCCAATTTGGCGATGCTCGTCGTCTTGCCACTGCCGTTCACACCGACCACGAGGATGACGTGGGGCGTACCGTTCCTCTGTTCAGATGAGGGAGGAGATGCGCCATTGGCGGCAACGTCCACCAACTCGGCGGCGAGCGCATCACGCAAATCGTTGGGCTTTGCGCCGCGTATCTTCTCAACACGGTCGCGCGTGCGTGAGATCAGTTCTTCACTCAGATCTAGGCCAACATCCGCGCCGATCAGCGCCTCTTCTAGCTCATCCCACGTCTCCGGCGGGATCGCGTTCCTGCCAAAGATGCTTGTAACGCGGCCAAACCAGGCACGCTTGGTCCTGTCAACGCCCTTTTCGATCGATGAGGCCACGGCTATCAGCTAGTCCGCCGTGTCGATGGCAGACTCCGCCTCCATGCGAATCTCAAGCGCGTTGGCGTGTGCAACAAGACCCTCCGCGCGCGCGATGGCGATGCCGCTCGGCCCCAGGTCCTGCAATCGCTCTTCCGGCACGGCGACAAGGCTGGTCACCTTAAGGAACTCAAAGACGTTGACGGGAGAACTATACCGCGCCGCGCCGCCGGTGGGCATGGAGTGGCTCGGCCCTGCGATGTAGTCCGCCAACACCTCCGGCGAGTGCTCGCCTACGAAGATACCGCCCGCGTTGCGCAGGCGAGGAATCAGCGCATGCGGGTCCTGCGTCATGATGCACAGGTGCTCCGGCGCGAAGGAGTTGCAGAAGTCCGCGATCTCATTGTCCGACTCCACGATGACGTATCCGCCTGTCTGCGTGGAGAGGTACGCGGGCGAATTCTCCGGCAGGTCTCTGAGTTGGCGCTCCAGTTCCCTGTCCGTCCGCGTCACCATCCGTTCCGAAGTCGTCACCATGACAACGCGCGCCTCGGGATCGTGCTCCGCTTGCGCGAGCAAATCCGCCGCGCACAGCGCCGGATCGGAGCGGTCGTCCGCGATGACCAGCGTCTCTGTCGCGCCCTGCAGAGAATCAACACCCACGACACCGTAGACGGCTTTCTTTGCCAACTGCACAAGCAGGTTGCCGGGGCCGAATATCTTGTCCACCTGCGGGACGGACTCCGTGCCGAGCGCGAACGCCGCAACGCCCTGCGGCCCGCCAACACGAAATACGCGGTTGATACGCGCAATGCTGCACGCGACCAGCGTTACGGGAGCAACGACGCCATTGGCCCGCGCGGGGGTCGTCACGAAAATCTCCGGCACGTTGGCCACGCGGGCCGGAATGCCGATCATCAGGACCGTTGAGGGATACGCAGCGCGACCGCCGGGGACATAGATGCCGGCGCGCTGCACGGGACGGATGAGTTGGCCGACGCCCCGCTCAAAGTCCATCCAGCCGGTTCGCGACTGCTGTTCGTGGAACGTCTCAATCTCTTCCGCCGCTCTGTGCATCGCGTCAATGACGTGGGTGTCCACGCTGTCGTAGGCCCGGGCGATTTCCTCCTGCGTGACCTCTAACGCGGACAGTTCTACATCATCGAACTTGCGCGCGAGTTCACGGATGCCCTCGTCACCATCCACCCGCACCACCTCAATGACGCGCCGCACGGCCTCCTCGGGAGAAATCCTCTCGCCGAACGCCCGCTCAAGAAAAGAGAGTGTGGAATCCGACGCCTGCGGGTTGAGCCACGGGTTGGTTGCGACCAGCCCGGCCTTGCCCTCTTCAAGTCCGCGAAAGGTTCTCATGCGAGGATCTCCTCCGCGTGCTTGAGCGACTGTTCCATAGCTATGGCACGATGCTGCTGAATGATCTCACGGGGAATGCGGTCATAGACACGGTCAAGCATCCCTTCCGGATCGGCCATCAACTGCTCGACTTCCACGCCGTCAAGATCCGGATCATCCAAGTAACGGGAGATGAAGCGGGGGAATTCCGCCCACGTCCCGGGCAGTGTCAAGACGCGTCCGGCCACAAAATCGCTCCAGTCACGCAGAATGTTCTTTCCAATAAACGGGGCAGGCACGGCATCGATGACGTGATTCGAAGCGATAATCGTCTTCTGCCAGTCCATCAGCTGTTCGCGGTCGCCGCGTATACCAACCTCCAACTCATACTGCATTGCTCTGTCCAGGATGTTCTTCGTTGGCTCAGCGCCAAGATACTCATCATCCTCAAAATAAGGGCGGTAGACGTTGACGATCCACGCCTCGTCCGCAGCGAGGTGGCTCGCGTAACCAACGAGGAATGCAGTCAATGCCCAGTCATCCTCTGGGGATCGAGAGACAATGTCAGGCAGCGCCTTTTTCATGCCGCGAAAGCCGTCTCCCGCTCCGCTCTCGGTCAGGTGGAAGTAGTGCGTATCCTCGCGCGGCTCGCGGGTCATCACACGCCGGTCGGGCGCGGTGGAACCCAGAAGGGCGGCGCCAATGTGTTCCTGAAGCTCGTCAATATCCAGTTCGTCCACAAGGTCCTGAACAATGCTCAGGTGTACCGCCAGCATCGGCATGGCATCGACACCCGTTAGCGGAGGGGCAGTTCCGGCGGCTCGCCGAAGTGCTGGGTGAGTGGGAAGGCGATGACGTCCGTCGCCCCAATCGTCCGCAGCGATTCAGTCGCGACGAGTTGCTCCGTCTGCTGATGATTGATGACAAACGACACGGAAAACCACTGCTCCCCATTTTCACTGTCGAGGCTCTCACGCGTGACCACCGGGGCTATCGTCGGCCCCTTCAGTCCTACACTGCCCAAAGACGGCAGATCGAAAAGTTTGCGTGCAACATCTTCGGGTGTGTTGCCGGGAACGTTGGCCATGACTACATAGCGCCCCTCTGCGTTGAGATTGGCGTGGATGTATTCAAGCACCAACCATGCAGACTGCACGGCCTGGTCGTCATAGACTTCCTTGTTTACACAGGCAACTAGCGCGGCGCTTGAGTGCAGTATCGGCCGGGGAGGATTGCCCAAACGAAGTCCTGTCAACGAATGGGCCGAGAGCGTCGATCCCGTGACGACAACATCTGCTATGAGATCAGCCGCGCCCAGGTGTGGGAGCAACTCGTGCGAACCCTGGAACAGTCTCACTCCCTTGCCGGAGATGCCGTGAGCCTCCATGTAATTCTGCGTAAGGCCGGGATATTTGGTGGCGACGCGCAGATCCCGCCCGAGTTGCCGGGACCATCCCGTTAAATCGCCGACCGGAATATCACCGGAATCACCAAACCGCCGGCTTGGCGCGGCCAGCATGAGCCTACTGTGTCCGAACCCCAAGTCGGGGATGAGGCATGACACATTTTCCAGGCCGGTCAGGCTTTTCTCTTCAAACCAGTCACGTCCCGTAATGCCCAAATGCGCGCCGCCCTCGGCAACGATGGACGGAATATCATCCGGCCTGAGAAAGACGGCCTCACACTCAGGAATATCGCGCACCTCTTCGACAAGGCCGGTCCCGCGCCGGGACACGTGGATGCCGCACGCGTTGAGCATCGACATCGTGTCGTTTGCTAGTCGATTGTTACTGGGAAGAGCCAGCCGCAGCACGTTAGTCTCGCCTCTATCCACGCGTGCCGCAGTCGTCACATGGCCGCGGCACGCCAAATTATCCTGTGTTCGTTCTTGTAGATTCTAACGTAGGCCAAACTCAGAACAAAATGTCACCCACGAGGGGCAGATTCTCGATAAAGTCCACGCCATAGTAGCCGGCAATCGCGATAGCGGTCACAAGGATTAGCTTGCCCGCCGCCACGACGAGCAGGAAACGCCGCAGCGGGTAGCGTATCGCGCCGGCCCAAACGCCGGCAATATCAAACGGGAGAGGTGTGGCCGCGAAGACGAATATTGCCCAGCCGCGCCAACGCTCTCCCATCGTTTCGAGCCTCTTGTACCACCTGCTCTCATCAACGATCGATGAGCCGCCCCGCCCTGCCATGTAGGCGGTGATCTCGCCCAGCGCCGCGCCGGCTGCGCCGAAGACTCCTATCAACAGGGGGTTGAGCGTGCCGGAGACGGCGAAAATGACCGCATGACCGGGCACGGGGAACAGGACGACAGTGGCGCTGTTGATGAGTTGGAGCAAGAAGACACCGAAATATCCCCAGTCGCCAAGTGCTTCAACGAAGCTCGCGTAGCGAATGAGCAGCACGACGACTGCAATGGAAACGACAAGCGCACCACCAAGTTGGAGCGCCGCAACCAGGCGATTCTCCCGCCGCCCGGCACTCTGAGACGCCGCCGTGGTCTCCATCACCCCAGCGTGACGTCGCCCGCGTGAACGACTCTGCGCTGCCCGTCATCGGTCTGAACGACCAGCCCGCCGCTCGGTTCAACATCCAACGCCACACCCTCAAAGGTTGAGTCGCTGCCGGACACGTTCACCCGTTTACCAAGGTTGACGAGAGCCGCACGCCATTGGCCAAAGACATCACCACCCCCTCTTGCGTCAATATAGAGGGCGTCCATCTCCTCTAGCAGCGCGCAGAGCAGGTCGAGTCGGGAGACCTCGCCGCTCGTCTCTCTGCTGAGGCTTGTGGATGCTTCAGCGATCTCCGGGATTGACGCCGTATCCCAATTGACGTTGACGCCGATGCCTGCGACGGCAAATTGTTCCTCTTCTGACTCCCCGCGCACGACCTCAACGAGGATGCCGCAGACCTTACGACCGCCAATGAGGATGTCGTTCGGCCATTTGATCTCCGGATTAAGCTCCGGACAGACGCGGCGGATGGCTCGCGGAACGGCAAGCGCGCAGATCATGGACAGCGTTGGGAGCAGGTTCGGATCCGGTCGCAACAAAATGGAGACGAGCAGGGACGCGCCGGGCGGCGACATCCATGATCGGCGAAATCGTCCTCGGCCTCGCGTTTGCTCGTCCGCCGTGATTGTCAGGCCCTCAACCGCTCCTTCCCGTCCCGCTGCGGACACGTCGTCCTGCGTGGAATGCGTGACCGGCAGATGCTTGTACTCCGCGCCGATAATGCGCGTCGAGAGGCGCTGCTTGACTTCAGATTCATTCAAAGCATCGGGCATGTGGCGGGCTTCCTCAATCCGTGTGCGTCGGCGGACATACGTCCACTCTATAATGATGCATATCAACGTAGCTCACGGGTGAGGGGGAGCAGGATTTCATGGAATATCGTCGATTGGGCAATTCGGGCCTGCAGGTTTCGGCCGTTGGACTGGGAACGAACAATTTTGGAAGACGCCTCGAATACGAACAGAGCGAAATCGTCATCAAGGCGTCGCTCGATAACGGAATCAACTTCATCGACACGGCCAACATCTACAGCATGGGCGAGTCCGAGGAGCACATCGGCAGGGCGCTCGTCGGGAATCGCGAGGCGGCGGTGATTGCCACCAAGGGCGGCGGGCAAATGCAGCAGGGCCTACACGGCAGCGGCAACTCCCGCAAACACATCACGAGCGAGGTGGAGGCGAGCCTCAAACGGCTTCAGACCGACTACATCGATCTTTATCAGATCCATTTCCCGGACAATGACACGCCTATCGAGGAGACGCTGCGGGCGCTCGATGACCTGATCCGCGCCGGAAAGATCCTCTACATCGGCAGTTCCAACTTCGCCGTATGGCAGGAGGCGGAGGCCGCGTGGACAAGCCGCCATCTGGGCCTCAACAACTTCGTTAGCACACAGCCGGAATACAGCCTTATCAACCGTGACGTAGAGCGGGAACTGATCCCCTTTGCCATGAAGTACAACATCGGAATCATCCCGTATTTCCCGCTCGCGGGCGGGGTGCTCACCGGCAAGTACACGCAGGGGCAAGAGCCGCCGGAGGGGACGCGCATGTCCACGACGCCCGCCAACTTCCGGGGTCGCTTCATGAATGAGCGCACGTTTGCCATCGCAGACGTGGCGACGAAGTTTGCGGAGGAGCACGGCCATACAACGGTCGAACTTGCTATCGCCTGGCTGTTGGCGCAGCCGCAGGTAACCAGCGTGATCGCGGGCGCGACACGACCGGAGCAGGTGGAGGCGAACGCCAAGGCCGCCGACTGGGCGCTGACGGCAGATGAGGTGACGGAGTTGAACGAAAAGCTGGCCGCGCTCGGCTAGCGGGACAGCCCTACGCTTCTTCGGCTACAGGGTGGCGGGCCGTCACACGTATGACGTAGTTCTGTGGGTCGTCCTGCGTGGGAAAGTGGCGTCCTTGCGCGAACATCTCCGTCAAACGCTGGAAGAGCAACGGGCCCACCTGGGACACGGCATCTTCCAAATCAGCTGAAACGGTGGACACGTCCGGGAAGGCGACAGGAGTCGCGCGGTATTCTCCTTCGTCCGTACGCTGAATCATGACGATATAGGGCGAGGTGTCGCCACGCCGCGGGTTGCGTACCCAGACGGTGCGAACGGGCGGCCATTCCTCTCGGGGGGCCTCTCCGCCCTCGGCAAGGATCTCCCCCAGCGCGATGCCTGCATTGTCGGTCACGTTTTCAAGCGCCGCAGCGCGTGTTGAGCCCTGCCCCGTCACACCTGTCATCGCGGGAATCAGTCCGCGATACGACCCGTCCTCATTGGGCAGCAGAACCGCCGTATACGATGGCGCCATTTCCTCTCCCCGTCTTTATGCGCCCGCCAATATAGACGCCGCGGCAGACTCGGCCGCCTCCGCCAATGGCCTCACATACAGACCGCCCGCCACAATCGCTACGAGCAGGCCAAGAATCAATAGCCACATGGTCCGCGAAACGCGAATCGGCTCCGCGCCGTCCTCGGGCTGCTCGATATACATCTGCCTCACGATATTCAGATAGTAGTACAAGGAAATCAGGCTTGCGAATATGGCAATGCCAACCGGCACCAGGAATCGCGCTCCCGCCGTGGCAACCACTGTGAACAGGTAGAACTTGGACGCGAACCCGACGAAGAACGGGAATCCGGCGAGGCTGAAAAGCGCTCCCGTTAATGCCAGCGCGAGGAACGGGTTGCGGCGCGCCAGACCGGCCATATCGCGCACACCCTCCTTGCCCGTCTGCTGCCAGACGGCAAGCAGCACCATGAACGCAACCATCGTTGAGGCGGCGTAACTGACACTATGTATGAGCATCCCCGCAATCGGTTTCGTAGGATCGTCAGCGCCCAGCGCGGCTATACCAAGTAAGAGATAACCCACCTGGCCGATGCTGGAATACGCCATCAGCCGCTTCAGATTCGACTGCAGGATGGCGACGAGGTTGCCGAGCATCATGCTCAGCACAGCCAGGAGGATGAATACCCAGTCCCAGAAGAGCGCCACCGGCTCCAGCGCGACGGCAACCAGCCGGATTAGCAGAGCGAAACCGGCCGCCTTGGACGCCGCGGCGAGGTAGGCAGTTATCGGGATCGGCGCGCCCTCGTATACGTCCGGCGTCCACATGTGGAACGGGACGGCGGCGACCTTGAAACCCAGCCCCGCCGTCAGCATGGCGAGCGCAATTATCAGTCCCGGGCTCGGCGACAATTCGCTGAGACCGCTTGCCACCTGGTCGTAGCGGGTGTCACCCGTCAGGCCGTAGATGTACGTGATACCAAGCAAGAGGAACGCGGAGGCGATTGCACCGAGCAGGATGTACTTCATCCCTGCTTCGTTCGTCCTCCGCTCTTTCCAGGTGTACGACGCGAGGATGTATAGGGAGAAGCTCAGCAGCTCCAATGAGATATAGGCGGTGATTAGCTCTCCCGCCGCCGCCATGCCCATCGCGCCGACGGCGGACATCATGAGGAGGGCAACAAACTCACCGGGGCTGTCAATGGACGACACGAACTGTGCTGAGCCAAGGATTGTCACCGCCGCGAGAATCACAAACACCGCGAAGAAGAACGCAGAGTAGGTGTCAAAGATGAGGATGCCGCCCGCGAAACGGCTTGATTCACCGTCGTTTGTGATGATGATGAAAGCGCCGATGGCTGTCATAACCGCAGCGCCGCCATACACAAGGACGGTCCGTGAGAGGCGTGGCACGATCAGGTCGAGCGTGAACGCCCCGAATGCGAGGCCGGTGACGAGATAGCCCGGCAACAGCAGCGCCCAGTTCATCGCGCCACAGCCCCTACACCGTCTCCGCCAGCGCGGCTACGGCCACGATGATCACCGCCGCAATGGTGAAAATCAGCGCATAGTTGAATACGTAGCCGGTCTGGATACCGCGTAGCAGATGCCCGGCATCCACGGTGCGCGCCGCCGGTCCGTCTACACCCGCATCATTGACAACCCGCCGGTCAACCTCACGGATGAAACCGGCAAAAACCAGCACGATACGGTCGATGATCCACTGCGCCGCAGCGTCGATGTAGAACCGGTTTTGGACGAGCTTTAGCGGTCCCGCAACCGCCTCAAGCACGGTGTCGTCGACGCGCTCCTTGTTATTCCAGTAGTTCAGCCCGACGCCGATGCCGGCGACAGCGGTCAGGGTGGATGCCAGCGCCAACAGCGAGTTGAAGTGGAACTCGCGGTGGCCGCCCGTGAGGAACTCGATAAAGTCCCAGCCGAACGAGAGCACGATGCCAAGGAATACCGCCAGTACTCCCAACGACACAAGGGGGATAGCCATAAGAGGCGGTGGGTCATGTAGCCCGACGGCGTGGCCTCCTTCTCCATCATGGTCGCTAGCGGCTTGCGCCGGCTCTCCCTGAGCGACAACCAGCGCGAGCCTGGTCATATAGAGGGCGCTGAGGAATGAGGCGATGACTGCCCCAAAGAAGAGCAGATAGCCGGGCAGTGTCTCGATCTCAAGCGCCGGAGCGAGAATGCCCTCCTTGGAGAAGAAGCCGCTCAAAAACGGAATTCCCGCCAACGACAGGCTGCCGATGACAAGCGCGGCTGCGGTGAGCGGGGCGGCGATGCGCAGCCCGCGAACCTCGTAAATCGAGGCCGCGGAGACGTGGATGGCGTGGAGCGCAACTCCCGCCGTCAAGAACAGGAGCGCCTTGAAATAACCGTGTGTCAGCAGGTGGAACATGCCGCCGCTCGGGTCGCGGTGGGAGGGGTCATGCGCCAACCCTGCCGCCCCAAGAGCCAACATCATCAGGCCCAGTTGACTGACGGTCGAGTACGCGAGGATTCGCTTGAAATCGATTTCGCCCAGTGCGAGCAGTCCGGCGATGATGGCAGTCACCAGCCCGATCACAGCCACGAACCAGAGCACTGTGGGGGCCTCGACGAAAAGGTCAAACATGCGCGCAACGAGGAACACGCCCGCAGCTACCATCGTCGCTGCGTGGATCAGCGCGCTGACGGGTGTGGGACCTTCCATGGCGTCCGGCAGCCAGATGTGGAACGGGAACTGCGCGCTCTTACCCATCGCGCCGAGGAACAGCAGGAACGCCACCAATGCCGCCTCTCCACCACTCAATGCCGCGATGACCTCCCGGATATCAAACGTGCCGGTGTTGAGATAGGCGATGATGATGCCGATCAACAGGCCCACATCGCCGAATCGGGTTGTGATGAATGCCTTTTTCGCCGCCTCAGCGGCCGAGCGCCTCTCCCAGTAGAAACCGATCAACAGGAACGAGCACAGTCCCACCAGTTCCCATGAGATGTAGAGCAACAGCAGGCTGCCGGTCAGGACAAGGGCAAGCATGGACGCGGCGAACAGCGAATGCGCAGCGAAGTACCATCCAAACCGCTCATCGCCCTTCATGTACTCCAGCGAGTAGACCTGTACGGCGAGCGAGACGGACGTGACGAGGATGATCATCATCACCGAGAGGCTGTCGATGATGTAGCTCAGCCCGAACTCAGAGCCTCCCGCAGACAGCCAGACCACGGTACCGACGTATTCGCCGTCGGCAAGATAGTCACCCAACACGCCGAGTGAGCCGATAAACGCGATGCCGATGGCGGCGACGCTAACCCATGACGCGGCCTGCGGCAGGATCTGGAGCCGCCCGATGGCAAGAATCACGAATGCGGCAAACGGCAGCGCGGCAACCAACCACGCCTGTTCAGCTCCGATCGGGATTGCGTCCAGCAGGGCCGTCACTCTTTGAATCCCCTACTGCTGCAAGGTGGAGATGCGATCCAGATTGACCGTCTCCCAGTTTCTGAACATGCGAAGAACGATGGCGAGCGCAAGCCCGACTTCCGCCGCCGCGATGGTGATCACGAAGATAATCAACACGTGGGCGATGGCCTCCGTTCCCACCACATAGCGGGCAAAAGCGATGAGATGGACGTTGACGGCGTTCAACATCAACTCGATGGACATGAGAACAAGGACAGCATTGCGCCGCGCCAGCACACCGTACAGCCCCAGGCAGAACAGCGCCGCGCCCAGGATCAGCATGAATTCGAGGACTGTCATGCGCCCTCTCTCCCGCTCCGCGTCAGCACAACCGCGCCCACCAGCGCCACCAACAACACCAGCGATGCAATCTCAAACGGAATGAGGAAATCACTGAATAGCAGTTCACTCAGAGCCGTGAACTCGGCCATCGGGTCGGCGCCCGGTTCACGGGTGCGCCATGGCGTTGCCAGCGCAGCCGCCACGAGTAGGGCGAAAAGCCCCACGCAGGCCATCGCCGCGAGCGGCCGCTGCGCGTTGTCTTGCACATTGGTCTGTTCCGGCGCGCGGGTCAGCATGATGGCGAACAGGAGAACGATGGTGATTGCGCCGCCGTAGATGAGCACCTGCGCGAGCGCGATGAACTCCGCCAGCATCATAAGGAATAGAGCCGCCACGCCGACCAGCGAGATTAGCAGAAATACAGCAGCATAAACGACGCTCCGTGTTGCGACGACGCCGACGGCTGCTGCGACGGTGATTATTCCAATTGCCCCCAGTATCGCGGTCTCGATCATTCGGTGTCCGTCCCGGGTTTGGATTCGTCTGATTCGGGTTCGCTGTTAGAGGAATCTGCGTTGGCCGCCTCCTGCGCCGCGCGCTCCGCCGCCCGTTGGGCGCGCAGTTCGGCGGCCTTGGCACGGGCGGCGGCTACACGAGGATCCACTGCGGGCGCGTCGCCAGATGCCTGTTCAGGAGCGGCCGTTGTCGCCTCTGCAGGCGGGGCTTCGCCGCGCTCTGCGGCGCGTTGGGCACGGAGCTCGGCGGCCTTGGCGCGGGCAGCGGCCACGCGATCCTCGCTCGACGCCGGCGTTCCCGCCGCCGCGGTTCCACCACCCTGGGCGGCGGCGCGGCGCTGTGATTTCTTCGCTTCCGGCGGGGACCACCGTCCTTTGGCTTCCTGCTCCTTGCCCGCTTCAAGCAGCTGCTCCAGGTCGAAAACGAGATTCGGGCGGTCGTACTGGCTGGCGTCAAAGTTGTCGGACATGATGATTGCGTCGAAGTTGCAGTACTCGACACAAAGACCGCACATGATGCAGTCGGCGACATTCAGGTCAAAATAATCAACGATCTTGCGGCGGGTGCTGTCGCCCTCAGCGTGCTTTGGGTTGTCCATCATTGCTACATCGATACAGTCCGTGGGGCAGATGCGCATGCAGACCAGGCAGCCGGTACAATACGGCTCCGGCACATCCTTGTCCCAGGTGAGCACAGGATGTGCCATGAATCGGGGCGCGAGTGTGGGGGCGACGGACGGATACTCCGCCGTGACGGGCGGCTTAAGCGCCAGCTTCATCGTTGTTAGCAGACTCTTGAAGGTTCCCAGCATGATTATTGCGCCCACCTTTGCCTGAATTGCCGGAGTCTCTGTTCTCTACGCCGCTGTATGAAGATGCCGGTTGCAGCGGCCAGCACGATGCTCACTACACTGATTGTCACACTTGTCAGCCATAGCTCCCAGCCGTTCTGGTGCTGAACCCAAACGACTGTCGCTACGACTAGTAGATTCACAAGGGATGCCGGAATGGCGAGTTTCCACGCGAACGCCATGAGCTGGTCGATGCGGAGGCGAGGCAGCGGCGCGCGTATCCAGAACACAATCAGGATGATCGCCGCCATCTTCACGAGGAGATAGAAGGGCTGAAGGATCGGAACCTGCTCGGAGTACGGCCCTGTCCATCCACCAAGGAACAGGATTGTCGCGAGGAATGCCATCGTTGCCAGTCCGGCGTATTCCGTCAGGAAGAACACTCCCCATCGGATGCCGGAGTATTCGACAAACGCGCCGCCAACGATTTCTTCCTCCGCGTGTGGTATGTCAAAGGGAATACGCGCCGTCTCTGCCAACGCGCCCACAAGGAAGAGGATGAAGCCCAGCGGCATGATCACCAGGTACGGTATGCTGCCTTGCGCCTCGACGATTCCAGCGAGACTGAATGGTCTATCCGTCGCGGTCTGTGCAAGGAGTCCGACTGCAAGCACCGCAAAGACGAGCGGAAGCTCATAGCTGATCAACTGCGCGGCGTTACGGGCGCTCCCCAGCAATGCGTATTTGTTGTTGGACGCCCACCCGGCCAGCACATGGCCCACGACGGACAGCCCGAGGATGGCGATGATGTAGAAAAGACCGATATCGAGATCACTCAGCACCCAGTCGGGGCCGAACGGGAGCACCATCCAGAGCATGAAAATCGGCGTGAAGATTAACAGGGGCGCGACGTAGAAGATAACCAGGTTGACACTGCCGGGACGCACGTCTTCCTTGAGCATCAGCTTGATTGCGTCCGCCGCCGTCTGCAGGATGCCTGATGGGCCGGTTCGCGACGGTCCCACGCGCTGTTGCAACCGTGCCAGCGCCTTGCGTTCCGCCCAGATCACGCCGAGCACGGCAGTCAGGATGCCGTTGAACAGCACAAAGACGACGATGGCGATGGTGATGAGATCCAGCAGGCTCATCGGTCCACCTCACCAAGAACAATGTCCATGGAGCCGAGGATCACGGTGGCGTCGGCAAGATACGAGCCCCGAATCATGGCGGGCAGCGCCATGAGATTGCAGAAGCTCGGTCCCCGAATCTTGAGGCGGTACGGCCGAACCGTGCCGCCTGACGAAACGAGGTAGACACCAAGATCGCCGCGCGGGTTCTCGCCATGAACGTACACATCGCCCTCCTCCGGGCGGAGGATGCGCGGAACACGACCCATGAACGGGCCGTCCGGGAGCTTATCCAGCGCCTGCGCGACGATGGAAATCGACTGTTCAATCTCCAGCATCCGCACCATGTAGCGGTCGTAGCAATCGCCCGTTTGGCC
>DAOUKW010000106.1:0-6866 GCA_034420915.1 Dehalococcoidia bacterium
GAGCCGTCCTTGATCTACGTTGATCTTCACCTGGTGCATGAGGTGACGTCGCCGCAGGCGTATGAAGGCTTGCGGCTGGCCGGGCGCAAGGTGCGGCGACCGGACTTGACCATCGCCACGGTCGATCACAATGTTCCCACGACCGACCGCTCGCTACCCATCGAAGATCCCATCTCCAAGCAGCAGATCGAGACGCTGGCGCAGAACACCAAAGACTTCGGCATCACGTACTACGACATGCACGACGAGAACCAGGGCATCGTTCATGTCATCGGGCCGCAGCTGGGACATACCCAGCCCGGCAAGGTCATCGTCTGCGGCGACAGCCATACGGCCACGCACGGGGCATTCGGCGCGTTCGCGCTCGGCATCGGCACATCCGAGGTTGAGCACGTGCTGGCGACACAGACCCTCCGGCAGTTCAAGCCCAAGACGATGGAGGTTCGCGTGGATGGCGAACTGCCTCCGGGCGTGACGGCCAAGGACATCATCCTTGGCATCATCGGCAAGATCGGCACGTCCGGCGGCGCGGGCTACGTAATCGAATACACCGGCGAGGCCATACGCTCCCTTTCCATGGAAGGCCGCATGACCGTGTGCAACATGTCCATCGAGGGCGGCGCGCGGGCAGGCATGATTGCCCCCGATGAGACCACGTTCGAATGGCTGCGAGGCCGCAAGTTCGTCCCGCAGGGCGAGGAATACGACGAGGCCATCGAACGCTGGAAAGAACTCGCCACGGACGAGGGCGCGGAATATGACGTTGTCGTGGAGCTTGACGCCAGTGAACTCCGTCCGCACGTGACGTGGGGCACGAATCCGGAACAGGTCGTCACCATCGACGACGCCGTGCCCAATCCGGCTGAGCTGCCTGCGGACAAGCGCGAGGCTGCGGAGCGCGCGCTGGCCTACATGGGGCTTGAGGCCGGCACGAACATCAAGGACATTGAACTCGACCGGGTGTTCATCGGGTCGTGCACCAATTCACGGCTGTCCGACCTGCGTGCCGCGGCGGACATGGTGCGTGGACGGCAGGTTCACCCGAACGTGAGCGCGATGGTGGTGCCCGGCTCCGCGCTGGTCAAATGGCAGGCGGAGAAGGAGGGGCTGGACGCCGTGTTCACCGAGGCGGGCTTTGAGTGGCGCGCGGCGGGATGCTCCATGTGCCTCGGCATGAACCCGGACATCCTCATGCCGCAGGAACGGTGCGCGTCCACGTCCAACCGTAACTTTGAGGGTCGGCAAGGGAAGGACGGGCGCACGCACCTGGTGAGTCCGCAGATGGCGGCCGCAGCGGCCATTGCCGGACGCTTTGTCGACATACGCGAGTGGGAAGCGACACCGGCGTAGGGCCATAACACGGGGGCAGACATGGAAAAATTCATTTCACATACAGGTTCCGCAGCGCCAATGGATCGCGCAAACGTTGATACGGACTCGATCATCCCCAAACAGTTCCTAAAGCGAGTGGAGCGGACGGGCTATGGGCCGTTTCTCTTCTTTGATTGGCGCTATACGCCGGACGGCGGCGAGAACCCCGAGTTTGTGCTGAACAGGCCGGGCTACCGCGAGGCGACTATCCTCGTTGCCGGGCCGAATTTCGGCAGCGGCTCAAGCCGTGAGCACGCGCCGTGGGCGCTCCAGCAATTCGGGTTCCAGGCGGTCATCTCATCCACGTTTGCGGACATCTTCTACAACAACTGCTTCGAGAACGGCCTACTGCCAGTACAGCTGCCTGAGGAGGTCGTGCGGCAGATCCTCGACCGCATCCGCCCGGGCTATGAACTGACCGTCGATCTTGAAAAGCAGCTTGTCTACGACCGTGAGGGGTTTGAGGCTTATTTCGAGATCGACCCGTTCCGCAAGCACTGCCTGTTGAACGGGCTGGACAGCATCGGCCTCACCATGCAGCACGAGGACGACATCGCCGCATTCGAGGAGCGTGCGGGCCTTGAGCCCGTCACTTCTGACGCCAGGTGAATTACTCGATCGCGCTGATGCCGGGAGACGGCATCGGCCCTGAAGTCACCGCGGAAGCCGTGCGGATGCTCGCCGCCGTCGGCAAGCGTTTCGGTCATTCCTTTGAGTACGAGGAGGCGCTTGTTGGCGGCGCGGCCATTGACGCGACCGGCAGCGCCTTGCCCGACGATTCGCTCAACATCGCGAAGCAGTCGGATTCCATCCTGTTCGGGGCAGTCGGCGGGCCGAAATGGGACGACCCGCGCGCTCGAACGCGACCCGAGGCGGGTCTGTTGGCGCTGCGCCGGGGCATGGGCCTGTTCGCGAATCTGCGTCCCGTGAAGGTCGTGCCGGAGTTGCTGGGCGCGTCGCCCATCAAGAGCACGGTCATCGATGGTGTCGACCTGATCGTCGTGCGGGAACTGACGGGCGGGCTGTATTTCGCGGAACCCAAGAAACGCTGGGACGATTCGCAGGGCCGCAAGGCAGTCGATACGCTCAAGTACACGGAGAAGGAGATCCGCCGTGTCTTGCAGGTGGGTTTTGACCTTGCGCGCGGGCGGCGCGGACGGCTGGCCTCCGTGGACAAGGCAAACGTGCTGGCATCGTCCCGCCTCTGGCGTGAGGTGGCGCAAGAGATGGCGGACGAGAATCCCGACGTGTCCGTGAGCCATATTCTCGTCGACGCCTGCGCGATGATGCTGATCCAGCGTCCGGCGGAGTTTGACGTTATCGTCACGGAGAACATGTTTGGGGACATCCTGACGGACGAAGCTTCCGTGCTGGCGGGATCGATGGGCATGCTGCCCTCTGCAAGCTTCGGCACCAAGAAGATCCGCAAGCGTGGCGGCGGACTTTACGGCATGTACGAGCCGATTCACGGCTCCGCGCCGGACATCGCCGGACAGGGCATCGCTAATCCCCTAGCTGCTATTTCCAGCGCTGCGATGATGCTGCGGCTTTCATTCGGGCTGAACGAGGAGGCCGACGCCGTTGAATCGGCGGTAGACGCAACGCTGGCGGCGGGCTACCGCACGGCAGACGTGGCAGGCGTGGGCGTCGCAGACTCAAACACGCAGGTGGTCAAGACGACGGAGATGGCGGACGCGGTGATCCAGAGGATTGAGAACCCGGAGCGGGCGCGAGTACCCCGACCGCTATAGCCTATAGTTGATACAGAGGAAATACGTCAGAGGACAACGCAGTGACATCGGCAACGCCACAAGTGATCCTGTACGACACCACCCTGCGTGACGGCACGCAGCAAGAGGGTATCTCCCTCACTGTCAAGGACAAGCTGGACATCACGACCAGGCTGGATGACCTCGGCATTCACATCATCGAGGGTGGCTGGCCGTTCTCCAACCCGAAAGACGAAGAGTATTTCCGAAGGGTTAAGGGGCTAAACCTCAAGACGGCGCGCGTCGCCGCATTCGGCTCCACGCGCCGCGCCAACATCACACCCGAACAGGACGGCAATCTGGTCGCACTCATAGCGTCTGAGGCGCCAATCGTTACCCTTGTTGGCAAGACGTGGGACCTGCATGTGACAGAGGTGTTGGAGACAAGTCTCGAAGAGAATCTGCTGATGATCAGCGATTCCATCTCGTACCTCAAGAGCCAGGGGCGCGAGGCACACTTCGATGCCGAGCACTTCTTCGACGGCTATAACGCCAACAGCGACTATGCCCTGCAATGCCTCAAGGCGGCGCAGGACGCGGGGGCGGACGTCATCCACCTCTGCGATACCAACGGCGGCGTTCTGCCGCAGCGACTCGGAGAGGTTGTCGATGCGCTGCGAGAGACCATCACGGTTCCTCTCGGCATCCATGTCCACAACGATGGCGAGCTCGCGGTTGCGAACTCAATGACTGCCGTCGAGCACGGCATCGAGCAGGTGCAGGGCACGATTAACGGCTACGGCGAGCGCTGCGGCAACGCGAATCTGTGCTCAATCATCCCCGGCCTGCAGACCAAGATGGGCATTCGAGTTGTCACAGACGAGCAATTGAAGAATCTGACGACGGTCTCGCAAGAGATTGCCGAGATCGTGAATATGGGCATGAACCCATCGCAGCCATATGTAGGCGCGCGAGCGTTTACGCACAAGGGCGGCCTGCACGCCGCGGCTGTTGCCAAGGTTGAGCGGAGCTATGAGCATATGGATCCGGACACCGTCGGAAACTCGCGGCGAGTCGTCGTGTCAGAGCTTTCCGGACGAAGCAACGTGCTGGCGGCAACACAGGCGATGGGCATCGATGTCGAGCCGGACACGGCCCGGGCAATCCTCGAACAGGTGAAGAACGCGGAGGCGGAGGGTTTCCAATACGAGGGAGCGGAGGCGTCGTTTGAGATGCTGGTGCGCCGCGCCCTGCCCGACTACACTCCGGCGTTCATGCTTCAGGATTTCATGACCGTCGTGGAGACATGGCGACGACGGCCGTCAATGAACTCGACCGAAGACAACGATGATCCGCTGTCAGAGGCCGTCGTCAAGGTGCGCGTCGGTGAGGAGCAATACCATACGGCAGCGGAAGGCAACGGGCCTGTGAACGCGCTGGACGAGGCATTGAGAAAAGCCCTGGTGAGCCGTTTCCCGGAGATAGGTGTCGTGCGGTTGACAGACTACAAGGTCCGCATCCTGAACCAGGAGAGCGCAACCGCTGCGACGGTGCGTGTGCTGATCGAGTCGACTGACGGCGACCACGTCTGGCGCACCGTTGGCAGCCACACGAATATCATCCACGCGTCCTGGATGGCGCTTGCGGACTCACTTGAGTACTGGCTGCTCAACTGGGGATCCGCAGCAAAGGCAGCTAAAGGGGCGTAGCATGGCCCCGCCGAGCAGGTATTTTCAACTCGACAGCAACGGCGTCGCGCGGTTCAGCAAAGACGGCGACGAGGCCGTCATGGCCGGCGTCAACCGGATGCACTTCTACCGCCTGACAGGCGCGACGCCGGAAGAGGCGACGGACGCGCAAGTTGAAAAGTTCTTTGAACTACGGTCGCAGGAAGATAAGACGGGCGAGCGCGTGACAGACAAGCTCCCCACTGAGTCCGCGACGGACATGGTGACGCGCGAACTCAAGATTTTGAACCTCCCGCAGGTCATCAACCCCAGCGACCCCCTTGAGGAGGAGCTTAACCAGCCGCCGATGGCAGCCCCAATGAGTGATCAGTTCCGCGAGGCTCCTTCGCAGCAGGCCGCACGGCCTCTTGACCGCCCTGTGCCGCCGCCAAGCACTAGCCCGCTCGGCGCGCCGCCGCGCTATCAGCCCGGTGGTGGATTGCCCCCCGCGCCCAGGTATTCACCGTCCGGGGACAGCGCACGGCCCTCTGCCCCACCACAAACTCAGCCGAGCGCCGTCGGGACACCCCAAAGTCGCTATGTTCGGGCTGATGGCAGTGTGCTGTGGATACAGACGCCGGAGGGCGAAGAGGAGCGCGTGACGCAGTACATGCGAACGCATTTCTTGCGCTTGATCGAGAAAGACATAGAACAGGCCGACGATTCAGATATCGAGTTGTGGTGGAAGTCACAAGGCAGCCTCGACGCGGGCACGACTATGCAGGAGGCGC
This sequence comes from Dehalococcoidia bacterium, assembly GCA_034420915.1. Lineage (GTDB taxonomy): Bacteria > Chloroflexota > Dehalococcoidia > UBA6926 > UBA6926 > VXMO01. The sequence goes on from DAOUKW010000106.1 coordinate 5,539, forward strand.
AGTCGCAGAACCTGTTGGCAGAGGCGCTCAAGGCCGCCGGCAAACTCAAACCTCGCGAATTGGAGCTCCTGCAGCAGATCGTTGACTCGTGGCTCACCGCCCGGCGCGGTGAGGGCGATAGCTAGCCTCGTTGCCACGGCCTGTCCGCAGGCAGCGCCGCCGCGAGGGTCGAAATCAGAAAGCCGGGAATGATGAGCACTCCCGTTGTCGTTAGTGAACTGAAGATGATGATAACGAGGGCGAACGAGCCGATAATCATGTTCGCTAGACCGTCCGCCTTGCCCTGTGTGCGCCGCAGCGCCCCCACAAGCACGGCCAGAAATGCGACCGCCCCTAACGTTACAACTGCCACGAATGGCAGAACGCTATCGCCAACGTAGAGTTCGGGAACGACGACGACGCGATACCAGATGACGGTGGCGGCCAGCGTTATCCAGCCAACGGCCGCGGCGATGGCGGCGACAATCAGGCACATCAGGCGGGGTTGGGGGCTGGAGTTTCAGTCACGAGGAGTTCGTGTTCGTCGACACGGAAGTCATCGCTTGAATCGGTATCCGGAGGCGAAATGGAGTAGGCACGCACGACGGGCGCGTCCTTATTCTCAAGGGAAACGAGCAGGTAGTAGGAGTCCGGCCAGATGGGATCCTTCGTTCCCGGCCAGAACGCGAGATTTTGATCGGTCTTGGACGGATACGCCTGCGAGCGGGTGTGCGAATGGTAGAAACCCCACAGCGTCCAGCCGTTTGCGGAGCACTCCTCGTCGATGGACGCATATTCCAGCGGCGCCATCTGGTATCGGAATGGTTTGTTTTTCTCGTCGACGATGTTCGTCACGCGCCGCGTCCCAATGACCGTTCCATTCTCACCAATCAGGATGCCGCAGCACTCGTTCGGGTCATCCTGCTGGGCGTGGGAAATTATTTCGTCGATGAATTGTTGAGGTATTTCAAGGGAGGCCATGGGTTAAATCTCCTCAGGGGTGGACGTGGAGTTCTTTTTGTTCGGTGATTTGACCGATTATGGCGGCGGCGGCGGTGTTGCGGGCCTGGAGGGCCGCCAGAAGTTGATCGCGCTTGTCAGCGGACACGGAGATGAGCAGACCCCCCGATGTCTGCGCGTCCATTAGCATGATTCGACCCGCCTCACTCGCCTCCGGATGCCAAGTGAAAAAATTCTCAATCCACATGCGGTTACGGCCGGTTCCACCGGGTATAAAGCCGCGATCGATCATTTCCCACACGGCGGGAATCGTCGGGATGACTGACAGGGTCAGCGTTGCGCCGACACCGCTTCCGTCAAGCATCCCCTTCAGGTGTCCCAGCAGGCCG
>DAOUKW010000107.1:0-5598 GCA_034420915.1 Dehalococcoidia bacterium
GAGATGGCGAAAGTCTCCGTGAACCGGCACGAAATAGCGGGGTTTGGTGAGTCGCATCATGAGTTTGAGGTCTTCCTGGCTGGCGTGGCCGCGCACGTGGACCTGTTCCGTGCGGCTGTAGAGGACGTCCGCGCCGAGGCGGAACAGGCCATCGATGGTCTGGCCGACGACGGCTTCGTTGCCGGGGATGGGGTTGGAGGAGAGGATGACGGTATCGCCGGGCTCGATGTGGACCTGCTGGTGCGTGCCGCGCGCCATGCGAACGAGGGCGGATGTTGGCTCACCCTGCGCGCCAGTGGTCATGATGACGGTCTCCTCCGGCACGCTCGAATCAAGCTGGTTGGGGGGAATCATCAGGCCGTCCGGAATACGGAGATAGCCGAGTTCCGTGGCAAGGCGGACGTTATCGACCATGCTGCGTCCGACGATGCCAAGTCTGCGCCCATGCGCGGCGGCGGCGTCCGCCACTTGCTGGATGCGTGAGATAAGTGAGGCAAAGCTGGCGACGATGACTCGGCCCTCTGCCTCGCCGATGTAACGGTTGAGCGCTTTGCCAACAACGGCCTCCGACGGGGTATGGCCGGAGACATCAGCATAGGTTGAATCTGAGAGCAGCAGGAGCACGCCGTCCTCTCCGGCCTGCGCGAGGCGTTGGAAGTCTGTCGGTTTGCCGTCAACAGGCGTGTGATCCAGCTTGAAATCACCGGTATGGACAATCGTGCCGACCGGTGTGTCGATGATGATGCCCGTCGCATCCGGGATGGAGTGGTTGACGCGGAAAAGCGTGACATCAAACACGCCAAGGCTGAACGTATCACCCGGTTCGACGGTTTCAAGCGTGACGCCGCGCGGGCGTCGGGACTCGCGGATCTTAACGGAGACGAGACCGATTGTGAGGGCGGTTCCGTAGACGGAGGAACGCAATTCCGGGAGGATATGTGGCAGGCCACCGATGTGGTCCTCATGGCCGTGCGTGATAACGACGCCAACGACATTCTCGGCGCGGTCGATGACATATTGGGCGTCCGGCAGGACGATGTCGACGCCATGATGCGCCTCATCCGGGAACATGAGGCCACAGTCGATAATCAGGATCTCATCACCGTACTCGATGGCCATCATATTCTTGCCGATTTCACCAAGCCCGCCGAGTGGGATGATTCGGAGTGGTAGACGTGAAGTACTCATGGCGGCCTCATCGGCTAGAGGAGGCTCAGCTGCTCCCCGGAGCCTTCGTTCGTGTCTGTTTGGTCGGAATCATAGGCGGCCTGCTGGTCCGCGACTGCTCCAGTCAGGCGGCGGCGGGCGGTCTCAAGGGCCGCGGGGAGATTCCGAAAGTCCTCCAGGATGACCTCCCGCAAACGCTGTTGGTGCAGGGCGGCGGCGGGATGATAGATGGGGTAGACGGCCAGACCGTCTTTGTAGAGGAGCTGGCCGCGGGCACGTGAGATGGCCTGACGAGGAAAGAGACGCGTCAGTGAGAAGCGCCCGAGAGTGACGAGCAGCGTGGGGTTGACGAGCTGGAGCTGCCGCCTGAGGTAGAGGGACTCACAGGTGTCCAGCTCATCGTCGCGAGGGTCACGATTGTCGGGCGGGCGGCACTTGACGGTGTTGGTGATGTAGACGTCCTTGCGCGCCCAGCCGATGCTTGCGAGTAGTTCATCAAGGAACTTTCCGGCGGCGCCGACGAATGGACGCCCCTGCTGATCCTCGTAGAAACCCGGCCCCTCGCCGATGAACATCACGTCGGCGTCCGGCGCGCCCTCACCGGGGACGGCGTTGGTGCGACCTTCGGCGAGTCGGCACTCCCTGCAGCCCGCGATTTCGCCGGCGATGGCGCGCAGCGCCTCCGCTGCGTCAGAAGCGGACAAGTTCATTGCCATTAGAGATGGGGACGGGTTCGACTCTAGTCATGAACCACGCCCCCACAAACCCACGATGTATCGCCGGCCTACTCGTCAGCGATTCCAACCTCATCCCTGAAGTAGTTGACCGCGTCCTGAACCGTGAGAATCTTCTCCGCGTCTTCGTCCGAGATGGAGAATTCCGCGCTCTTCTCAAATTCCTCTTCAAACGCCATCACGAGTTCAACCATATCGAGCGAATCGACATTGAGATCTTCTGTGAATGACGCTCCGGGGGTGACGTTTTCCGCTTCGACGCCGAGTTGCGCGACGATGACCTCTCTGACTCTCTCTTCAACGGTAGCCACGTAACAATCCCTCCCTGCGCTGAGTGTTTCTTCTTGTTTTACACATTAGGCGTCAATCGAGAGTTCCGCAAGCACACCGCCCAGGACACCATGAACGAAACGCGCCGATGATTCCGCGCCGTATGTCCGGGCAAGTTCCACGGCCTCGTCAATGGCGATCGCAGGGGGCACACGTCCGTGTGTTATCTCGGAAAGCGCGAGACGCAGTGCGTTGCGGTCAACAGTGGCGAGTTGGCTGACAGGATAAGCGGTTGCATGCGCCTGGATCAGTCCGTCAAGGCTGGCCTCGTCCTGCTGAACGTCCGCGACGAGGGCGGCTGCATATGACAGGATGGATTCGCGAACCGTATCCTCCAGGAAATCGTCAGCAATCCGTCCTACCGAGTCGGCGGGCGGGTGCCTGACCGCATCCCATTCATAAAGCGCCTGGAGCGCAATGGCGCGGGCGCTGCGCCGGGATTCTATAAATTGATCGGCGCCGGCCGCTTGACCCGGTGACATTGCTGTCTGATGCTCAGGCCTTGAGAGCCTCAAGCTCCTCAAGGTTGCCGACGTTGATGGTCTCCGCTTCCGCGAAAGTGCGCTTGACGAGTCCGGTGAGAACCTTGCCGGGGCCCATCTCAATGAACGTTGTGACGCCGTTGTCGCGCAAGTACTCCACCGTGCGGAACCACTGGACGGAGCTGCGGATCTGGCGGGCGAGTTCATCGACCACCTCGTCTGCCGTCTCGAGCGGCTGCGCGGTGACGTTGCCAACGACGGGGAAGGTGGGAGCGGAGATGGCGGCGCCCTCAAGGGCGGTCCGCATGCCGGGGACGGCGGGATCCATGAGTGAGGAATGGAAAGCCGCGCTTACGGGCAAAGGAACAACACGTCGCGCGCCGCCTTCTTCGGCGGCTTTCTGCGCCGCCTCAACGCCCTCTTTGGAGCCGCTGATAACGATCTGCTCGGCAGAGTTCAAGTTGGCCATGTCGATGCCATTGGCCTCGCAGATTGCCTGCAGCTGGTCTTCGGGCATTCCCATGACGGCGGCCATGGCTCCCGGTTGAGCATCACCGGCCGCTTGCATGAGGCGGCCTCGCTCACGGACGAGCTTGACGGCGTCGCTGAAGGTCATGGAGCCAGCAGCGACCAGGGATGAATACTCGCCCAGGCTGTGGCCGGCGGTATAGGAGGGTGTAAGGCCCTTGTCGCCAAGGATCTCTCGAGCCGCCTCAAAGGTGGCGACGGATGCGGTGAGGATGGCGGGCTGGGTGTTGATGGTCTGCGTGAGGTCCTCCATCGGGCCTTCAAAGCAGAGCTGGGAGAGTGAGAACCCGAGGGCCTGATCTGCCTCGTCAAAGATGGCCTTTGCGGCGGGAACGGCGTCATAGAGATCCTTGCCCATGCCGACTGCCTGGGCGCCTTGCCCGGGAAAGAGATATGCAACTGTCATTTTCGGCTACTCCCTCTGTGTCCTTTGTCCTCGCGCTGTGCGCCCTTTGCGTTTCGTTTGCCGGCCTGTCGCGGGCGCTTTGCGGCAGGCTGTCTCACATAGTTGCGAACTGTCCGCTATTCGGCGGCGCGGCGCGGCGTGGTGACCTGCCTGCCGTTGTATATGCCACAGGACGGGCAGACGCGGTGGGAAACTCTCCGGTTGCCGCAGTCGGGGCACAGTGACGTGAGGATTGTGGATTTGGCGGTGTGCGCCATGCGTTTGTTCTGGCGAGCGCGGGAGCGTCGCCTCTTTGGTAGCGGCGGCATGTTTTAAAGGCCTTTCCAGCTTTGAGAGCTTATCTATGTTCGGTTCTTATTCGGGTCAGTCGTCAGATTTAGCCGCCCACAACTCCTGGAGCTTGGCCCACTCGCTGCGAGCGGGCACGGGCGGACACTTGCAGGATACCGTATTGCGGTCAGCTCCGCACTGAACGCAGAGGCCGAGGCAATCGACTTTGCAAATGGGGTTCTGCGGCTCATGCATGATCAGGTACTGCCGGACGGCGTCGGCGACATCAAGATGATGCTGCTCGTTGATCTGCAGGTCCTCAAACGAGTCGCGCTCCGGCATTTTGCGGCCGGTGGTGATATCGATCAACGGAAAGAATTCCTCATCGAAGGAGAATTGCAGCTTGTGAGTATACGGCTTGAGGCAGAGGGAGCAGGTCTGCTGATGTTCCACGTCGCACGTGGCGGAGACGAGGATCCCGGCGTCCGTGCGCATCAGTTCGGCCTGGCAGTTGACAACAGCAGCGCCAACGTCTTCGCCAATGAAGCCATAAGATCGGCGCGCGCCGATCGGCTCCTGCATAAGGCCGCTGACATTAATCAGCATTTTCTAAACTTCGCGATTTATGTTGATGGTTCTCTTGAGTTAGTATCCCGCGTTCCAGCGTTGGCAGTTATACACGATTCCTGGATTCCCGCTTTCGCGGGAATGACGGGGGCGGATACCCTTCGACAGGCTCAGGGTGAACGGGATTTGGGAAGGCTAGCCGTCGTCGGGGGCCGGTGTGCCCGTCACTTCTCGGGTGAAGTTGACGATCTCCTTGAGGCTGGTGCCGGGCCCGAAGATGCCCGCGATGCCCATCTCCGTCAGGGCGTCATAGTCCTCCTTGGGAATGATGCCGCCCGAGAACACGGGAATCTCAAGGCCGTTTTCGCGCAGGCCGTTCACGATGGCAGGCAGAAGATCGAGGTGCGCGCCAGAGAGGATGCTGAGGCCGATGGCGTCCACGTCCTCCTGCACGGCGGCCTGGACGATCATCTCAGGCGTCTGTCGGATGCCGGTGTAGATGACCTCAAAACCTGCGTCGCGCAACGCGCGGGCGACGACCTTTGCGCCGCGGTCGTGGCCGTCAAGGCCGGGCTTGGCGATAAGAACTCGCGCGGGGGCAGTTGCCGTTGTCATCGTTATTGCTCCTCTCCCTTGGGCGGGCGCTATCTGACGCGTCGCCCTTAGTGCGCTGCGCCGTCTGCGGGCTGCGTGCGGTTCATTCCCGCGTGTGCCGCGTCGCGCTGCGCTATCAATACTAGAGTACCGAGAAAATCAAGTGGGTGGACGGCGCGGAGTACGTTTGTGGGCTCGCCGTCATCCACGATCATACGGACGCCTGCTGCGCGCACGCGCTCTTCAACGGCCACCGGGTCGTCGGTTTCAAGCACGACGGCATGTAGTCCCTCGCCCATGAGCTTGAGGGCGCGGGAGACGGGGCCGTCTTCACGCAGATCCTGGGCAAATTCAACCTCGGCATCACCGGCGTCGAGCCATGCGGTGTCCATGCCGAACCCCTCGGAGACGGCGCGGCGCTTGAGCGGCATCCTGAACAGGTGCTGCCAGGTGGCGGACGCAGTGCCAACATCGGCAGTGCGGATGGTGACGTGATGGAGGCCGATGTCTCGCGACGTGC
>DAOUKW010000108.1:0-4013 GCA_034420915.1 Dehalococcoidia bacterium
CTCTGGAGCCTCTACTTGTGGCAAGCCATATCGTACCGTGGAAGGTCGACCGAACAAACAGGCTCAATCCGCGTAACGGGCTCTTGCTATCAATCCTGCATGACAAGGCATTCGATCGCGGATATATCACGCTCGATGATGATTTAGTGGTTAGGGTAGCGAGAAGTCACATACCGAGCGCGGATAAGTTCTTCGTTCAGAGCGTTGTGTCCTACGACGGCCAAGCAGTCACTCCCCCGGAGAAGTTTAGGCCACACCCTGATTTCCTCGCCTATCACCGAGAGAGGATATTCTTAGGCTAATCCGCTCTCCTTGCTAGGGTACATACGGCAGGAAGGATTGGAGAAATCAATTGAGCCCGCAAAAATTCTACGAATGGCTAAACGAACAATGGGAGCATACCGAATCATGGTGGGTAAAAAGGCTGTCCGGTAGAGACACTATGGCTATGGGTGGCCGCAACCCCGGGCCAAAGATTCCGCGAGCCCTGCTATTTCAATTCCTTCCAGAACTGGACAATCCCAAAGAGAGCAAACCCAGAATGGAGTTCCTACTCAAAGTAGATAGCAGCAAGGACGAGGTCATGGTCACAGCAGGGTCTATCGAAGTGAGGCTGGCGAGGGGTGAATCCCGCAGAGCTGGACTGGTTACTGACTGGGGCGGCGACTCAAACCCTTTGCTTGACCCGGAAAATACGGGAGCCGCGGCAGCCTTCGCTTTCCATGCACGATCGGAGGGTAACCTGCCTGAGTGCCATGTGTGGGTCTGCGCCAACTTGGAAGAAGAGGAGGATGTGCTCGAGCCTATGTGGGGCCCGATTGAACCCGATAGGGAAATACTCACATCAAGATCCGGGGGAACACGGGAAGTAAGGTACATAGCCTAGCCAATCGCTGCCTATTGCACGGGCAGACACCCAAAGGGAACATCAGACTTCACTACCCAAGCCCCGCTCCCAACCCATGCTCTAGCCCCTCGCCGTCATTCCGAGCGCAGCGGCTTACCACAACTCTGCCTTTCCACAGAAAAAACTTAGGATGCTGGGCATCAAGAACACCCTCAGGGATAGGTGGCGGCAAGTGCTTCAGGAAGCGAATCGCATACCGAGTAAACATATTCTGACCCTGCAACAGGGAGTCTCAGAAAATCAGTTCAAGGAGATTCGGGATGCCGAAGTCCAACTTATCGTTCCTGCCTCTTTGCACGACAAGTACCCTCGTAGTGTTCGCCCATTCCTACTAACGCTCGAGAGCTTTCTCGGCGATCTGCGGCTGCTTCAAAAGTTGCCCGTAGGACCTCACGCCAATCAAGCCTGACTCCGAATTCTGCCAATAGGCGCTCCTTCCCCGTCAATTGCGAGGCGCCAATGTGGAGCGGTTAGTGGGGGAACTGCTAGGCGGATAGGGCGCTTTAGATTCCTCGGCTGCGCTCGGAATGACATGGGAGTGTTCGCCCTTCGACGGGCTCAGGGTGAGCGGGGTAGTGTGTCACCCCCACCCCGGCCCTCCCCCATCAAGGGGGAGGGGATTCTGGGTTCCCGCTTTCGCGGGAAAGACGGAGTGGGGCCCTGTCTTATGGCAACGGCTCGATTTTACCCAGCGGCTCTTGGCGTGTCCTGCGTTCCCACGCCTCGTGCAACTCTTGCTGGTGAAGAGCGGCCCATTCCAGTACGAGGCCCTGCGCCCGAATGGGAAGCTCGCCCCGCGTGACAGCGAGATTGTCTATCTCAACCGTTGCCTCGTAGTCCTGGTACGTCGCGTGAAAGTGAGGCGGTGCGTGATCCCTGTAGTGCATGCGTATGATAATGCCGTAGAACCGTGAGAGTTCAGGCATTGGCGAGCGTGTTCTGCTCAGCAAGCGCCAGTTCATCCAGCGTCTTGCCTGTGAGTTCCATGTAGAGGGCGTCCGCGCAGATATCGATGTCGTCGCCCCAGGCAATAGCGCGGTAGTCGGTCAAGCGAACCGATTCAAAGAAGGCGCGGTCGTTCCACGCGGCAAACACGCCTTTCCCCGCCATGTCGGACAAGTCCACCTCGCCGGACGCGCCGTCGTTGAAGCGGATCCAGATGCGGTAGCCCTCGCGGGCTTCGACTGCTGTTGGCTTGAGCATCCCTGTCCTCCACGCGCAGTATACCAACGTCCGGAGGCAGACGGAGGGTGGGAGGGTATAATCCAGAGGTGAGCAAATTACACGAACGACTTGAGCGCGCGGCGTCCGGCCCTGCGCGGCCATTGGGGTTCAGCGCCGGTTCTCGGGAACAGATTCCTCCTCTCGCGATCATTGCATCCATTGCGAAGCCGACACAGAAGTCTGTGGAGGCGGCCATCAAGGGGGGCGCGGAGTTCATCCTGATACCGGCCGGAGCCACGCCCAAGGCCCCGCCCGGCATCGGCTCAACGCCGTGGGGCGCGCGAACCGAGGCGCTAACCGAAAAGGCTCATACGGGACTGCGTGAGGCGGGCTGTGATTTCCTGTTCGTGTTGGCAGGCGATACACCGCTGCGCCTGCTCAATGACGATTCAATCGGTTATTACGGCATCGTGCCTGCCGATACGGATGAGCGCCGTCTGCGCGCCCTTGAACGCCTGCCCTTTGAGGGGAACGTGATCGAGGCAGACGCAGGCAAGGACCTCACGGTCGGGCAAGCCGTCGAGGTTGCCGCGGCTGCCAGTCGTTTGGGCGGCCCGCTGCTGACAAGAGCGTCCGTCGACTGGGGCGCCGGAGAGATGGAGCAACTTCGCGATCTGGGCTTCGTGGCCGTCATTGTCGAGATTGCGGATGCTCGCGCCGCTGCCAGAATCGCAGGACTGCGTGAGGCCATTCTTGCCGTGCCCTCGCAATCGAGGCGTCGACGAGGCCGCGCGTCTGCAACCGTGCCGACAGTATCGGATGGGGCGTCTGCTCCGCCACCCGATGAGGGCGATGACGACGATTTCGACGAGTAGGGGGGCTATAGCCCCACAGGCCGCCTTTCGGGCCGCGCCGCTTCCTGTTCGATAATGTCCCAGGTCTCCCTGACGGCCTCGTCCAGGCGGCCGTCTTCGTTTACGACGACGTAGTCGAACTCATCCTGCCGCTCTATCTCACTACGCGCCTCCTGCAGCCGCCGTTCCATCGTCTCCTGGTCCATGCCGCCGCGAGTCCGCATACGGCGCTCAAGCGTGGCGAAATCGGGAACGGTGATGAAGAGCAGCAATGCCTGTGGGATCAGGGCTTTGATGGAGGCTGCGCCCTGTACGTCGGTCTTGACCAGGGCTATGGGCGTTTTGTCCAACGCGGCGCGGACGGATTCACGCGGAACGCCGTATCGAAAGCCGTACACGGTCGCGGATTCCAACAACTGGCCGGATTGTTCCAGTTCAGCGAACGCATCAGGCGCCAGGAAGTGGTAGTGAACGGCGTCGACCTCTCCCGGGCGCGGGGGGCGCGTAGTTGCGGTTATTGCGGGTGAAATGCGGTCGGGGTGTTCGCTGAGGATGCGATCAGCGACGGCGTCCTTGCCGGATGCGGACGGGCCCGACCGGACGACGATCATGGGGAGCCTGCGGCCTCGATTAGTCCTCGTATTCGCCGTCTGCGCGGTTTCCCTTGGTGGCGGAGACACGGCCGGCAACGGTCTCCGGGTTGATGGGGGCGAGGACAACGTGACCGCTGTCCGTGATGAGCACGGCCTTGGTGCGCCGTCCGTTGGTCATGTCGATGACGGCGTTGCGGCTGCGAGATTCCTGGATGAGGCGGCGAGTGGGCGCGGAGCCCGGTGAGACTATCGCGATGACACGGTTCATGATGACGTGATTGCCAAAGCCGATATGAAGTACCTCAGGACCTAGCACAGCCTCCCCCATTCCCTCGTCGTGGGGAGGCCCCGAGATCACGTTACATCGGCACCCAGCTGCTCGAAGAACGCCGGATATGAAACGTGAACCGCGTCCGCCCCGTGGATAACCGTTTCGCCCCGGGCCGCCATGGCTGCAATAGCCAGAGTCATTACGATGCGGTGATCCCCGTGGCT
>DAOUKW010000109.1:0-3307 GCA_034420915.1 Dehalococcoidia bacterium
TGATGATGGAGCCGGAGGGCTCAGTCAGCGCGCTCGTTTTCCATCATCCGCAGGCCAAGTATTTTAACCTGTCCACCGAGGATTCGGAGCGACTGGAACGGCGGATTAACCAAGCGGCAGCGCCTGCCTAGCACCCCCTATAATCACTGGACAGGCCCCAAGAGAACGGTGTAATCACATGACCCTTTCTGATTCGGTGCGAGCCGCTTTGGAAGACGCCGCGCAGACCATGGTGGAGGCGACGTACGTTACCGCGCTTGCCGGCGCGGGCATGTCCGCCGAGAGTGGCATACCAACGTTTCGCGGCCCCGGCGGCCTCTGGACCAAGTACGGCGAGCCGGACAATCTCGGGTATCAGAGGTTTCTCAGAGATCCTCAGCAGTGGTGGGAGGAACGGCTGACCGATAACCAGATGCCGGAAATGCGTGAGGCGTTGGAGAAAGCGGAGCCGAATCCCGGCCATCACGCGCTGGTCGACCTCGAACGCATGGGCGCGCTGCGGCATCTTGTCACGCAGAACGTTGACAACCTCCATCGCGCTGCCGGCAATGAGAGTCTCTCCGAGATTCACGGCAACCATACGCTGATTCGTTGCATCGAGTGCGTGAACCGCTTTACACGGGATGAGATTCCTCTCGACACATTGCCGCCCCGGTGTCCGAGCTGCGAAGGTCTTCTCAAGACGGACACGGTCATGTTTGGAGAACCGATTCCGCCGGACGTTCTCCGGCGCTGCCAGGAAGAGGCCGCCCTCAGCGACTGCGTCCTGATCCTGGGCACATCCGCAATCGTCTACCCGGCCGCCGCCCTGCCGGAAGTGGCGCGGCGGTTGAACGGCGCGACGCTGATTGAGATCAATCCCAATGAAACGGCTCTCACTGAGGTGTGCGATATCGTCGTCCGCGCCCCAACCGGAGAAGCCCTGCCGGAACTGGTGTCGGCTGTGCGGCGGGCAAAGGGGCAGGGTGAGGTCTCCGGCGGCATCCTGGAGGCGACGTAGATTGGCTGAGGCCCTCTTTCGTCCCTTTCGCGGCTGGCGCTACGATCCGACCCGCGCAGGAGGCCTGGGCACTCTTGCCGCGCCGCCATATGACGTCATAGCGCCGTCCGATGTGGAACGCCTGCTTGAGTTCAGCCCTCACAATGTGATCCGGCTTGAGCTGCCGTCCGCCGTCGATGCGGCTGATCCGTACGGTTCAGCGAGCAGGACGTGGAACGAGTGGACGGCAAACGGTTTCCTGCAACGCGATGAGACTGCGAATTACTACCTCGTGCGCCATACGTTCACGCTCGGCGGTGTAAGAACCGGTCGCTTCGAGATCCTGGGCGCAGTCCGGTTGGCACAGTGGGAGCAGGGCGCCGTGCTGCCGCATGAACACACGCATGAGGCCGCCAAGCGCGATCGCCTCATGTTGATGAATGCGCTCCATGCAAACATCAGCCCAATCATGGCGCTGTATGAGGACGATGACGGCGCGATTCGGACGCTGCTCCGGGCTATATCGTCGCGCCCGCCGGACTCGTCGTTCACGGACCTTGCGGGGGACGATTACGACGTCTGGCACGTGTCTGATCCGGGGGAGGTTGGGGCGATCCGGCTGGGAGTCTCCAGTCCCCTGTTCGTCGCGGACGGCCATCACCGCTATGAGACGGCGCTAACGTACCTGGGTCAGCAGCCCGACGAGGCGAACGACGGCGAACACGCACCCGGATATATCATGGCCGCGCTCACGTCCATCGAAGACCCGGGCCTGGTCAGCCTTCCCTATCATCGTCTGATTCGAGGTCTGCCGGATGATGCCCGCGCGCGGCTGATGCGGCAGGTGGAGACGTATTTCCGAGCGGAAGAGATCACGATTGGCGGACTCTCCGATACCGAGGCGGCCGAGAGGTTCTCCTCGGCAATCGAGGCGGACGACGCGCCGATGATGGCTCAGATCGAGCCGCCGGGCGATGTTCTCAAGCTGCTCCGCCCACTGGAGCCCGGAATCTTTGAGGGGCTGCTGACAGGAGAGTCAGAGGCGTGGGGACGGCTTGGACCATGTGTTTTCCTGGACGTGCTTCTCATGCACGGAGTGGGCGCAGACCAACACGAGGCGGAGACCCGCGGTTGGCTGTCCTATCCGCGTGATGCCGCGGAGGCGATAGAAGCCGTTCGCGCGGGCGGTTGTGACGCCGGCTTTCTCCTGCAGGGAGTCAGCATGACGGATATGACGGAAGCGGCGGAGGCCGGTGAGCGCCTACCGCCCAAGTCGACCTACTTCTTCCCGAAGGTTGCGACCGGAATTGTCCTCAACTCTCTGGCAGGACGGCTCGAAGACTAGTACACTGTCTGGACTTTGGGGCATCCTGTTCGGCCAAACCGGCCCCACATAGCCCACTCTCAGATTGGAGTTTCATATGACCACGGACAGCGCATCTACGGACAACAGCGTGTATATCAGCGCCGAGGGACTGGAGCGGATGAAAGAGGAGCTTGAGGAGCTCCGCAACATCCGCAGGCCTGAGGTTGCGGAAATGATCCAACGCGCCAAGGAGCTTGGCGACATTACCGACAGCGCCCAGTACGACGCCGCGAAGAACGAGCAGGCCTTTCTTGAGGGCCGCATCCGCCAACTTGAGGACAACGTGCGGCGCGCCGTCATCATCGAGGATCAGAGTGATCAGTCCGATGGGCAGGTTCGCGTTGGCTCAACCGTCGTTGTAGTCGATTCCGACGGACAAGAGGAGCGCTGGACCATTGTTGGCCGTGCCGAGGCGGACGCCGCGCGCGGCCGCATCTCCAATGAATCGCCGGTAGGGAGCGCTTTGATCGGCAAGAAGAAGGGCGACACGTTCGAGATCGACATTCCTGCCGGCAAGCTCGGCTTCACGGTCTCGGCGGTGGAGTAAGCGCCCGCCATCAAGATTCCAGTGTCAAGCACGGGAATGACGGAGTGTTTGTTACTCCGACTTAGACCTGGCCTGATAGCTGGAGTTGCTTGCCCTCGGTCTTGATGGCGGGGGCGACAATCATCTCTGCCTGCTGAAGGTCGCGAATCGTCTCCGCGCCGCACATGCCCATCGCCGTGTGGATAGCCCCAACGAGGTTCTCCGTGCCGTCCGTGCGGTCCGTGGGCCCGAACAGCAGACGCTCAAGCGTCGCGCGGACGCCCACACGCACGCGGGTGCCGCGCGGCAGGGCGGGATGTGGGGTCGCCATCCCCCAGTGATAGCCCTTGCCGGGGGCTTCCTCCGCGCTCGCGAAGATCGATCCGAGCATGACGGCGTCCGCGCCCGCGACGAGAGCCTTGCACAGGTCGCCGCC
>DAOUKW010000110.1:0-22464 GCA_034420915.1 Dehalococcoidia bacterium
GCGAGCTTGCCTTGCCGATGATATGTGTCGAACTTGCCTGCTGAGACCACAGATGTCGCGGCATCAAAGATAAAGGGCGTCCCGTCCGCCGTCGGGGCTGCAACGGCGATCGGATTCGAGCCCAAACGCGGCTCCGCCCCGCCCGCCGGCAGTACGATCGGCCCCGTGTTCGTCATGCTGATGCCGATCATGTCATGTGCAAGCGCCTGCGTCGCATATACGCCCGCCGCCCCAAAGTGGCGGCTGTTCGCCACTGTTACCCATCCGGAGCCCACCGCTTGCGCCTTCTCAATAGCGAGGTTCATGGCACGGACACCCACGCTCAACCCCAACCCGCCGTCCGCGTCGATGGTGGCCGTTGACGGTGATTCGGCCTTCACGATCCAGTCCGGACGGGCATTCACCAACCCGGCTTCCAGTGGCGTGAGATAGAACCGGTCCAGCCGCGCCATGCCGTGTGAGCCGATGCCGCGCAGGTCCGCCTCGATGAGCGTATTTGCAGCGTTGACGGCGTCATCATCCGACACACCCAACGCAACGAACGCCGCCACGGCAAGCTCCCGCAGGGTCTCTTCCGGGATACGTGTCGTTTGGGCCAGCGCCTCTGTAGAACTCACAGTGGACGATCGTCAACGGCGTGGCCCGCTCGCAGCATGAGCGCGCCACGCCTGCTTGACTCCTTAGCCAGGTCGCGCCTCGCGTACGCGCCCGGCCATCTCCTGGTCGATCTCCTTCGGCCAGGAGCGGTTCTCCGGATCCAGGACGTTGATGCTGAAAGACCCGATGCTCTCGATTTCGATGGTGCCGGTCTCCCTGTGCTGCAACGGCCCGATGCCCTGGTGGTTGGTGCCGAGGGCGATGACGTCGCCGGGCAGCAGCGTCATCACCTTCGTCGCCCACTCGATTAACTCGGGAATCGTGTGCTCAAGGTCGCTCGTGTTGTAGTCGTGGCGCGGCTGATCGTCCACCCAATACTTGATGTCAAGCGCGTGCGGGTCCTCGATCTCATCCGCCGTTACGATGCACGGGCCCATCGGCGCGCACGTGTCGTAGGACTTCTGGATCATCGTTGGCCCGCGGCCGATGCCGGCGCGCGGGGAGACGTCCATGAACGCCGTGTAGCCGAAGATGGAATCCATCGCGTCCGCCTGCGAGACGTGCTTGCTCCGCTTGCCGATAACCAGCGCCAGCTCCGCCTCATGGTGGCAGATGGTGAACGGCGTGTTCGGCAGCACGACAGTGTCGCCCGGGCCGATGATCGCCTCCGGCGACTTCAGGAACATGTCAATCGGGAAGGCTTCCCGATCCTGCCCCTCCTTGTAGTTGCCGAAGCAGCAGATGAGCTTGCGCGGGCGCGGTAGCGGCGCGCGCAGCTGCACGCTCGAAACGGGCACCCCGCCGCCGGAATCCGCGATATCCTCAAGGTCATCGCGTACGGACGCGAAATCCTCGATGAGGTTAATCATCACGTCCTCGACGTGAGGCCCCATGTAGTCGTCCGCCAGCCCGCCCAGCCCGATGACGTTGCCATCAACCAGCAGGCCGGGTCGGAAATCGTTGTACATCACCAGTTTCATTCCCATCCCCCTGTATGCGGTTGTTCCGCTGATATTTCCGTTGCATCATACCGTGTCCGCGCCCCAATCGCGCCATCCTCGCCTTGTCTATGCCCCATATGTTGTGGATGACCCTGCAAGCCCCCCCACAATATGCGAGGATTCCACGCCCTTATGCACTAGATAGACCGTTGCGGACTTGACCCAAGTCCGCTCAACGCGACATACTCGCACAACATAGGGGGTACGGGGGGCCGTTGGCCCCGTTCAGGAGACACAGCAAATGAAATTCTCGGTTCTCCAGGAGAATCTCCAGCGCGGACTCGCAACGGTCATGCCGGCGGTGGCAACTCGCACGACGATGCCCATCACCACCCACGTCATGCTCCAGGCGGATGAGTCCCGCTTACGACTCACCGCCACCAACCTGGAACTGTCCATCTCCTGTTGGATCAGCGCGAGCGTGGAAACGCAGGGCTCAGTCGCAATCCCGGCCCGCCTCTTCTCGGATTACGTCTCCTCACTCCAGCGTGACCGCGTTGACCTTGAGCTTGACGCGGCCACACGGCAACTGCACATCATCTCCGGTCGTTTCAACACGCACATGAGCGGGCTGGATGCCGACGATTTCCCGCCCACGCCCGTCGCCGAAGACGGTATCAGCGCAGAGGTGCCGCCGGATGTCCTGCGCGCGGGCATTGACCGTGTCGTCATCGCCGCCGCCACGGAGGATTCCCGCCCGGTACTGACCGGCATCCACACGTCCATCGAGGGCGACAGCATCACCATGGCCGCGGCGGACGGCTTCCGCCTTGCCGTGCAAACGACCAAGCTGCCGCAAGAGGTCACCGAAAGCGTCGATCTCATCATCCCGGCGCGTTCCCTGCGTGAGCTCAATCGAATGCTGTCCGAGCAGGAAATGCCCGTCCGCGTCACCGTGAACCAGGCCAAGACGCAGGTGCAATTCCATCTGAACAACATCGTGCTCGGCTCGCAGCTCATCCAGGGCAACTTCCCCAACTATCGACAACTCATCCCGGAGTCATCCAACACGCAGACATCGGTGGAAGTCGCGGATTTCCTGCGCGCAACAAAGACCGCCGCCGTCTTCGCCAAGGAGGGCAACGGCATCGTCCGCCTGTACATGACCCCCGGTGAGAACGAGATGGCGGGGACGATGCGGCTTGAGGCGCGCTCAGACCAGATCGGCGATCATGAGGGCGTGATTGACGCCAACATCGGCGGTGAAGAGGCGCACATCGCCTTCAACCACCGCTATCTGGAGGACGTTCTCGGCGTCCTGAACTCCACGGCCACGCTTGAGGTCTCGGGCCCCTCCAGCCCGGGCACCATCCGCCCCGCCTCCACGGACGACGGCACGGAATACATCCACGTCGTCATGCCCATGTTCGTGCAGTGGTAACGGAGTAGAACAGGGCTCGTCCCTCGGACGACAGCCCCTCGCCGTCACCGGCCCTCTATAGCGGGAAAGGCATTCCTTGGAGGCCCTTGAGGTAGCGGATCTCTCCCAGGTGGTAGTAGGTGTGCCCGATGATGAACGTCTGAAGCAGGCGTGCCAGCGTTCGATCCGGACGCTCCTCGTCCATCACGCGATCCAGATCGTCGTCCGTCATGCCCTCGAACGCTGCAGGGATTGTCGGCCCCACCTCCGTTGCGTAGGCGCGCAACAGCTCAAGGCCGGGGCGAAAGTCCCCAACCTGGTCCGCGGTGAACCCCGTGCCCGTACCCTCCCCGGCCGGCATGACGAACCTCTCGTGGTAGCCCTGCGCCGCCCAGAGTGTCGGCTTCGGCTCCACCGGCATACTGACGTGGACTGCGTCATCCAGCGTGCGAGTGATGTGCCACGCGATGAACGCGATGGTTGTCGCGCCGGGAATCGGCGCGTAGTAGATGTTCTCCTCCGTCAGCGGTTCCAGTTCGCGGAGCAGGCTCGCCTGTATCTCGCGCATCTCCCGGGTCAACACCTGTACGCCGTTCATTTCCCCACCCCCGGCTGCTAGCGGAACGTGTTCTTGATCCAGTCCATGAAACCGCTGCCCTCACGCTCGCCGTCATGCCCATTCTCGGGCGCGTCCGGCAGCGTTGCGGCTAGCTGCTCCAGCAGTTGTCGCTGTTCATCCGTGAGCTGATCGGGCACGTGGACTGACGCAACGACGAACAGATCGCCGCGGGCGCGCCGGTTCTTCGGATCGACCACGCCGCGCCCCCTGATCCTGAACGACTGCCCGGATTGGACGCCGGCCGGAACATGGAACGGCTCATCACCCTCCAGCGTCGGGATGGTGATCTCGGCCCCAAGCGCAGCCTGCGCGATGTTGATGGGCACGCGGTGGAACAGGTGCCGCCCTTCTCGCTCAAAGACGGCGCTCGGCGTCACGTCCAACTCGATATACAGGTCTCCGGGCGGCCCGCCGTTCGCGCCGGCCTCACCCTCGCCGCCGAGACGAATCCTGTTGCCGGTGTCCACCCCCGGCGGCACGGTGACGCGCACGGAGAGTTCACGCCTGATTCGCCCGGCGCCACGGCACTCAGAGCACGGGTTCGTGATGATCTTGCCCTCGCCGTGGCATCTGGTGCAGGCGCTGATGTTCACATATTGGCCGAAGATGCTCTGCTGGCTGCGACGTATCTCTCCCGTACCGTTGCATGTCGGGCACGCTTCGGGCTGCGTTCCGGGCTCTGCGCCGTTGCCCTTGCACGGCTGGCACATTTCATTGCGGGCAACCTTGATGTCTTTCTCGACGCCCATAACCGCGTCCTCAAACGGCAGCTGCATACGCATGGCGAGGTCATCGCCGCGCTGCGGGCCGCCGCGGCGCCCCTGGCGCCCGCGCATCCCGCCGAAGAACGCGTCGAAGATGTCGCCAAAGCCGCCGAAGCCGGAGAACGCGTCGCCGTTCGCGAAACCGTCCGCCCCGTTCAGCCCGGCGTGTCCGAAACGGTCATAGGCCGAGCGCTTGTTCTCGTCGCGCAGGACCTCGTACGCCTCGTTGATCTCCTTGAACTTCTGCTCGGCGTCCGCGGAGCGATTGCGGTCCGGGTGGTGCTCAAAGGCGAGCCGACGGAACGCTCGCTTCACGTCCTCCGCCGAGGCGTCGCGAGACAGCCCAAGAACGTCGTAATAGTCTTTCTTATTCGTTGTCATGGCAGTAGAGCCGGAGTTGATCCGTGACGCCGCCGCGCCCACACCACATTCGCCGCGACGCCCGCCGGATCAGTGCATCCAGTGTATACCACGCACGAATCTGCGGCTTGGCCGGCCGGTTCCGTCCGCCTAGAGACTGTTCCGCCACTCGTCGAACGCAGCCACATCCTCCGGCGAGGCGTGACGGATCAGTGACATCAGCCGGTTCATGGCCGTAACCAGTTCCTGCGCGTACTCGTCCCCGGTGTCCCCATTCTTGAGCGGAGGCCTTTCAAGCCCGGCCCGAAGCGCGTTCACCCGCTCCTGCGCCGCCTTCAACGCTTGCAGCTGCGGCGATTCGTCATCAGGTCGTCCCTGTTCAGGCGTGCTCATTGCCGAACCGTCCCACCGACGCCTAACCCTTTTGGAATTGCGAAAAATCGATGTTGGAGCCTTCCCCGACGAACGGGTTGTAACGCCGCTCATTGAGGATTGTCGAAATGTCGTTGTGCCCCGGCAGCACGACCGTCTCATCCGGCAGATCGAACAGCCGCGTCTTGATGGATGTGAGGATCTCCGGCATCGATCCGCCGGGGAAGTCCGTCCGCCCGATGGACATCTGGAACAGCGTATCCCCCGTCATCACGGCGTCCTCGTACACAAAGCAGCTACTCCCGGGTGTATGCCCCGGCGTATGCAGCACGCGAATCGCCGTCATGCCCAGCGTCAGCTCCTGCTCGTGCTCCAGGTACGCGTCGGCCATCGGCGAGGGCATCTCCGGCTTGCCCAGCCAGCCGTCACCCTTTGCCAGCTCCTCCAGCATCGCCTCGTCCGGCTCGCCGATCATCAGGTCCGCGTCGGACCCGTCCATCGCCAGCCCGTTGTCGAATGTGTGGTCGGAGTGGCCATGTGTGTTGAGGACGTACTTGGGGAGCAGCCCGTGTGTCTGCATCCACACCAACACAGGGCCCGACCCCTTGGCCGGATCCACGATGGCCGCCTCTTTCGACGCCTCATCGAACACGACATACGTGTTGTTCCCCATCGGCCCCACGGCAAATCGCTGAATCGGCATACCCACACCCCACTAGCCTCTTAGTGAAATTGTATCGCGCCGACGCGCGAGTGCCCGTCCCACCCCGTCATTCCCGCGAAAGCGGGAATCTGAATCTCATTGACCCAACCAACGATGTAACGCCACCCCTCCATGTCATTCCGAGCGCAGCCGAGGAATCCAGAGAAGTGGTTGCTAATGCTCACACGGCAGTTTCGCCGATACGCTCCATAGCGATTCACGAGATAATGTAGATAGATCTGTCCCGAACCGTCAGGGGCACGACTATGTCCTTGCTGGGGTACCCATTGGTGAGTACACGTGGAGGGTCATTGCTGAAGGAATTAAGATAGTCTGCTACCCGCACCGAGGGCCCGTCCCATTCGGAGTATGAGAAATCCACCAGAATAATGTAGTCGCCGTCCCGATCGATGTCTTTATAGTAGAACTCTATCGAAAATGGTACGGGAGACGTTCTATCGGTTCCGGTTACTGCACCCTCTGCTATTGTGCGGTATCTCCTTAAGTGGCTGTAGAGGGTTTCGTCATTATAAAGAGGTCTTCCGGTGAGATCGACCAACCCGATGTACCCTTTCAAGGGCAGTTCTTCGAGACAAGAATCGCTTGCAGCGATGAACACGTAATTCTCATCGCAATCAAATACCAGGGTCCCAGTAATTTCCCTTGCGATGCGCCCTTCAACGAAGTTAAACGCCAGCATCAACGCAAATATACCGCCGATCGCTAGCCAAACTCTCCAGCGGCCCCAAATTCGATTAACCACTTCGCCATCTCCACCCGCCGCTCGCGCAACCGCTACTCAACGCTTGCCGAGCGCAACTATTCGACCATTATCGATGGTGAAGTGACTTTGACAAGTGCCCATCACTCCACCCCTACTATCTCCACTACGTACGGCATAACCTCCGCGTCCGGGCGGGAGGTGTAGATGTACTCGGCGACATTATCGAGCGTCCGGCGGCACCCCGCCTCTGCTTGCCCCACGCATGACACTCCTAACAGCGCCATCCTTGGGGAATCGTGCTCGCCCACCTCGCTGATGGAGACGTTGTAGCGGCGCTTCACGCGTTCGATGACGCTCTTGACCACCTGCCGCTTGTCCTTGAGCGACGACGCCTCGGGCAGGCGCAATTCAAGAACCGTGTAACCGACGACGATGGCCATGGGCCGAATGTTAAGGCGCGAGGCTCTTTATGTTAAGCCTCGCTAGACGTCCAGGTTCTGGACCTCCTGCGCGTGCGTGCGGATGAACTTGGCGCGCGGGCTAACCTCCTCGCCCATGAGCATCTCGAACAACTCCGCCGCCTCCTGCGCGTCCTCAATGTGAACCTGGAACAGCGTGCGGTTCTCCGGGTCTAGCGTGGTCTCCCACAGCTGCGTGGGGTTCATCTCGCCCAGACCCTTGTACCGCTGGATGCCGACGCCCCGCGTGGACACGTCCTCAACGATCTCCGCAAGGTCGATCATCGAGTTCAGCCGCCCCACGGCGCGCTCCCGCTTGTACACCGTCCCAACCTTGGGCAGGTGGTCGCTCAGCGCCGTGGCCAGCTCCGTCATCCGCTGCGCCGCGTCCTCGTTGAAGAAGTCGTGGTCCAGCCGCAGCGTGCGGCCGCTCTCAGTGTCCTGGATCAGGATGTACGTCTCGTTCTTGGCCGGGAACGCGGTATCCGCTGCATCACCATCCGTCGATGCTTCATCCTGCCCCTCGGCAGGCTCCTCGGCGAGATCGAGCAGCGACGGCTGCCGAACATCCGGCATCGCAGTGGGCGCCGTCGGTGAGGGCGGGGGAGCGATGGGCGTGTCGTCGTACTGGAACTCCAGGATGCGCACGTTGCCCAAATCCTGCAGCGCCCGCATCAGCTCCTGCAGCGTCTCTTCGGTGGAAAGATCGCGCTCGCCCGTCCGCACGGTCAGGGCAGTGGCGGTCAGGAGCGGCCACGGGTAGCCCGTCGACTGCAGGTCGGACATCGCCCGCCCGAGACGCTGCACGGACGGCAGCACGTCGCGCACCTGCGGCTCCGTGTAGACGATGGCCGCGTCCTGCTCGGAACTCTCGCGGATCGTCATGTCCTTGAGCGCCTGGTTGGTCAGCGTGTCGTCCTTCTCCCGGTCCGTATAGAGCCAGTGGATGTCATTGCGGCCGATCTGCACGCGGTACAGCGGCGGCTGCGCGATGTAGATATGCCCTGCGCGGAGCAGCGGCTGGAAATGCCGGTAGAACAGCGTCAGCAGCAGCGTGCGGATATGCGCGCCGTCCACGTCCGCGTCCGTCATGATGATGACCTTCTTGTACCGCAGCTTGGAGAGATCCAGCCCCTCGTTCTCGTCGATGTCCGCCTCGTCGGCGTCCGATGCGCCGTTGCCGTTGGCGTGGCCGTTCAGCCCGCCGAACCCGACGCCGAGCGCCGATGCGATGGCCTTGATCTCCTCGTGCCCGTAGACCTTGTCGAGCCGAGCCTTCTGGACGTTCAGGATCTTGCCGCGCAGGGGCAGGATGGCCTGGAAGCGCCGATCACGCCCGCCCTTGGCGGAGCCGCCGGCGGAGTCGCCCTCAACGAGGAAGATTTCGCAGTTGTCCGGGTTCTTGTCGGAGCAGTCGGCCAGCTTGCCGGGCAGTGTGGTGGATTCCAGCAGGCCCTTGCGCTGCACGCTCTCCTTGGCCTTGCGCGCGGCCTCCCGCGCGACGGCGGTATTCCTGCACTTCTCCAGGATGCGACGCGCGTCCTGCGGGTGCTCCTCCAAATACGAGGACAGGCCTTCGGCCAGCGTGCTCTCAACCTGGTTCTTGACCTCGGCGTTGCCCAGCTTACCCTTCGTCTGTCCCTCGAACTGCGGCTCCGCCAGCTTGACGCTGATCACGGCGGCGATGCCCTCGCGCACGTCCTCGCCCTGCAGGTTGCTGTCGCCGTCCTTCAGCAGCTTGAACTTGCGGCCGTAGTCATTCATCGCCCGCGTCAGCGCCGCGCGGAAGCCGGTCAGGTGCGTTCCGCCGTCCACCGTGTGGATGCAGTTCGCGAACCCGAAGACGTTCTCCTGGAAGCCGTCGTTGTACTGGAGCGCAACCTCGACGCGGGTTCCGTCCACGTCGCGCTCCACATAGATGGGCTGCTGGTGGAGCGGCGCGCGCGTTGCGTTCATGTGCCGCACCAGCGAGCGGATGCCGCCCTCGAAATAGAATGTCGTCTCGTTTTCTGTCCGCTCATCGACAAAACGGATCTCCAGCCCCGGGTTCAGGTACGCCATCTCCCGGAACCGCGCCGCCAGCGTCGGGAACTCAAACGATGTGTCCTGCATGAAGATGGTGGGGTCCGGCGTGAACCACACCGTGGTACCCGTATCGTCCGCCGGGCCGATGGCCTCAACCGGCGCGAGCGCCTTGCCGCGCGAGTACTCCTGCATGTGGATCTGCCCGTCGCGCCGCACCTCTGCCCGCAGGGTTTCCGAGAGCGCGTTCACGACCGACGCGCCGACGCCGTGCAGGCCGCCGGAGACCTTGTATCCGCCTCCGCCGAACTTGCCGCCCGCGTGCAGCGTTGTCATCACTGTCTCAAGGCCCGTCAGGCCCGTCTGCGGATGCTTGTCGATCGGCACCCCGCGCCCGTCGTCGTCGATGCGCGCCGTGCCGTCCGCCAGGATGGTGACGACGATCCGGCTGCAGTGGCCCGCCATCGCCTCGTCGACGGCGTTGTCGACGATCTCATAGATCAGGTGGTGGAGGCCGCGCTCATCCGTGGAGCCGATATACATGCCGGGGCGGCGGCGCACCGCCTCAAGCCCCTCAAGGACCTCGATATTGCGTGACGTGTACTCGGACGTGTCAGTCGCGGCTGCATCGCGCCGTTCCGACCGTTCTGCCATCTGGTTCACCCCTTCAGTGAGCGGCAATCACACGAGCCGACGGTGGCTCCGGATTCGCTATATGTACGCCACTTATATGCGCCTCGTGAACTGCCGTGTTTGGCGCCTGCTTTTCCCCGCTTCCTGAGCGCCGGATTCCACTCTCCCCCGGAGCCGATTCAGATACGACCCCAAGGTACTCGCGAATACGGCCGCTACCTGCATCTATTCTACCAGAAATCCAAAAATGGCGACGCCACGCCCGAACTGGCAGGAATCACGTCCCCACGCCTTTTCTTGATATGCTCTTAACGCTTCGCCTGACATTCCAGAACCCCGAGGTCACACTCCGTTCACCCTGAGCCTAGTCGAAGGATGAACTCGCCTCCCGGCCGTCATTCCTGCCCCCACCCGTCATTCCCGCCTCTACTCCGTCATTCCCGCGAAAGCGGGAATCCAGAACTAGGAGCGCAACCAAACTCAGTGACGCTGAACAACCACAACTTGTCATTCTGAGCGCAGCGAAGAATCCAAAACCTCAATGCCGCTGCCAAGACGGGAACGCCGCTCTACGGACGGCACTGGATTCCCGCACCGTTTCGCGTACGGGACATAATGCTTTCGCTGGGAAAGTGAGGAGTGTGGGAGGAGGAACAGCCCCTACTTGTCGCCCGAGGATTCCTCCGCCGGAGCAGCAGCTTCCGCGGCGCCTTCCTCCGCAGCCTCTGCGGCCTCTTCCTCCGCAGCCTCGGCGTCTTCGGCTTCGATGGTCGCCGCCACGCGGGAGTGCGTCGCCCGGACGATGATCGTTTCCCCGTCCGTCAGGATCTCCACACCCTCCGGCGCGGTGATGTCCGAAACGTGGAGCGAGACCTCCAGTTCTTCAAGAACGGTCACGTCCAGCTCCACGGCGGCGGGAATGTTGGCGGGCAGGCACTCGATGGTGACCTCGTGGGTCAGGTGCGTAATCACGGCTCCCGGCAGCCGCGCCGCGGGGGCCTCGCCAACCAGGTGGACCGGAACCGTCGTCTGTACGGGCCGGTTCATCTCAACGATGTAGAAGTCCGCGTGCAGGATCGCCCGGGTCACGGGATGGCGCTGCAGGTTCCGCAGCAGCGTCTGGTGCTTCTCGCCGTCGATGGTCAGTTCAACGAGCGAGCCGCGCCCGCCGTCCGTGACCAGCTTGTCTAAGGCGCGGCTCTCGGCCTGGAAGCTGATGGAGTCCGCGCCGCGGCCATAGAGATTTGCGGGCGTGATGCCCTCGCGCCGGAGCGCCTTCACGTGGCGGCCCAGCGCCTCGCGCCGCTCGCCCTCAAGGGTCAATGTTGTTCCATTGGCGCTTGTCATATAGTTGTTCAGCCTTTGTGACTTTTGACACGATATCGTAGCTACAGGCCGCTATCGCGGTCAAGTTCGCGACCCTGAACACATACGGCACAATGTTGGGGTGAGTCCGACGCCTCACGAGGGACCCCATGACAAGCAACGATACGCAACACGCGGCGAGCAGGCCCGATGATGAGTCGCTTTGGCGATTCGCGAGCGCCAGGGGGATGGATCGGCGCGAGTTCCTGCGACTGCTGATCGTGGGAGGCACGGCGGCCGTCATCGCCGCCTGCTCCGGCAACCTGTTCAGCGGAGACGCGGCTGACCCGACGCCGACCATCGATCCAACAACCTCCCCATGGTTCAAGGATCCGACCCCGTTCATTCAACGCGGGTCCGCCGGCCTGGAGACACGACTCGAAAACCTGAACGGCATGATCACGCCGACCCGGCAATTCTTCGTGCGAAACAACGGGAAGAGCAGCATCGACGTTGATGTTTCCGGCTGGCAGCTCGCCGTGGAGGGCGATGCGGTGGCCGAACCGGTGCAACTGTCCATCGAGGAGTTGCAGCGCCTGCCGAGCCGTACACTGGTCTCCTATCTGGAGTGCGCCGGCAATCACCGCGCCATGTTCGGCCTGCTGCAGGGGCGAGAGTCCACGGGCACGCAGTGGATGACGGGGGCGATTGGGAACGGAGAGTGGGTTGGCGTGTCGCTGCGGGATGTGTTGACGCTTGCCGGTATCACCGATGCGGCGGTGAGCGTACTGCTGGTTGGCCTGGATACCGAGGCCCCCGAAAACGGCTTTCGCTATGTGCTGCCCGTCGAGAAGGCGATGGATTCCGATACGCTGCTGGCCTACTCGCTGAACGGCGAGCCGCTGCCGAAAGACCACGGCTTTCCCCTGCGCGCCATCGTGCCGGGTTGGGTGGGGAGTTCCCACATCAAGTGGCTTGGCAGGATTGTTGTGTCCTCCGAGAAGCTGTGGACGCGGAACAACACGACCTCATATGTCCTCATCGGTGACGACTACCCGCCGGAAGCCGAAGCGCGCGGCAAGCCCGTGACAATCCAGTCCATCAAGAGCGCGCTTGCGCTGCCGTGGCCGGCGCAGCTTTCGGTGGGCGCCCATCGCATTCACGGCTACGCGCACTCTCCCGCCGGATCCATCTCGCGTGTTGAGTGGAGTGCCGACAACGGTCGGACGTGGAGCAACGCCGAACTGACCACACAGCAACCCGATCACTCATGGGTGCAGTTCGAGTTGGTGTGGGATGCCGAGGCAGGCGAGCACACAATCATGACGCGCGCAACCGACTCCGCCGGGAATACGCAGCCTGATCACGTACCCTTCAACGAGAAGGGCTACCTCTTCAACCAGCCGCTGCCGCACCCCATCCGCGTGGTGTAATCCCTTCCCCCTTGATGGGGGAAGGTCAGGATGGGGGTGATGCCTAAGCCGCCGCGCCCAACTCCCGAGGCCTGTATTGCAGCGCCTCGCTCAGGTGGCGAGATGTGATTGTCGGCTCCTCAGCCAGGTCCGCAATCGTTCGCGCCAGCTTGAGGATGCGGTGGAATCCGCGCGCGCTCAGGTGCAGCTGCTGCATCGCCGCCCGCAGAAGCCCGTGCGACGCATCATCCAGCCCGCAGTACTCCCGCACTTCCACCGGCCCCATGTCCGCGTTGGTCAACACGCCGGGCGAACTGCCGAAACGTGCCCGCTGCCGTGAACGCGCTTCCTCCACGCGGCCCCTCACGACCGCCGATGTCTCGCCTGTCCGTTCGTCCGTCAGCTTCTCGTACTCCACGCGCGGCACGTCGACAAAGATGTCGATGCGGTCCAACAGCGGCCCGCTGATGCGGCGCTGGTAGCGGTCGATTGCCGACGGCGAGCAGGAGCATGCCTTGACCACGTCTCCGTAGAAGCCGCATGGGCAGGGGTTCATCGCGCCCACAAGCATGAAATTGGCCGGGAATGTAATCGAGCCCTGCGCGCGGCTGATCGTGACCGCCTTGTCCTCCAACGGCTGGCGCAGCACCTCCAAAATGTGGTGTCCGAACTCCGGCATCTCGTCGAGGAACAGGACGCCGCGGTGGGAAAGCGTGATCTCGCCCGGTCGGGGCCAATGCCCGCCGCCCACCAGCCCCGCGTTGGAGACCGTGTAGTGCGGCGCGCGGAACGGACGGGCGGAGATGAGCGGCTGCTCCGGCGGCAGGAGGCCCGCCACGCTGTAGATCTTCGTCACGTCCAGTGATTCATCCCGCGTCATCGTGGGAAGAACGGACGGCAGGCAGCGCGCGAGCAGCGTCTTCCCGCTGCCCGGCGGCCCCATCATCACGAGGTTGTGGCCGCCCGCCGCAGCAACCTCCAACGCCCGTTTCACATTCTCCTGCCCGCGGACGAGTGACATATCAAACCCGTCGATGGTCGACGCGGTGCCCGGGTCTGCCGGCGGCTCCGTCTGGTAGAACGGACGGAACGACTGCTCCCCGCTGACGTGCTCCACGAGTTCCCTCAGATTCCCCGCGGGCAGCACCTCGATGCCGTCTACGAGGGCCGCCTCCGGCGCGTCGACAGCCGGAACGACGATCTGCGTCAATCCGCCCTCGCGCGCCAGCGCCGTCATCGGCAGCACGCCCTGCGTGTGCCGTACCTGCCCCTCGAGGGAGAGTTCACCCAGGAAAGCGACGTCCTCCAATGAGAATTGCGCTCCGGCCTGTCCCGATCCGATGAGGATGCCCGCCGCGATGGGCAGGTCATAGGACGTTCCGTTCTTCTTGAGGTCCGCGGGGGCTAGGGAGACCGTGATTCGGCGCTGCGGAAACTCAAACCCGGAGTTCCTGATTGCCGCGCGGACGCGCTCCCGCGCCTCCTGCACCGCCGTGTCCGGCAGCCCCACGATCGTGAAAGCGGGCAGGCCGGGCGCGATGTCCACCTCCACCTCAACAATCGAACCTTCAAGACCAACAACCGCGCAGCTGCGCACGTGTGCCAACGTCATAACACTCCCTCCCGCCTGCGCGTCCAACGCAACCTGACGAACTCGACTCAAAGAACGCGCGTTCTGGTAGACGGTACCATGCCTCGTCAGGGATTGCAACATGCGTTCGAAAACACTCCGCCATTCTCACGCCACCCACCACGAACTGGAGTACCATGGAATCGGCAAAGCCCCACGCACAAAGGCAAGCATCATGATCTTTGGATATGACTACACCCACTGGCTCATCGTCGGCTCCCTGGCTCTGCTGACGGCGGCGCCCGTTATCGGCATCGCCGCCGGCTTCATCATGAGCAGAGTAAGGCGGCGGCGGGCTGCGCAGTAGGGGTTCGCCTTTCGGAAGGCGGAAGTGATCGATGACGCACATACTGCTGGCAGTGGACGGGTCCGAGCAGGATGTGTCGTCCGTGGAGTGGCTGGGCAAGCTGTTCGGCGGCGTGTCGGCCACCGTCGAAATCACCGTGCTGCATGTTGCTCACCTCAGGATGCCCGGGCCATCCTCCATCCGGCTCGGGTTCGTCCCACGCCTTCCGTCGCAGGAAGACCTCGAAGGCATTGAGCAGCAGACTCGTACGGAGGCGGACGAGATTGTGGACGCGGCACGGGAAGACCTTGAGGAGTACGGCTTCACGGTGACCACCATGGTGGAGTGGGGACCCACGCCGGACGTGATCCTGGAGGCGGCCGAGGCCAACAGGTGCGACATGATCGCGATGGGGCGTCACGGCGCGGGCAGGGTGAGCGATCTCATCGCGGGCAGTGTCTCGGGCCGCGTCATACGCCGCGCCGGCGTCCCCGTGCTCACCTTGCGAGCTGATCCGCCGGAGTAGCTTTCGGAAAGGCCCGGCCAATGCCAAACGGCGGCAGCGATTGTTGTGGCACCTGTTGGTTCAACCGCTCCCTTCAGGGTGAGCGGGGGAGCGCCAACTTCAATCCGGACATTCCGAGCCATTGCGAAATCCGTGATCTCGCCATCGAAGACCCCTTCTACACCTATTGCGCCAACCACCCGTACCACCGGCCGAACCGCGATCCCATCCCGATAGGGCCTGTCTATACTCACGTGGCCACCGACGCATTGGGAGGCGGCCATCGTGAAGTGTGGCAGCCATCCCCGGATACCGAGGACATACGCCGCCATCTGCTCGATCTCGTGCGTCTGCCGGAAGAACTGGCCGATGAGGGCTACCACTTCTACACCCATCCGGCGCACATTGCGGCGATCTGGCAGCTGCTTGAGTGGCGCGACGAGCGCCTGATCGGCGCTTTGGAAGAACTATCGAACAGGCCCGAGATGGAGAATGCGCGCGGTACTCTTGAGGAGACAATCAGCCTCGTCCGCGAACGTCTCGGGCTTTAGACCGTCACCGGCTCCTCGAACCGCTCGATGACCTGGAACTCCAGCGCGTAGACCTCTACCTCGTCGACGGGGCGGTCGAACTTCTTGCCCTCGCTGAACTGCCCGATCCACGCGGCCTTGTCCGGCCAGCCTTCTGCGAGTACCTCATCGGGTGTCATATCTCCGATGCGCTGCTTCCACACGCGCGTCACGAGAATCCGGGCAAACGGCTTCTCGCCGGTCATCGGCGGGCGGCGATAGAGCAGGTGCTCCGCCCCCTCCTTCGCCCGCGCTCGCGCCCACAACTTGCGCGCCTGCGATTTCTCACCCCGAAGGATCAGTTGAACGCTCGGTTCCTTGAATAGAATCATGCGGATACTATACAGGCGCGGCGGGCCGCCTGACCGTCACGCATCAGTAAACGGTATTAACACAGTTGGAGGAAGTCATGCAGCAGTTTCTTGTGCTGACCGTTGGTCGCGCCCTGGATCCGCAGGACGGGGATGAACAAACACAGGCGTATATGGGTGAGTGGCAGGCGTGGCTTGGGGGTCTGGTCACCTCTGGCGCGCTGGACTCCGGCAGACCATTGGAGCCCGGCGGCAAGGTGGTGGATAAAGACGGCATCAATGACCATACGCCTGAGGAGATTGGAATCGGCGGCTACCTGATCATCAACGCCGAATCGCTGGAGGATGCTGCGAAGATCACGCAGGGTTCGCCGCACATCGCCATCGGCGGCAGCGCCATCATCCGTCCGTGTCTGAGTATCCCTAATTAGGTATAGATAGCTATCACGACGGCCTCTGTGGGGTCGGACGGGTCCGACGCAAAAGCGATGATGCAGGAGCGGCCGGCCAGTATCTCCGAGGAGGGGATGGCGCGGCTGATGCGCACTCCCGTCAGCCACGTCGACACGCTTCCGTCCAACTGAACGTCCGCCGTGAATGATGACGAATCAAAACCCCTCACCGTGCCGCGCCTCAGTTCCATGCCTACACTCCGCTCAGATCGATGTCCTGCTGATACACGGGCTGAGACCCGCCGATGTCGTAGCGTGTCCTCAGGCCTGCCACCCGCAGCCGCTCCGATGCCCACCCCACTGATCGCGCGGTGACGGACACCACGTCATGCAGTTGCTGTCCGGCGTTCATGGGGACCGTGATGCGCGCAAAGGGCTGCAGTATGCCGCGTGAGCGTAATTCGGCCTCCGCCCGTGTGGCCGCCACCTCCGGCGTTGTCAGGGAGCGATCAACGACCTGCACCAACAGACTGCCGACGGATGCCATCTCCCGCTCATTGACCGCCTGCGCGATCGCCCCACGCCCATAGACCTGCACGTGGTTGACGCGGGAAAGCGCGGATGAGCGCGCGGCGTCCAGCAGCGCATGACCGCCCGGCTCGCCATAGGAATAAACGGCGGGGTCGGTTTCACGCGTATGAATCGCCTCAAGCACGCCGTCTGAGAAACGCAGGACATCCGGCACGCGGGACATCAGGCGGTTGACGGCAACCGCAAGGCTCTCGTTGGGAGAGACTGTGACGGCGGGATAGGTGGCCACGATGGCGGGGCTTGAGAGCGCGAGCGACGTGGACAGGCCCGCCATCGTGAGCAGTTGGCCGAGGATGTTCCACACAGATGCCGTGTGGGCGGGCCACGTCAACTGACGCCGCGCCCGCATGTTGGCCAGGAACCACCACGGGTTCTCCGCCTCCAACACCGTTACGAGGCTGCCCCGCCGCGTCTCGCGCCGAACTTCACGCACCCAGTAGCCTTGGGGTTGACCCGTTTCCTGTCCCTCCGCAGTCTCATACCCCCATGCGATGCTGAGTTCATGCCCCAATGGGCCGGAGCCGACGGTGACTGACGGATCGAGGCGCGGCCCCTCAGCCAGAACGAGTGTCAACGAAGCGCCTCGCGGCGTCTCTCTCACGTCCGCGGCTATAACAGACTTGGAAATATCAATGGACGGCTTGCTGATGCGCGCTCGCCACACGCCGGACGGTGTTGTCAGCCACGCAAAGGAGGCATCGGCGGTCAGCGCAGTCCCTGTCCCTCCAACTTGGCCGAACGGCGAGGGTTCGCGCCAACGATGGTCGCGGAAGCGCGCGCCCGCCGCGCCATGAGTTGTCATGGTCTGTGAATAGCCGCCCGCTCCGCCATATGCTTCCACAAAGCTGATGTGTGGCCCGTCCGCCATGCAGACACCGGGGTCTCGGTACGTCACGTCCGCGCCCGCCGCCGAGGCGATTACTTCATGCAGCATCGACCATGTTCCCGCCGTCTGAGACGAACCCGCGCCAAGCGTGCACGTCCATACGCCTGACGAGCCGTTTGAGAGTGTCCCGCACGCCGCGACCGCCCAATCGCCGTCGATTTGAGCGCAGGCGATGCCATTCACAGACCTCAGTGAGTTGGTCCATGCAACGGGCGACGACCATGATCCTGCCGTTCTCGTCATTGAGCGAACGGTTCCCGTGGACTCCGCATAGAGCAGCAACGCTCCGCCGCCCGCGCCGGACGCAGTCGCAAGAGAGGTGACATTCGCCGCTACCGTTGCGACCGCGCGCGGCGGGCTGAAGGTTGCGCCGTCGTCCCGGCTCGTTCGCTCGCGGATCGTCCGTTGATTGGCCGCAACATCAAACACATGAATCTGGTCACCAATCTCGATGACCGCAACGCCTGCCGAGCCGGACGTCTCTCCGAGGTTTTGCCACGCTCCGAATTGCGCATCTGGTCCCGGAGAGATGGTTCGCTGGACAAAGAGGCCGTTCGGGTCGGCTTGGGCACGGACGCGAATGAGTGAGCCGCCGGACGTGATGGCGGCGTCATGCGGCCCGTCCGGCTCCTGCCCGGAGGCAAGGCGTTCCCATCGGAGCTGCGCCACGCCGCCCCACCGTTCAGCGAGCGTGGCGTGTACATAGGGAATGGCCGCGCGGTCGCGCTGCGCCGCAAGCAGCGTTTCAGATAAGGAGTGCATCGTTGGTCACCAGGGAGTCGATAGTCCTGCCGAGTCCGGACGGCCTAGAGTTCGCCGCCGTCATCCGGGTGGAAGAGCTTGCGTGAGCGAAAGCCGGAGCGGCGGCCGATTCGCGCCAGCTGCAGCTCAAAGTCGGCCATCCGCTCCTCGGCCCATGTCAGGTACTGCCGCCACACGTCCTGCCCGCCGACGTTGAGGCGATTGACCGCGTAAGCCGCCCACTCCAGCGCCGCGTACGCCGCCGCGCCGGTGATCACCAACTCCTCCAGCGCCTCGGGCAGGGTGGACGCGGAGTCCGTCAGCCGATGAAGCGCCCCGTAATACACGGTGACGCTCTCGCCGGCCTTTGGCTCGCCGGGCAGGTTCAACATGAGCGTGTCGCCCCATTGGTTGAACCGCACGCGGGACGGCGGGTGCTTGCCAACAGGATATTCGACGGCCTCAACGACGACACGGTCAGTCAGGTCCGCGACCGAGACCTCCCGGCTGCCGCCTGTCAGCTCTCGTGAGGCGGTCTTCTCTTGCGGCGCGACCTTGGAGACCTTGGCAAGTGCCCGCTCGATGTGGCGATTCAGCACATCATCCGTCCAGCGGTAGCTGTTGGCGTCCTCGTCGTGCAGATCGCGCCGCACGCGCTCTCGCACCTGTCCCAGCGTGCTCATGTTCCGTCCTTCAGTGGGTGTATTTCTGAGTGATCGGCTAACCGAGAAATCAGTTGCGGACGCCGGTGAGCTTGGCGAGCTTCGCCGTGTTGAACAGGGCAAGGCTCACGTACCACTTAACCCGCGTCCTCCGCGCGTCTTTCGTCTCAAGGTTGCCGACGGGCTCCACCTGCAGCCCGCCCGGCGAGGTGAGTCCCACCAGGCCGCCCTCGCCTGCCTGGTAGGCGAAAACCGTGGAGCAGTCTGTACTGCTTCCCACTGTCTGCGCGTCCGAGATCCAGTCGTTCACGCCCACCGGGATGCCGTCGTAGTACTGCACCATCTGCCCGAACTCGTCACGGTCAGACACGACGATGCCGGAGCCGGAGGCGCGGGCGAGCGAGTTGAGCTTGCGGCGGGAGCGGCGGCTCATGAGGATCATATCGGGCTTGCCGCCCGAGACCGCGTCGATGAGTTCATCAAGCTTGTCCAGCGTGAGCGTTCCACCGTTCACGCCCATTGAGAGCGCCTGTCCCCCGGCGGCCAGCACGTCGATACCGTCAAACGAGTCCGATTCGCTGTCCGTGTCTCCGTTGATGAACGTGTCCTCAAACTTGTGCTGGATAGCCCGTGCCTTGAGTTGGACGACGGCCGCCTCAAGGTCCTGGATGTTGGACCGCGTGGTCGCGAGGTAGTTGTCCACGTCCGCGTCGCCGCCGAGGATGGAAAGCGTCGCCGTCAACTGGGTGAACGTCGGGGTACTCTCCGCCCATGGATCGCCAATGCCGTAGAAACTGACCGTCGGCGCGGCCTTTTCCCTGTTGTACGTGAGACCGTTCCCGACGATCTCGATGAAGGGCAGCGATTGGAGAACGGGGCTGTCCTTGATCACCGTTTCTATCACGCCCTGCAACAGGACGTCGTTGGAAAGCTTTGCTGCTTCCGTCAATGTGAGTGCCATTCGTTTCACCTCCTGGGTGTGCTTTCTGGGCCGCATTCGATGACCGAAAGATAAGAACAAACGTGCTTATCCTGCAAATCCATGTGTCACATGAATGCGCTTTCTCCCGCGCGCCGTTATGTTCTGTCGTGTTGCCGTTATGACGTATGGGGAGTACCCTTTCCCCTATATGCAGGACTTAATGCCGGTAATCGGTGTGCTTGTTGGGGCGTCGCTTATTGCCGTCGCGGTGCTGGAATGGCGTATGAAATTCTTTAGCAACCTCTTCCGCGGGCTATCTGAGCCCAGTACGAATGAAACGCCGCCGGACGCAGCTGTTGCTGAAGCTGTCGATCTCGAGGAAGTGCATGGAGAGGTTGAGCAGGACTTCTGGCGTAGCTTTGAGCGGCAGATTGCCTCTGCCGAGCGTCGCGGGGACAACGATGAGGCTGCGCGCCTCCGCCGCATGTATGAATCGCATGAAGAGGCATGGCGCGCCCAGCGGGCGCTGAGGAGCCGGGCGCCTTCTTCACGGGACGCCGCCTCGCCAAATGCGCTGCAGGCGCATCTGCGAGCGGAAGTGCGTCTGTTGCTCGAGCGTTCTGACGTTCTCGAAACTTTCTCGGCGCAGGACTGGGTGTTCCGTGGCAACGCCTACCTCGCTATCGGCGAGGATGAGCGAGCGGCGGCCGCGTACAGGCAGGCGCTTCGGGAACTGCCGGAAGACCCCCAGATTCGCTTGCTGTACGCCGTCGCGTTGCAGCGTGACGGCGAGCTGCGCGAAGCGCTCCAGGTCTATGACGCGCTGGCGTCCGAGAACGGGGAGAGCAATCCGGCGGTCCTGGCCGGCCGCGGCAATGTCCTTGCCGAGATGGACAGATTTGAGGATGCCATTCGGGATTTCGATTCCGTGCTGCGCATCAACGGACAGGACGGCGACACAATCTATGACCGCGCTCGCGCCCTATCTGATTCCGGCCATCTTGATGAGGCCATCCTCGGCTTTGAGAACGCCCGAACATACCTGTCCGACAACCCCGATCTGCACAACGATCTCGGAAACGCGCTTGCCCTCGCGGGTCGCAATGACGAGGCCCTGAAGTCCTATGAGCGGGCCATCAACCTTCGCCCCGCCTTTGCCCGCGCGCACTACAACCGGGGGGTTACCTACTCCCGCATGGGGCAGTTTGAAGCGGCGGCAGACGCATTCGAGCGTTGTCTGCGCCTGCGTTTGGACATCCCGGAAGCGCACTATGGCCGGGGTGTCGCCCTTGCGCGGCTGGAGCAGTTCCGGGATGCCGCTGCCTCATTTGACCGCGCCGTGGTCCTGCGCCCCGGCTTTGCGGACGCGCTCTTCCACAAGGCCAGGGCGCAAAGCCGACTGGGCCAGACGATGGAGGCGTTTGAAGCTCTGCGGCAGGCGGTGACCGCCTCGCCCACCCTGCGTGAACAGGCCAAGACGGAAACGGACTTTGGCGCGTTGTACTCAGACCCGGATGTCGCGTCACGGTTTGAACAACTGATTGCGTCGTGAAGACGCTAGTCGCCGGCATCCTCGTGGTGCTCATCTCGACGATTTTTGGCATCCTGCACCTGTTCGGCCTGATCACAATCCCCTTTTCCGACATCGGCAGCGGCATCGTTACGGGCTTTATCCCGGTGGTCATCACGATTGTCGCGTTCGCAGCCCTGGTCATCCTGGCGCTCACCCTCCGCAGCCAGGCGGATCTGCGAAGCAGGGAGCTTGAATACGAGGAGGCTGCTGCCGAGGTTGACGCCGTGCGCCGCCAGGGGGAATTGGTCAACGCCATCCGCCTGCGTCTTTCTGCGGACACAGGGGACAGTGAAGAGGAACGGCAGGAGTTGGCGGCAGAGTTGGTGACGGCCGCGGAGCGCTACCATACCGTCCTCCGCGGATTCATTCGCGCCCGCCCGGATATTGCGCGCATTGAGCGGGACGCCATTGCGTCCTACCTGGCGGAGGCGGAAGCTGAGCTGCGGCGCCTCCGCGCGGACGGCTCCGCCGCATTCGAGGACATCCCGATTGTTTCCCCGTTCGCCGTCCCGGATCCTCCATCCCAGGAGACGGGACCCGTTGATGGTGATTCCGCGCCCCCGGGCAGATCCATCGGGGATGTCTTATCGGAGGGTGTAGACAACGAGAGGCGCCGCGCGTGAGCCTGCCGCCCCTCCTCGATCTCCGGGGCACTGCCATCGAACTCCTTGACATGCCTCCGGACTGGCCGCGCGGCGATGACTGGGTCGATGCTGACATCCTCGCCTCTCGCCTGCCTGACGCCGCCGAGCAGATCGGCATTCTCCTGTACCATCTCCTCGAACAGGCCTCCGACGACAAGGAGACCTCAGACTGGCTCCTTGAGGGACGCGCGTGGGCAAGCACTGGTGATTGGCTTCGCGCCCTCGTCGCCTATGAATACGCGCTTGATGGCGCAACCGAAAAGCAGGCCCCGAATATCTGGTATCTGCGCGGTCTGGCGCTTATGCGACAGCGGCAGTTTGATGCCGCCGTTGAGTCATTCGATTTCGCCCGACGCAATCGGAATATTATCGGCAAAGTGTTCTACGCAAGCGGCCTGTCTCTGTTGGCTCTGGACAAGCCC
>DAOUKW010000111.1:0-6829 GCA_034420915.1 Dehalococcoidia bacterium
TCGGTGGGCAGGCTGATGAACGCCGACCCCGAGGCACGGGTGCTGACGCGCAATACCACCGAGGGGCTGAATATCGTGATGAGCGGGCTGGATTGGCAACCGGGCGATGAAATCGTCACGTGCAGCTTGGAGCATCCGTCCGTGCTCGCGCCTGCGTGGATGATCGGCCTGCGGTACGGGGTCAACGTGCGGATCGTGAATCTTGACCCGCACGACTCCGAGGAGACGATCCTGGAGAAATTCGGGGCGGTTGTGGGCCCTAAGACTCGCCTGATCTTCATCAGCCACATCCAGTATTCAACCGGAATGCGGATGCCCGCCCCGCAATTGGCGCGCATGGCGCATGAGAACGGCGCGGAAATCCTCCTGGACGGAGCGCAGACGGGTGGGCACATCGAGCTGGATATGGTCGCCGATGACTATGACTATTACTCGATTCCCGGCCAGAAATGGATGCTCGGGTTTGAGGGCACGGGGGCGTTGTATATCCGCAAGGAGTTGCTGCCGGGCGTCCATCCGGCCCACACCGGCGGGCGCGGGATGGAATCGCCGGTCACGCCGGGTAACCTCGTCCCGATCCCCGACACGACCGATAAGTTCTATGGAGGATCGGGCAGCATACCGCTGCAGGCGGCTTTCCTTGAGGCCGCACGCTTCATCGAGGCCATTGGCGTCGGGAGTATCGAGGCGCGAAACCTCCAGTTGGCCTCTCGTCTCAAGGCCCAACTGAGGGAATCCCCCCGCGTCAAAGTGCTGTCGCCGGAGGATGGGCCGCTGGCGTCCGGGCTTGTTTCGTTCGCTGTTGAGGGCTGGGGGCCTGAGGCGCTCGACGATCACCTATGGGAGAACAACAAGATCGTCGTGCGACACATCGAACATCCGGAGGGCGTGCGCGCCTCGCTGCACTTCTTCAATACGGAAGACGAGGTGGATCAGTTGGCTGCGGCGGTGCGGGATCTGGCCTAGAGGATGACGCCAACCACTTCAGGAGCGCGCTAACCCAATCTTGCGGCTGAGCACCGTCCAGCGGGTGGCGAAGTGGATGAGAGGCGTGGTGCGCCTGCCGTGGATGGATGCGTGGCGGAGCGCATCCATAAAGTCCTCTCGTCCCTCAAACACGGGAATGTCCGTGTAGGCATTGCCGATCTCACGGGCGGTGTGGGCGTCCGTGACGCCGACGGGCCTGATATTGTGCTTCTCGCCATGCTCGCGGATGAACTCCACGCCGCGCATGATGTCCCGCTTGAGAGTGGTTCGGGCGTTGAACGCCTCGATGATGTCCACGTCCGGGAGTATGTCCATCAAGGCGGGCAGGGTGATGTGCTTGCGGCGGAATCGGTCGAACGGGTGAGGCACCTGGACGATGCCGCCCTGGTCCTTGATGCGTTTGACGGACTCCTTGGCGGAGAGGCCGCGCGGAATGTCCTCTTCGAGGAACAGGCCGATGATCTCTCCGTCCGCAGTCTTTAGTTCCGCGCCGACGATGACGGGGAACGGGGCGATCTCTCGGACGTCAAGCGCGCCGCGGATGGTGTGGTGGTCCGTGACGGCAATGACGTCGATGCCCTTGCGCTGGCAGGCGCGGATGAGGGCCTCGGGTGTTAGTTGAGAGTCGGGCGATACCCGGGTGTGGATGTGGAAGTCTGCTCTCATTCACTATTCACCCTGGCCTTCTCCTGTGCGGGGGAAGGAGACAGGTTAGGCGCGCTCCACGTAGTCGCCGGTGCGGGTGTCGACAACGACGGCGATGCCGTTCTCGACGAACATCGGGACGGTGATGACGAGACCGGTCTCCAGCGTGGCGGGCTTGGTGCCGGCGTTGGCGGTGTCGCCCTTGAACGCGGGGGGCGTTTCCACGATTTTCAACGTGACCGTGGTTGGCAATTCAACGCCGATGGGCGCGTCCTGGTAGAAGACCATGTCGAGGTTCATGTTCTCGGTCATATAGGGCAGTGAGTCCTCGATCTGATCCCGATCGACGGGGAATTGCTCAAACGACTCCGTGTCCATGAAGTGGTAGAGGCCGTCCTCGCTGTAGAGGAACTGGACGGAGCGGGTCTCCAGCGTGGCACGGGTGAATCGCTCGCCGGCCTGGACGGTGCGCTCGATGGTGTGGCCGCCCTTGATGTCGCGCAGCTTCATGCGGACCTGTGCGGAGCCGCGTCCGATCTTCAGGTGGTGAAAATCGAGGAGTTGGTAGAGTGTGCCGCCGATCTCAATGGTCACGCCGCGGCGCAGGTCGCCCGTCTCAATCATTCCGTGCTAACTCCCGTTCCCTACGTTTATCTTGGGCGCTTTGCTCAGTGCTCGGCAGCGCCCATCCTGGAACTCGACAATGTCCTCGATACGGACACCGCCCCAACCGGTGATGTAGATGCCGGGCTCCACGGTGAAGATCATCCCCTGCGTCAGGATGTCCGGCGCGCGCTGCCCAAGACGCGGGTATTCGTGCACGGCAAGTCCGACGCCGTGACCAAGCGAGTGTCCAAACTCCGGGCCATGCCCGGCCTTCTCGATGATGTTCCGCGCGAGGGCGTCCGCCTGGTCGCCCGTCATGCCCTCTTCAATGGTGGCAATGGCCGTTTCCTGGGCGGTTAGGACGATGTCATATATGCGGCGGAACTGGTCGTCGTAATCGCCGATGCAGATGGTGCGCGTCATATCGGCGTGATAGCCGTCCACCCGCGCGCCGATGTCGATGACGATGGGAGCGCCGACTGCGATGGGCTCGTCGGAGGGCCGGTGGTGCGCCATCGCTCCGTTCGGGCCGGATGCGACGATCAGCTCAAAGGCGATGCTCTCAGCGCCACGGTTGCGCATGGCCATCTCAATGCGCCACGCAACGTCCTGCTCAGATGCTCCCGGCTCAAGACTGTCGCGCACTTCGACAAAGGCCTCGTCCGTGATGCGGATGGCGGAGAGGAGGGCGTCGCGCTCGGCGTCGTCCTTGATGGCGCGGATGGTCTCTATCGTGTCATTGATGGGGACGAGTTCCTTGCCGGCCTCGCCGCAGAGCTCGGCGAGCCTCTTGTGCGTGGCGACGGTGACGTGCGACTCCTCAAAGCCGACGCGCTTCGCGTCGCCCATGGACGCCAGCATCTCCTTGAACCACTCGCTGCCCGGCCCCGCCATGTGGACAATCTGGTACTCGGGTGACTGGTTGCCCGCCTGCTCCGTGTAGCGGGAGTCGGTGGCGAGCAAGGCGCTCTCCGGTGTGATGAAAAGTGAGCCGGCGGAGCCGCTGAATCCGCTCATGTAACGGCGGTTCTCCGGCTGCGAGACCCATACGGCGTCCACGCCGGCCGGCTCCATCGCCTCCCGCAGTTTCCCGAGCCGATTTGTGACGCTCATTGGTGCTCTTAGTCCTTACCAATTTCGTCGATGAGATAGTCCAACGCCCAGAGGTAGGCGCGCCAGCCGAAACCCGTCATCTGTCCGCGGGCTATGGGTGCGATGACGCTGCGTCGTCGAAACTCCTCACGGGCGTGGATGTTTGACAGGTGGACTTCCACGGTGGGCGCGCCAACGTCCTGCAGGGCGTCCCGGAGGCTGAGGCCGTAGTGTGTGAGCGCGCCGGGGTTGATGACAATGCCGTCGATGCCGTTGGGAATCTCCGACTGGAGAAAATCGACAATGGCCCCCTCATGGTTCGACTGGAAGCAGACGCACTCTGCGCCCCGCTCCTTCACGCGTGCAGTGAAAGCCTCCTCGATCTCAGCGAGGGTTGTCGTGCCGTAGACGGCAGGGTCTCTATGGCCCAGTCGATTCAGGTTCGGGCCGTTTATGAGCAATAACCGCATGCTGCCATTTTATCAGTCGGATACGCTATTTCGTTGAGATTCATTATCATCGTCGCGGTTCATGCCGGGGTGGGCGCGGGCGTAGGCTTGCGCCATCTGCGCCTGTGAGACGTGCGTGTAGATTTCCGTGGTGGCGACGGAGGCGTGTCCAAGCATCTCCTGTACCAACCGCAGGTCCGCGCCGCCGTCCAGCATATGGGTCGCGAATGAGTGGCGGAGAGTGTGAGGATGGACGTCCTCCGGCAAGCCCTCCACACGCGCCCACTTCTTGAGGGAAAGTTCGATGCCGCGCGTGGTCAGGCGTCCGCCACGCCTGTTGAGAAAGACCGCGGCCCGTTTCCTGATGCCGCCGGCAAGCAGCGGGCGAGCGTCGTTGAGATACATGGTAAGGGCCTGCCGGCAGGGTTCTCCGAAGAGAGTCTCGCGCTGCTTTGAGCGTTTACCCCACACGCGGGCAACGCGGTTGCGGAGATCTAGCCCCGCCATGTCCAGCGAGGCGATTTCCGCCACACGCAGCCCCGCGCCATATGCGAGTTCCAAAACGGCATGGTCTCGTAGGGCGAGGGCGCGCTGCAGGGCCTCCTGCTTGTCCTTCGTTGATGCGCCGATACTCTCTGCGAACCTGAGCGGCGCGTGGACAAGCCGCTCGGCGTCACGTTCCGAAAGGAGGTCCGGCAGACGGCGGCCAATCTTGGGAGACGGCGTCTTTGTAATGGTCTCCGGATTCTCGATGACCCCCTCGCGTGCCAGAAAACGCCAGAAGGAGCGGAGGGCGGAGAGGCGGCGTGCGATGGAGGAGCGGGCAGAGCCGTCCATTGTCAGGTCATAGACCCACCGCTGGGCGTGGTCGCGCCTGGCGTCCGGTAGCTCTGTGATCCCATCACCGGCCAGGAACTGCAGGAAGAGGCCGACATCGCCCATGTAGTTGCGGAGGGTGTAGCGGGACGCCCCGCGTTCGTATTCAAGGAACGCGGCAAAGTCGTCGAGCCGCGCCGTCCACTCTTGGGGGATTGTCACGGCATCTTGAGGTTCGTCCAGGGTCTGCGCGCGAGCGTGTGCCATGCATATATTTTAGACCAGGTTCAAAAATGGAGAACGGAGGCCGCCATGCAGGCGCACCCGCTCACCCTGAGCCTGTCGAAGGGCGAGAGCGGGGGTGGCGCTAGACCTCGACGAGTTGGGGTTCCTCTTGCGGCTGTTCGGAAGTGAGTTCCTCGCGGGAACCTTGCCAGCCGCATTCCTTGTCATTGCACGCGGCATCGGTTCGACTGGAGGCAACAACGAGGCCGCCGCAGTCCGGGCAAGGTTGTGGCAACGGCTCCTGGTTGGTGAGGAAATTGCAGTTGGGGTAGTTTGAACAGCCGTAGAAGGGGCGGCGGGACTTGCGGGATGATCGCTGCACGAGTTCGCCGCCGCAGTCCGGGCAATGGGCGCCCGTGCCCTTCTGAATGCGCTTCATGCCGCGACAGTCAGGGAATCGGGAGCAGGATAGGAACGGCCCGTAACGGCCGCGCTTGATCACCATGTTCGCGCCGCATTCCGGGCACGCCTCATCGGTTTCCTCGTCGATGTTTCGGACGCGCTCGATCTTTTCCTGCGCCGTGTCGATGCGTTCGTTGAACGGCCCGTAGAAATCGCGCAGCACCGGCACCCATTCCCGCTCTCCGCGGGCAACGTCGTCCAGCTCCTCCTCGATTTGAGAGGTGAAGTCCAGGCTGGACACCTGCGGG
Organism: Dehalococcoidia bacterium; assembly: GCA_034420915.1. GTDB lineage: Bacteria > Chloroflexota > Dehalococcoidia > UBA6926 > UBA6926 > VXMO01. The sequence goes on from DAOUKW010000111.1 coordinate 5,531, forward strand.
AAATACTCCGCGAGGAGGCCGGACACCGCCGTTCCAAGCTTGAGAGGCCGGAAGCGGTTGTCCGCCTTGTCCACGTAGCCGCGATCCTGGATGGTGCTGAGGATGGCGGCGTACGTGCTGGGACGGCCGATGCCGCGTTCTTCCAACGCCCTGATCAGCGTGGCCTCCGTAAAGCGGGGCGGGGGCTGCGTGAAACGCTGCGTTGGGACGACGGGGGGGGAGGCATTAACCGCATCCTGTCGGTTGAGGATTAGCGTCTGTCCCTCTTGCAGGTCCGGGAGCACTCGTCCCTCGTCGGATTCCGCGTCCGGCTCATCGAGACCCTCGCGGTAGACGGCGAGGAATCCTGCAAACGTCATGATTGAGCCGCTGACACGGAGGGTATGGCTGACGCCGGACGGCGCGCCGGAAGCCGTGATGTCCACCGTCGTCTGGTCAAACTTCGCGTCCGCCATCTGTGACGCCAGCGCGCGCTGCCAGATGAGCTGATAGAGGTTGAATTGCTCGCGGCTCAGGAAGTTTCGCAACGACTCCGGGTCGCGCATGAACGACGTGGGGCGGATCGCCTCGTGAGCTTCCTGCGCGCCCTTGACGCGGCGCGAGAAGGATCTCGGAGAGGCGGGAACGTGGTCCTTGCCATAGCGGTTGCCGATAACGGCTCTCGCCTCCTGCACGGCCTCGTTTGCCATATTGGTTGAGTCGGTCCGCATGTAGGTGATGAGGCCGATGGGGCCCTCGTTGCCGATGGGCAGGCCCTCATAGAGCTGCTGCGCGATGGTCATGGTTCGGCGGGCGGTGAACCGCAGCTTGCGGAACGCCTCCTGCTGGAGAGTGGACGTGATGAATGGCGGGCCGGGGCGGCGCGTTGTTTCGCGGCGTCGGACGGAGGCTACTTCATAGGAGCTCGCCTGCAGGTCAGCGACAATCCTGTCTGCCGTCTCCTGGTTCGGAATGGTCGCAGCTCGGCCGGCACCTAGCTCTGACCGGTACCGCGCCGAGAATTCTTCGGGCGCCACCGCTTGGGTCGCTTGTGTCAGGAGGTTGGCTTCGATTTCCCAATACTCCTGCGGCACAAACGCGTCGATTTCAGCCTCGCGTTCAACGACCAGTCGCAGGGCGGCGGACTGCACGCGCCCTGCGGACAGCCCCTTGCGCACCTTGCTCCACAGAACCGGGCTGAGGCGGTAGCCGACGAGACGGTCAAGGACACGTCTGGCCTGGTAGGCGTTCACAAGATCAACATCGATGCCGCGAGGCTCGTCAAAGGCGCGGAGGACCGCGTTCTCCGTCACCTCATGG
>DAOUKW010000112.1:0-18311 GCA_034420915.1 Dehalococcoidia bacterium
AGGTTGCGCCAGTAGGAATCTGTCAGATTCAGCAAGTCATCCCACATGACGAATGCGAGGGCGGACGGAATGGCCTCCTCGTTGCCCTCCAGCACGTGCCGCACAACGAACACGGCCTCCATCCCCTCCGTCAGGAGAACCTCGGCGTATGCGCCGTCGCCGGATTCACTGATTTGAAGCGGCAGCGACGTCTCCAAGATCAGTTCGTAATCACCGTCCTTGACGACCAAAGTGCGGCTGCGCTCCCACATTTTCTCGGACGAACGCCCGTAGTCAGGCCGCGGCTCATAGGCGATGCGCATGGGTATTGTTCCGGATGTGCAGCGCAGAACGCGGATGATGCATCCGTGCGCGACCCATGAAAGGTCCGGGCGGCGAAAGAACGGCATGAAGTCCGTCAATGTGCAGGAGCCGGTGCGTGTGACGAACTGCGTCTCCAATACATTTGAATCTTTCAGGTAGTGCTGTCCGCCCGTGTAAAGCTCCGACGGGGTGATGGCAAAGCGCCCGCCATTCTTGCTATCGAGGATGGCGGCGAACACACTCGCCGAGTCGAAACGGGGGAAGGCGCACCAATCGATTGAGCCGTCAATGCCGACGAGCGCCGCAGAGTGTCGATCTCCAATCAGACCGTAATCGCCGATGTTCTTGTAGCCATTGGAGTTGAGTGTCATGTTAGGACTATACGCGGAATCTTATGGTCGGATGTATTCATTTAGTGAGCCGGCGCGCCCGTCAACAACAGCGCCGCCGCCTCATCCACCACGAACTGCACCGCGCCGCTCACAGGACGTATTAACGCTGCCGGCGGTTGCTGCGCATCTTCCTGATCTGCGGCAATTACCGTGCGCAAGATGTGGGCTTTTTCCCGCCCAACCACCATGAAGAGAGCCCGCTGGGCAGCGTTGATTGCGGGCAGGGAAAGAGTCACGCGGTCATATGGAGGCCAGGGCGCGACACTGGGAACGACGGACTGCCGTGTTTCTTGCAGCGCCTGCGTTCCCTGGAACAGGGAGGCGGTATGCCCGTCCTCCCCGAGGCCAAGCAGGATGAGATCGAACTGCGGCATCCCTGAGCCGAAATGGTCGTGGAGTTCATTCTCATACGCACGGGCGGCCGCCCGTGACCCGGCCTCACCATGGATGCGATGTACACGCTCGGCGGGAATCGGAACCCTGCTGAGCAGGGCTTCAGCGGCCAGCGCGTAGTTGCTCGTCTCATCGGTCGGCGGCACGCAGCGCTCATCGCCCCACCAGATACTCCACGTGTCCCATGCAATGCGGGAGAGATAGGGTTCACCGGCAAGCGTTTCATAGAGGTCGCGGGGCGTGTGTCCTCCTGCAAGGGCAATGGAAAAGCCGTCAGGCGACGCCTCTGATGCTTCCGCGATGATGTCCGCCGCCGCGCGAGTAGCCGCCTCCGCGTCCGGCAGGATAGCGATCTCTATCTCAGTCGTTGATGCGTCCATGCCGCTCACCGACGGACGCCCATGCACGTCCATCCTGGGACAGGAGCGCGTCGGCAGTCTCCGGCCCCCACGAGCCGGGCTCATACCATTGCACGGGGTGAGAGATGGAGTCTTCCCATGCCTCCAGCAACGGATCAACGATCTTCCACGCCTCTTCAATATGGTCGCTGCGGATGAAGAGAGAGGCATCGCCCTCAAGCGCGTCGCTCAAGAGTCGTTCATACGCCTCCGGCAGTTCCTCAGTGCCAAACTCCGTGCCGTAATGGAAGTCCATGTCCACCGGCCGGACGGCCATGCCCTCGTCCGGCAGCTTGGCGGCGAAACGCAGATGCACGCCCTCATCCGGTTGGAGGCGCAGCGTCAGGATATTGGCCAGCGGCCCCCACATGGGATTGGCGGGGAAGATGCGGTGCGGCGGGGCGCGAAACTCAATCGCAATCTCGGATGACTTCCGCGCCATCGCCTTGCCGGAGCGCAGGTAGAACGGCACGCCCTGCCATCGCCAGTTGTCCAAGTAGAGACGCATGGCCGCGTACGTGGGCGTGGCGGAATGGGGATCGACGCCATGGGCGTCACGGTAGCCGATGTACTGGGCGCGAACGGCGTTGCGCGCCGCTTCCGTCGCCGTCCATGGCCGGATTGCCCGCAGCGCCTCAACCTTCTTATTCCGAAGTGAATCCGCCTCAAGCGTTACCGGCGGCTCCATCGTCACCAGCGCAAGCACCTGCAGGAGGTGATTCTGGATCATGTCTCGCACGACGCCGAACTGGTCGTAGTACCCCGCCCTCTCTCCCACGTCCACGGACTCCGCGACGGTGATCTGCACGTTGTCCACGTAGTTGCGGTTCCAGATGGGCTCAAAGATGGCGTTGGCGAATCGCAGAACCAAGAGATTCTGAACGGTCTCCTTGCCCAAGTAGTGATCGATGCGGTAGACCTGCTCTTCTCGAAACACGCGGTGGATGGTTTGATTCAGCGCATTTGCGGTAGCCAGATCGCGGCCAAACGGCTTTTCAACGACGACCCGCCGCCAGCCGGTCTCAGAAGTCTCTTCCACCAGCCCACAGGCGTTGAGGCTCGACACCGCAGGTTCAAAGATGGCCGGAGTGATGGACAGGTAGAAGAGGCGGTTCGCCTGTGGGTCGCCGGCTTCAATTTCGTCGAGACGCCGACCCAGCACGCCGACATCATCCGTGCTGCCGAGATCGCCGCCGAAGTAGCTCAACCGCGGGGCGAAGGCTTCCCATTGGTCACGATTGGGTTCGATCCCGCCAATCTCCTGGATGCCGCGCCACATGAACTCCCGGAACTCATCGGTGGACATCATTGCGCGAGAAAAGCCGACTATGGGGACGTTGGGAGCAAGCCTGCCCTTGATCCATAGATGGTAGAGGGCGGGGAGGAGCTTGCGCTGGGCGAGGTCTCCCGTCGCGCCGGCAATGACGATCGTCGTAATCGGATCGTCGGTGTGGGCCGGATGCTCCGGGGAGGCCGGCGCGTACATGGTCATCAGGAATCGGACCTTACGACGGCGTGTCCACCAAACTCATTGCGCAGGGCCGCCAACATGCGGTCGGCAAACGTGTTGCTCATGCGGGAGCGGAAACGCGTGAAGAGCGAGGTTGTGATGACGTGGGCGGGCACGTCGAGGTCGATGGCTTCCTGAATTGTCCATCGTCCCTCACCGGAATCGGAGACGTGGCCCATGATCTCATCGAGGCCGGGGTCTTTATCAAGGGCCGATACGGCGAGGTCAAGCAGCCAGGAGCGGACGACGCTGCCGTGCTGCCATATCTGGCCGACGGCGTGGAGGTCAAGTTCAAACTCCTCCTTGGCCTTGAGAATCTCAAAGCCCTCCGCGAACGCCTGCATCATGGCGTACTCGATGCCGTTGTGGATCATCTTGACGTAGTGCCCGGAGCCTGCAGGGCCGACATGACCGACACCCTGCGTCTCGGACGGGGCCAGGGACTGGAAGACCGGTTCAAGGCGGGCGTATGCGTCCGCATCGCCGCCTACCATCAGGCTGTAGCCCTCGGTGAGGCCCCAGATGCCGCCGCTGGTTCCGCAATCGAGCATCGTCACGCCCTTTTCTGCGACGGCTGCGGCGCGGCGTTGGGTTTCGTGGTAGTTGGAGTTGCCGCCGTCGATGATGCTGTCGCCGGGGCTGAGCAGCTCTACGATGGCGTTGATCGTCTGCTCCGTCGGGTCACCGGCGGGCACCATGATCCAGACGGCGCGTGGAGCGGAGAGCTGCGAGACCATGTCCTCAAGAGAGGTGGAGGCGACCGCGCCGGCATCGGCGGCGGCACCGACGGCCTCCTGGCTGAAATCAAAGACGACGACGCGGTGTCCCTTCCGGAGGAGTCGCCTGGTCATGTTGCCGCCCATCCGTCCCAGGCCGATCATTCCGAGTTCCATACGTTTTCCCCTTTGTGACCGCCGCCCTGCCTTGCCCTTATTCTAGTCCCAATCGCCAAAGGGTCGGCATGGCGTAGGTACGATGACTCTATGCGCATTGCAACCGAGGATGTCAGCTTTCAGAGCGGTGAAGAAACGCTCGCCGGACGCATCCACCTGCCGTCCGATTCCGAGAACGGCAGCCTTTACCCCGCCGCCGTCCTGGTCCATGGACTCGGCTCGGGGCAGAAGGCCATGAGAGGGGCGGCGCGGGACCTCGCGCGGCAGGGTGTCGTCGCTCTCACGTTTGACCAGCGCGGACACGGCAAGAGCAGCGGAGAGTACACGGGTGATTCGTCAGGGGATGTACGGGCGGCGGCTCAGTTCATTGCGGAACGGGACGGGGTGGATGGTTCACGCATCGGGGTCGTGGGCCATAGCTCCGGAGCGCGAGACGCCATCCTTGCTTGCGCCAACTGGGACGGCTATGCGGCGCTTGTGTGCTCATCAACGGCGGGGATTATTCCTCGTGAGGAACCGGGGGCGGCGGAGGGGTTCTACCGGCGGACGCTGGGCAGCAGGAGTCCCGCGAAACCGGGGGAGCCGTCCGATCTGCGCGTCTATCCGCGGGACGGCGCGCTGCCATGGGTCGACGGCCTGGCAATGCGAGCAGTTTCCCGCGCGTGGAGCATCCTCCGCGGATACAGCCTGCGCGTCCGATGGAGTGAGACGCTGCAGACGTGGGGGACGGGGCAGGCGGGCGTCGCGATTCTCGATGTTCCGGAGCGCCCGGCGCTCTTCTTCCATTGCGAGGGTGACACGTCCGTGCCAGTGATGGCGAGCGAGATCCTCTACCAGAAGTTCACCGGCCCCAAGGATCTCATGATCGTCCCGCGCGGCTGGCACGCCGCGCCCATCGCCCGCGCCTCAATCCGTTCCCTGTGGGTAAACTGGCTTGTGAACGCGTTGACACCCAACACGGAGACCAATGACAGTCCCGATTGAGCCCGTCTACTGCCTGCGGCACCGCGACAGGGAAACCGGCCTGCGCTGCGCCCGCTGCAACGACCCAATCTGCCCGGAGTGCATGGTGCAAGCCGCCGTCGGGCACATCTGCCCGTCATGCGTGACGTGGGAGCGGAACCCCGTCGCCCAGGTTGCCAACTCGCGCCTGCTCACGGCCGTTGGCGCGGGACTGGGGGCGGGCATTCTGCTTGCGATTGCCATCTCCGTTCTATCGGCGCTTTTCAGCGGCTTTTTCAGCCTGATCATGTGGGCGGTGGCGGGTTTTCTCATCGGGCAGGCCGTCCACGTTGCCGCCAATCGCAGCCGCGCTCCGGCGCTGCGTTACGTGGCGGGCGGATCCGCCGCCTTCTCCTGGGCGTTGGCAGCTATCTTCATCGGCGTCAGCTTCACCTTTATCTGGCTGGTGTTTGCCGTGATCCAGGTGGCGATAGCCATCACGCTGGCGATTGCGCCGTTCCGCTAGGGGCGATGGGCATCACCCAGATCGTGTTCCGCCGCCGCGCCGCCCGCCTCAGTGTTCGGATTGCCCTCGGGAGCGTCCGGGTCGGGGTCAGGGCCTCTGCGTGGGCGCGACGGCATGCCGATTGACGTTCGACGGCGCAGGAACCAGATCAGGGCGGCAATCGACCCCCACACCGGGCTCAACAGGACCACCCAGATTCCGAGCACGACGAGCCCCTGGGCAATCACGCCGAGGGTGCGTGTGGCGGCGCGGGCCGTCTCCGGGATGTCGATGATTCCAACGACCCACTCGGAACTCGGCTCCACATAAACCAGAACTGTCGATGACGAGGTCAGCGGCGCACCGAAGTCCGTCTCGCCCTCCACCGTGAAACGGGCCTCATAGGGCTGAGATCGGTCGATGGTGTACTCATGCGCGGCGCTGATCTCCTGCACGCCCTCGCCGATGTCGCCGGTGGAGGGAATCAGGCCGTCGCCAAAGTCCCATTCATACGAGAGGTTCGACACGTTCTCCGGACGCGTGAACGAGCCGGTCAGCGTGACTTCGTCATTCGCGCGGATGGTAATCGTGTCCTCCGTTGAGACGATGATGGTCGGCACGCGCTCAACGTTGACCTTGATGGAGTCCTCGCCGTCCACGACACCGGCATCACCCGTGCCGCGAATCATGAACGTGACGAAGTACGGGGACTGCTCGCTAGAGCTATACCAGTGCTGGACGATCTCAGTCACACGCTCGCCGGGCGTTTCCGTGACGGCGGTGCGGAACCGCCGGTCTGAAACGTTGCCATCGCCGAACTCCCACCAGTATTCGTAGGAATCGATGCCGTCCGGCTCAGTGAACGTGGCGCGGAACGCGACGGGGCGTCCCTCCACGGCCTGCAGGTCCGGGCCGGCATCGGCGTTCATCGTGCCCGGCACAAGCTCAAGCCGGACGTTAACCAGAGACGTGGCTGACGTCTGCTCAAGGTAGCGCTTGCGGCCTTCAAGAATCTCGATCTCTTCACTGACACGCGTAATCTCCTGCTGAACCGCGAGAATGTCCTCAAGCTCGCCCTCTCGACTCAGCAGTTCGCGCAGGGAATCGCGCGTGACGTTGAGATTGGTAATCCGTGACTGGACGTCAAAGTACTCTTCGGTGACGTCCTGGCTGGTGGACGAGAGCGAAAGGACTTCCAGACCGAGCGCGGAGATAGCTCGCACGGCGTCATCGAGTTGGGCGCTGGGCACACGAATCGAGATTGCGCCGCTATGCCTGCTGGCACGGGACTCGCTGACCACCCAGCCGTTCCGGGACACCGCAATGCCGGAGATGTCAGACATGCGGCGTTCAACGTCATCAACCTCAAGAGCCAGGTCAACGATGCGGACGATGAGGCGGTTCTGGGCGGCAACGGGCGGGTAGCCGGTTTCGAGTTGGTCTGCATCCGAGCCGCCGTCGTCTGCGGTAGATTCTTCCATGGCATCTTCCATGGAGTCATCCGACGTTGATTGGCTAACGGACATCAGCATGGGGGTTGGGGACGGTAGGGGGGTGAAACTGCTAGAAAAACCGTCGCCCGCGCCCAGCATCATTATTTCCGAATCTTCGTCACTTTCACTTGCGCCACAGGCGATGCCAAAGGCGACTAAAAGCACCAGGAGCGCAAAAGCAAAAAATCGCGAAAGACTGTCCACGTCATTCCTCCCTACCGATCGGTGGCAGACCGCGATGGGCAAAGTATACGCGGCTCACTGCCGTTCTCCAAATCTGCATAGACAAACAAGGGTGCGGCCTGATGGGTCGGAATCATCCCGCACGCGCGTCTTTTCGCCGCTAGACTCATTAGGTGGCCGCGTGTTTCTCGCCCGTGCAATCGGGCAATCCGGACGCTCAGTCACAGGGGGTGAAGCCGGGTGTCTGTACGGATAACGGTCCAGGTCGGAATGAACGACCCCGCCAGGTCGCAGGTTCTCGTTGAGGACGACCGGGGCGCGTTTCTGTTCGATTGCGGCGCGCCGTCGTGGAATGATTCGCTGCCGCGGCTGGATGGCGCGCTCATCAGCAACGCGCACCCACGGCACACGGCGGGCATCCCCTACTTGCCTCCGGACACCCCCATCTACGCGAGCGTCATGACCTCCGCGATACTCAAGGCGACACAGGATATTTCTCCACCTGCGAGAGAGAACGAAACGGTCTTTGCAGTCCCGGGCGGGTACGAAGGCCCTGTGGCATCACGCCAAGCGGTTCAGCGTCCGTACACTTTTCTGCTGACACAGAACGATTCCGCCAATCCACAGGGGGAGCCAATAGACACATTCGGCGACGCTCGCCGTTGGTGGCTCGGACAGATGGATCGTCTTGGAGTGAACAGCATTAGTTCGCGTCCGGCATCCGTGCTGCCACAGGTCGCGCCGAGCGCCCTGAACGGACGCGCTCTGCGGCATTACCCCGTTGATTACTCCATCCTCGGCGCGTCCGCCATCGCAATCGAGACACGAGACGGATGGATCGGCTGCACAGGGAGCATTCGATTTCACGGCCAGCAGCCGGGCCTGATGGAGGAGTTTGTCCAGGGATTCATCGACCTGAACCCGTTGGCCTTGATCGTGGACGGGGCCAACACGCAGCCCGGCGTTTCACCCACAACCGAGAACGACGTATACGAGCGCGTGATGGAGGCCGTCACGGGGCAGGACGGTTTAATCGTCGCGGATTTCGACGCGATGGACATGGAGCGGCTGCTGACGTTCAATCACGTCGCCGAAGCAACGCGGCGCAAGCTTGTCCTCACGCCGAGAGATGTCCACATGTACGAGTCCATGTCCATCGTCTGGCGGCAATTTCCCGCGTTTGACGCGGTGGACACGTTCCGCATCCTGGACGCGCCACAGCTCGATGACTCTACGAACGGTTGGGAAGCGGAGCTGCGAGACCGATTCCAGGCGATTCTGGTTTCGCCGGAGGAGCTGCGTGAGAACGGCGGCGATTACATTGTGCGAAGTTCGCCCGCGGAGTTGGGTGTGTTAGATGCGGCGGAGCCGACAAAGGGCGTCTACATTCGCTCACGCGCGGCCACAGCCAACGAGGACACGGCGCTCACTCGAGTCCGTGACATGGGGCTCGACATCGCCGGGCGAGACGCGGACGATCCCAACTATTTCCACTCTTCCGGCCACGCAACGTTTGACGAGACAACCGCGATGATTCGGCGCATCATCCCGCGCTACCTCATTCCGGTCCATACGGCACACCCCGAGGCGTTCACGGACGCGGTGGCGAGTTTACCGATTATCGTGGTGACGGAGCGCGGTCGGGCCATTGAGATAGCCTAGAGTCCGATCCACACACTCCATGCTGCCGCTCAAGCTGACTGTTGAGAACTTCATGCCCTACCGGGGGGCGCAGGAGCCGCTGATCCTGGAGGGGCTGGGAATTGCCTGTCTCTCCGGCCCCAACGGCGCCGGGAAATCATCTCTGCTGGACGCGATCACGTGGGCGCTGTGGGGGCGTTCCCGGGCGGGCGCGTCGGCGGACCAACTTGTGGCCGCGCAAATGTCGGATATGGGCGTGCAGCTCGAGTTCCGGTCGCACGGCGTGGACTACCGCGTTGAGCGGCGTTACCGTCGGCGGGCCAGCGGCGGAAACACAACCCTCGACTTTCAGATGCGCGACGGCGAACGTTGGCGTTCCTTGAATGAGACGACCGTTAGACAGACCACCCGCAAGCTTGTGGATACCATCCGCCTGGACTATGACACGTTCATCAACTCCGCCTTTTTGGTTCAGGGCAAGGCCGATCTGTTCGTGTCGCAGCGGCCGGCGGAGCGCAAGCGGATTCTCGGCGAGATTCTCAACCTGTCCGTCTATGACGGTTACGCCCAGACGGCGCGGGATATGGCGCGGGACGACCGCAACCGGCAGGAGATCGCCCGGGGACGCATCGAGGCCATAGACCGCGAGCTTGAGGGGGAAGAGGGGCTTAAGAAACAGGCTCTGGACATCACTGAGAGCCTGTCAGATTTGAACGCGCGGCTTGAATCTGCCACGAAGCGCCGGGATGAGATCAGCGCTGTCGTTACTGATATGCAGAATCGCCAACAGCAGCTGCGGCAGGTGAAAGAGCGCATCGCCGAGTTGTCCGATGAAGCAGGCAGACTGGCTGAGCGCCGTCAGCAGCTGCAGGAGACCATCGCGAGTTCAGAGCAGATGCTGGCACGCACCGAAGAGATCGAAGCGGGTTGGAACGCACTGGAGGCCGCAAGAGCGGCGCTCTCCGATTTCGGCGCGCGCGCGAGCCAACACGGGGAACTGATTGCGGAGCGCAGCCGGCTTGAGCAAGAGGCGACCACGCGGCGCGGGCAGTTGGAGAACGACGTCGCTCTCAAGAAGCACCAGTACGAGGAACTGGTCAAGAGCGTCACCGAGCTGCCACAGCTGCAGCGGGACCTGGAGCAGGCTGACGTTACCCGCAACGAACTCACTGAACGTGAGCGAGAACTCGTTACGCGGAGGGCGCAGCTGGTTGAGATGAATGGGCGGCTCGCGGAATTGCGGGGGCTTCGGACGGCTCGCAAGGCTGAGCAGGAACAGCTCAATCAGCCGCTGACTCTCCTGGCCGAGGGGACGCTCGCCACCTGCCCCGTTTGCGGCACGGAACTGGGCGAACATGGCATCGAGCAGCTTCGCGAACACTTTGAAGGGCGTAAGAAGGATTTAGCCGCAGAGATTCAACAAATCGAGGTTGACGGCAAAGCCTTGCGCTCGCAGCACGATGACCTTGACGGAGTGATTCAGAAGGACGAGACCGGGCTGCGGGACGAAACATCACGGTTGGAGTCGCAAGCCGGTTCGCTCGTGACCCGGGTGGGACTGGCGCAGGAGGCGGCGCGTCAGTTGCCAGAGGCAGAAACGGCGCTTCGAGAGGCCCGGGCTGCGCTCGCCGCCATGCCGCAGGAGTCCGATGAGCTGCGGGCTGTCCGGCAGAAGATCGCCGAACTCAACTATGACGCGGACGCGCACACCGCCGCACAGGAGCAGGAGTCGAGTTTGCGCCACTGGGAGAACGACCGGCGTGACCTCGACGCCGTATCCGCCCGCGTGGACGCCGACCGGGCAGCGCTTGCGGACGTGAGCGAACGCTGGCAGCGGGCGACAACGACACGTGAGTCTGAACAATCCCGCGCGGCAGAGCTTGAGACGAGCCTCGCGGGTCTGGACGACGCCGTCACGGAGGCCGCGGGGCTCGGGGCGGAGGTTGATGAGTTAGAGGGCCGGATTCGAGAAACCGATCGGCAACAGGCTCTCATTCAAGCGGACCTCCAGCGTCTTGAACGGCAGCGCGAGGAAAAGGCGGGCTTGAACGAGGAGGAGAGGGAGGCGGCCTCTCGCGCCTCTATTCATGATGATCTGGCGTATGCGTTCGGTCCACGCGGGGTGCAGGCGCTGCTTATCGAAACAGCGCTGCCGGAACTGGAGGACGACGCCAATGATCTGCTGGGACGAATGACCAACGGATCGATGACGCTGCGGCTGGAAACGCAACGGCAGACGCAGGCGGGCAACACCATCGAGACGCTGGAGGTCATCATCTCTGACATGCAGGGAACGCGCGCCTATGAGATGTACAGCGGCGGCGAGGCGTTTCGGATCAATTTTGCGCTGCGGATCGCGCTGTCAAAGCTGTTGGCGCGGCGGGCGGGCTCAGAAGTGCCCGTCCTGTTCATCGATGAGGGGTTCGGAAGCCAGGACGCGGAGGGTCGCGAGCGGCTCATCGAGGCCATCTCAACGGTGTGGAACGATCCCGTCTTTCACAACGGCCTGATCCTGGTCATCACGCACATCGACGACGTGCGAAACCAGTTCGATACACGCATCGATGTGATCAAGACAGAGAACGGTTCGCGCTACAGTCTCTCCGGGTGAGGGTCATGTCCCTTTCCAGTTTGTCCCGCCTCGCCAACGGGCGTACAATTGGGAACCAGGGAGCGAGGGGAGGTGGCCGGGTGATCGAGATGACAATCGACAGGATCGGCGTGAGCCTCAACAGCTATCAGCGCGTCGTCATCCTCAAAGAGAAAACGGCCGAACGGCGTCTGATCATCTGGATCGGTCCCGCGGAGGCCGAATCCATTGCCATCAAGATGCAGAACGTTCGCGTTCCGCGCCCTCTCACACATGACCTGCTGAACACCGTCATCCCTGAACTCGGCGGAGAGATTCGCCATATCCTCATATCAGACCTCAAGGACGACACGTTCTTCGCGCAAATCGTTGTGCGCCATGGCGACAAGGACATCGAGATTGACAGTCGTCCGAGCGATGCCGTTGCGCTTGCCGTCCGGGCGGAAGTTCCCATCTATGCGGCGGACGAGGTGCTGAACGAGGCCGGCGTGCTCGTCAATGCGGACACCGGCGACTACGTGTTCGCGCGCGACGCCGACGGGTCGGAGCAACGGGAAGTGACCGAAGAGGAGCTTCGCAAGCTTTCGGCATTCAGGGAGTTTGTCGAGGAACTGGACCTTGAGGGCGACAAGGGCGTGTCCGATGACGAGGCTCGCAGGATGTCCGCATTCAGTGACGCCGTTGAGGAGATCAACATGGATCTCGAGGGCGAGCAGCGTAAGGACTGATTTTATTGACGCGCCTATGCGTGTGTGATAACTTTCGCAAGCGGTGTCATGTCGCGGTTAACCGGCAGCAGAGCCATGCAAGTTGCAGTGCGGCTGCTTGGCCTCGGATGGTACGTATCCGTCTGCATCGTTCTAGGGGTGCTGGGCGGTGTGTGGCTGGATGATCGCCTTGGGGTGACGCCGCTGTTCATACTACTGGGGGTGGGGTTGGCGTTGATTGTGGCGGCTTGGGGCGCATATCGAATGGCTGCGCCGCTGCTGTCACCACGACCCACGCGAAAGGATAACGACGAGTGAGTCTGCTTGCGCGGCCTCGGGTGCTGTTCAGCATCATCGCCGCGCTCCTTTTAACAGTCTTTGGGATTCTGTTCCTGCAGGGGCATCTGGAAATCCCGCCCCTCCAGATCGATCCCTCAATTGAGATTCCCATTCCCGGCCTTGACTGGGAGTATCCCCTCCGAGCCACCGTCATTCAGCAGTGGATTGCGATGGCCGTCATTCTCGGCCTTGCCTGGTTCGCCACGCGCAAGATGGAGGTCATCCCAGGCCGGATGCAGGCGCTGGCAGAGGCCGTTGTCGAGGGGCTTCTGAATCTCTGCCAGAGGGCAGCGGGCGTGGCCAACGGCCGGCGCTTTTTCCCCATCGTGGCGACTATCTTCCTGTTCGTCGCGGGGGCCAACCTGCTCGGATTCATCCCCGGCACCGGCACCTTCTACAAGGTCATCTCCGCCGAGGAGGAGGTCCACCACTACGAGGAGATGTACGAAGGCGCGGAGCTTGAGAAGAAGCTTGCCGACCTTAAGCTCTACATCCTGGATGAAAACAACAACGTGCCGGTCGGTTTGCCTTTTGGTCTTCCGACAGGCGGCTTTGAATATGAGCTGGACGGAGGCACGGTACAGGGATGGGAGATCTACGGCGACCAGTGGGAGGAGTTCCACGCGAATAACCCCGATCTGAACGCCGGCCACCTCGTCCCGTTCCTGCGTCCCGCCAACACAGATGTGAACACCCCGTTCGCGATTGCCGTTTGGAGCGCCATCTTCGTGGAGTTCTGGGGTGTGACGAGTCTCGGCCTCTTCGCCTATCTGGGCAAGTTCTTCAACTTCGGTCGTCTTCTGCGGGGGAACATCGCGTTCGGCCTGATTGATGTATTCGTCGGTTTCGTGGACTTGATCTCGGAGCTTGTGCGCTTGCTCAGCTTCACCTTCCGACTCTTCGGCAACGTCTTTGCCGGTGAGATTCTCATCCTGATGATGTCATTCTTCGTGCCGTTGACGTTTGTCGTCGGCGTGTTCTTCATGGAAGTGTTCTTCGGTATCATCCAGGCGTTCATCTTTGCCATCCTGACCCTGATCTTCGCCATCCTTGCCGTCACGCACCACGGCGGCGAGGACCACGGCGGGGAGCATCACGAGGAAGCAACCGCGCACTAGGCACGTATTCACTGAACGAGCAGAGATTCCCGCTTTCGCGGGAATGACGGAGGTTGAAATGGGAGGTAGCATGATTGGTTCGCACAGCGGGTGGAGCCGGATTCTTCTGGTTCTGATGATTGTCGGGTCCCTTATGGCCCTGACGACGGGGGTGGCGTTCGCGCAGGACAGCATGCCGTTTATCCCCACGGAAGGCTTGAAGCTTCTGGGAGCAGGCCTCGCCATCGGACTGGGCGCGATCGGCCCCGGCATCGGCATCGGTATCGCCGTATCCAAGGCGATGGAGGCCATTGGCCGCAATCCGGACGCCGCCGGACAGGTCCAGACCAACATGATCGTCGGTGTCGCCTTCGCTGAGGCAATCGCGATCTACGCGCTGGTCGTCGCAATCCTGCTCCAGTTCGTCTAGAACGGTGAGAGCAAGACAGGACATTGTGATGTCGGCGCAGACTTTTGCAGCCGGTCGGAAGGGGGAATGAGTCGATGGAAGCCATCGGATTCAACATCCCCGGGCTGATCAGCCAGTTCATCAACTTCGGGATATTCCTGATCCTGATGTCGCTGATCCTCTACAAGCCCGTGACGCGGATGCTTGACCAGCGCGCGGAACGCATCCGGGAGGCGCTCTCGGAAGCGGAGCGCGCTCGCGAGGAATCCGCCCGCAGCGGCGAGGAGGTCCAGCAGGCTCTGGCAGAGGCCAGGGATCGCGCCCAGCAGATCATCCAGCAGGCGACGGAGACAAGCCGACGCCAGGCGGAGGAGCTGCTGGCGCAAGCTCGTGTGGACGCGGAGGCCGTTGCAGAACGGTCACGGGAAGAGCTTCGGCGCGAGGCCGCGGAGATAATCGAACAAGGCAGGCAGGAGATCATCAATCTCTCGATCATGGCCGCCGAACGCATCATCAACCAGTCGCTCGACCATGACACGCATCGCGGCCTCGTTGAAGAGGTGCTGCGTGAGGCGGAAGAAGTCACCAGCGGTGGAGGCTCCTGACCGATGCCCTCAGGTGGATCAGCCCGGCGATACGCGCAGGCGGTGTTCGACATCGCCCGAGAACAGGACACGCTTGATCAGTGGCGGGACGACCTCCAGACGGTAGCGGACGTCCTGGGTCTGCCGGACGTGCAGACCTTCATGGAATCGCCGCGCGTCTCGGAGGAGAACAAGCAGCAGTTGCTTGATCAACACCTTGGCAGCGTTGCGCCGCTCGCGCGCAACCTTGCCATGATTCTCATACGGCGCAATCGTTCGCACCTTGCCCAGGGAATCCTGGACGGATACCTGGAAATGCTGGACGAGGAACGCGGAATCGTCGCCGCAAACGTGACATCCGCGGAGCCAATGGACGACGACCTGCAGGACCAGGTGCGCCAGTTGCTGAATCGGCAGGTTGGACGTGAACTGCGGCTGTCCGTGGACGTGGACCCGGAGATCATTGGCGGATTCGTCGCGCGTGTGGGAGACCGCGTCCTGGACGGCAGCACGCGCTCCCGCCTCCGCAATCTTCGCGATTGGCTGCGTGAGAGCGCGGCGTCATCCTGAGCGTGCCTGACGGACGATAGACCGGAACGTGTAACGACAAAGAAGTAGAGACAAGGGGACTGAAAGATGGCTGTTCGCGGCCAGGATATTGCGTCAATCATTCGGCGTCAGATTGAGGACTTTGGGGTTTCGATTGAAACCGTCGACGTCGGTTCGGTCATCCAGGTTGGTGACGGAATCGCGACGGTTCACGGCCTCACCGGAGTGCGCTACGGCGAGCTGATCGAGTTCGCTACAGGAGCAATCGGCATCGCGTTGAACCTTGAGGAAGAGACCGTCGGAACGGTCATCCTCGGTTCGGACGCCGGCATCCAGGAGGGTTCGGAGGTCCGCACGACGGGGCGCATCGCAGAGGTGCCCGTCGGTGACGGCATGTTGGGACGCGTCGTGGACGCGCTCGGCGTGGCCGTGGACGGCAAGGGCCCCATTCAGACCACGCAGTCCAGGCCGCTGGAGAGGGTCGCGCCGAACGTCGTGACCCGCCAGTCCGTGAACAAGCCCGTGCAGACCGGCATCAAGGCGGTGGACTCCATGATTCCCGTCGGGCGCGGCCAGCGCGAGCTGATCATCGGCGACCGCTCAACCGGCAAGACGGCCATCGCAATCGACACGATCATCAACCAGCGCGGCGGCGATCTCATCTGCATCTACGTCGCCATCGGCCAGAAGGCGTCCAAGGTGGCGCAGCTGGTGGCCACGCTTGAGCAGAACGGCGCGATGGAGCACACCGTTGTCGTGACGGCCAACGCGTCGGACTCCGCGGCCATGCAGTATCTTGCGCCATACGCGGGCTGCGCCATCGGCGAGCAGTTCATGGAAGAGGGCAAGGATGCGCTCATCGTCTATGACGACCTCTCCAAGCACGCGTGGGCGTACCGCGAGGTGTCACTCTTGCTCCGCCGCCCACCGGGCCGCGAGGCATACCCCGGTGACGTTTTCTATCTGCACAGCCGCCTGCTTGAGCGCGCGGCTCGCATGAGCGACGAGAACGGCGGCGGCTCGCTGACGGCGCTGCCGATCATTGAAACGCAGGCGGGCGACGTATCCGCGTACATCCCCACCAACGTCATCTCCATCACGGACGGTCAGATCTATCTTGAAACGGACCTGTTCAACTCCGGCATCCGGCCGGCGGTGAACGCGGGTTTGTCCGTTTCCCGCGTGGGCGGCGCAGCGCAGACACGGGCCATTCGTCGTGTGGCAGGCCGCTTGCGGCTTGACCTAGCACAGTTCCGCAACCTGCAGGCATTCGCGCAGTTCGGCAGCGGCGACCTTGATGCCGCGACACGGCGACAGCTGGAGCGCGGCCAGATCCTGACGGAGCTCCTCAAGCAGGGGCAGTACGAGCCGTTGGTCGTCGAAAAGGAGGTTGCAGTCCTCTTTGCCGCGACACAGGGCCTGATGGACGACGTGCCCCTGGAGCGCGTGGGCGCCTTTGAGAGCGCCCTTCTCGCGTTCCTGGACGCGTCGCACGAGAACATCCTGACCACGATCCGCGACTCCGGCGACCTCGCAGAGGAGACAGAGACCGCGCTGCGGAACGCGATAAACGAATTCAAGGAGACCGGGACCTACTAGGCGAGAACGGGGCACAACCGAGAGGACAGGGCGTCGTGCCAAATACACGGCAGATTCGGCAACGCATCCGCAGCGTCACCAGCACGCAGCGGATCACGAGCGCGATGGAGCTCATCGCGGCGGCGAAGATGCGCCGCGCCCAACAGCGCGTGTTGGCGTCACGTCCGTATTCAACGCGCCTGCTCGATCTCATCGCGGACATCGTTGCGCGGCAGAGCGGCAGCGGGGACGAGGTTCACCCCCTGATGCAGGTGAGGGAGCCGAACAACATCGGCCTAATCCTCATCACGCCGGATCGCGGGCTATGCGGCGGACTCAACGCCAATCTGAACCGCGCCGCCTACAATTTCGGCCTGGAGCAGGAACATCCCGTCTCGCAGATATCCGTCGGCAAGAAGGGCAACGACTTCTTCTCGCGGCGGGGCCGCGATATCCGCGCGGAGTTCCTGAATCTCGGCGATTTCCCGGAGCCTATCGATACATCTCCCATCGCGCGCATCGTTTTGGAGGACTACGAGGCCGGACGGCTTGACCGCGTCTATCTTGCCTATGCCAATTTCGTGAACACCGCCGTACAGGAGCCGACGATTCGGCAGCTGCTGCCCGTGGAGCCGCCTGCCGCGTCTGAGAACGGCGCGAGCGCGTCCCTCGGCGACTACGAATACGAGCCGGACGCCGCGACGGTGCTCGGCGGTCTGCTCCCCCGCTACGTGGAAATGCAGATCTACCAAGCCGCGCTTGAAAACGCCGCCTCGGAGCAGTCCGCGCGGATGGTGGCCATGCGCGCCGCCACGGACGCGGCAGGCGAGATGATCGACGCCCTGACGCTTGAATACAACAAGGCGCGGCAGGAGACCATCACCAAGGAACTGCTGGACCTCGTTGGCGGCGTCGCCGCGCTGGAGAAGGCCTAGGCATGGGAGCGATGGCCTTGGCAACGAAAGGCAGTGATGTGAGCGCGCCGCCGCGCCTCAGCGCCGTCGTCTCCGACCTTGACGGCGTGCTCTGCGACACGGAGACGGTGCTCGTTTCGGCTATCAACCGCTTTCTTGCCGAGGAAGAGCAAGAGCCACTGGCCTACGATGAAGCCCGCACGATGGCAGGCCTCGATAACGATTCATGGTGGCGGCGCATCAGTGCGTTGCGTCCCACACTCACAACGCCGCTTGATGAGTACACACACCGCGTTGATGTGATAGCGCGCGGCCTGTTCCCCACCGAGTTGGTGGTGGCGGACGGCGCGATGGAACTAATCGCGGCCATTCGTGAAACCGGCGTCCCGTTCGCGTTGGCGACTTCGGCACGGGCAGCGTGGGCCGGGCAGCGGCTTGAGATCATGGGCATCGCAGACGCCTTCGATGAGATTCTCACGGGCGATACGGTCTCGGCGCACAAGCCGGACCCTGAGATCTATCTGAAAGCAACGCAGGCGCTGGGAGTCGATCCGGCGGAGACACTCGCCATCGAGGACTCGCCAAGCGGAATCAGGGCGGCGCGCGATGCGGGGCTGTACACCATCGCCATCCGCACACACTGGATGCGAGACGTTGATCAGTCCTACGCGCACATCATTGTTGATTCACTGCGAGACATCGATATCGACGCGCTGCTGGCGGGAGGCAAAGCACCATGAGCGCCTTCCGGGCCCGCGGCATCATCTTTGACTTTGACGGCGTGCTCATCGACAGCGAGCCGCTGTATTTGAAGTCGGTGAACGTCATCCTCGCGGAGTGCGGCGTACAGGAGCTGACGGCGGCCGAATACGAGAGGTGGATTGGTTCAAC
>DAOUKW010000113.1:0-5540 GCA_034420915.1 Dehalococcoidia bacterium
CTCTTCTGGCGGCAGGCCGCAGATATTGTGGGCGTATTCATCCCGGATGACAATCTGGCCGCGCTGATCGGCTACCTGCTTATTCTGATCATCGTGATTGCGGCAGGTTGGGCCGCGGCGGTATTCGCCAAGGGCGTGCTCAACGTATTGATGATGGGCTGGGTGGACAAGGCGGGGGGCATTGTCCTTGGGGCGCTGGTGGGCTGTGTCATCGTCGCCGCGGTGTTCTGGTCACTGGAGTCATTCAGTGGAGAAACGGTGCAGGAGGCGTTGGATACGTCCCTGCTGCGGCCATACTTTGCGTTCCTGGTCCCCATTCTTCGCTCAATTTCCGGGGAGATTGACCTGTCATAGTCCTTTGCGGCATGGATAATGGATGCAGGACGGGTAGGGCTACAATGCGGAATATGGACAAGCGAACGGTCGAGGACACCGCCCGGCAGGGAGTGGTGCATATCCTCAACTCCGCGGTTCTCGTGCTCAACGGCAATTTTGAGCCGCTGAACGTCACGCGCGTTCGCCGCGCGCTGCTCCTGTTGATTCGGGGCAAGGCGGAAATGATTGAGAACGGGCGCGGCCACCTGCAGGCCGAAAAGGACCGACTGGAGGTGCCGTCCGTGATCCGTCTGTCCAGCTACGTGCGGCGTCCCATTCAGCCGCTGCGTCTGACGAGACGGGACGTGTTTCTGCGGGACGGCAACATGTGCCAGTACTGCGGCAAGCCGTCACGGGAGTTGACGCTTGATCATGTTCTGCCGCGGCATCGGGGCGGACAGAACACGTGGGACAACGTGGTGGCCGCGTGCGTGCGCTGCAACCATCGCAAGGCGGGACGGACGCCGCGCGAGGCGGGTATGCATCTCCTGACCGAACCCGTGGCCCCGCGCCCCAATCCATATCACAACTTCTATCGATTCCTGGGGGCGAATGAGAGCTGGAGGAAGTTCTTCCCGGAGCCGCGCAGGGGATCGTCCCACGGATGGAACGGCCACGAAGGTTCGGCATCGTAACGCAGCAGCCGCAAGGGCTGTCGTAACCAGACCATGACAACCAACGGACACGAGCAGGGACTGTCGCCTGATCAACGGCTCTCCCGCACGAACCAGAATCTCTGGAATGCGTTCATCAGCCACGCGCGGGCCAAGAGGCTGTACAACGCGTATGCGTCCAAGGCCGTTCTGGACGGCTATCCTGAGGTGGCGGAGGCGTTCCTGCAGGCCGCCCGCGGCCCGGATGCGTTCCCCGTCAACATCATTTCCGCCGTGGATGAGCTGCGGTCCACACGTGAGAATCTGCAGTCCGTTGTGGACAGCCACACGTATGACGTGGAAACGCTGTATCCCCGCATGTTGGCGGAGGCGGAGACTGAGGGCCGCTCCGAAGCCGCAAGCCGCATCAGGCAGGCGATGGAGCGCGACGAGCGGGACCTCGTCATCTTTCGCGAGGCGCTCGCAGGCGCAGGCTGGGGAACCGGCACCGTCCCGGCAGAGGAGAGACCGACTGAACCCCAGCATTTCGTCGACGACGAGATGGCGCGCGCCACACAGGAGATCGCCTCAGCGCGCGAAAGAATCACCGCGCTTGGCCGCATTCGGGAAGTCATCTTCGGGATGCAGGACGGTCTGATCAGCACCGCCGTCCTCGTCTCCTCCGTCTACGCCGCCACCCAGGACAGCTTTGTGACGGTCGTCGCCGGACTCGCAGGGGGGTTGGGCGGCGTTGTCTCAATGGCAACGGGCAGTTACCTGGGCTCCCAGGCTGAACGTGAAGTGAAGCTGGCCGAGATCGGCAGCGCATCAAGTGATTTGCATGAATCCCGTTCGGAAGTCGTTGCGCGTCTTGTCGTCCTGCTGCGCAATGAGGGTCTGTCCGAAGATGCCGCGGTACTCGTCGCGGAGACTCTCGCAGAGAGTGAGGGAGCGCTCCTGAATACTGTTATTGAGAAGGAGCTGGGGCTGTCCGCGGGTGTCGATACCGTTCCATGGAAGGATGCCTTTGCGATGGGAATGTCCTTCTTTGTGGGCGCGGCGGTGCCCATCATTCCGTATGTTATTGCGGCGTTCAACATGATGCCCGGCGCGATTGCCGTATGGACGTCAATCGTCGGCACTGCCATCGGACTGTTCCTGATGGGCGCGGGCAAGACCCGCTTCACGCTGCGGAACCCGTTGGTTTCCGGGCTGGAGATGCTGGCAATCGGCGTCGTTTCGGCCATTCTCGGCTATGCGCTCGGCGCGTTGATCACTTTCCTGTTTGACGTACAGGTGTGATGCAGATCACGCGACGTTGCGCTATCCCCTTAGACGACGGCTATAATGACTTCACAGCTACAGGTATACTAACAATCTGAGATTTGCATTCGAAGGAGCTAGACAGGCATGGCCTACATCATCGCGGAGCCCTGCATCGACTTGAAAGACGCCTCATGCGTCGATGTTTGCCCCGTGGACTGTATCCACACAGAGGACGACGACAACATGTACTACATCGAGCCGGATGAGTGCATTGACTGCGCGGCCTGTGAACCTGTTTGCCCGGTGACGGCCATCTTCGAAGAGAGCGAACTCCCCGAGGAGTGGCACCATTTCATCGCCATCAATCGGGATTGGCCAGGGTGGGAATCCCGCCGGTAGGAAGCTGAGGGGTTCACCCTTCGACAGGCTCAGGGTGAGCGGACGTCAATGCGTCACGGCTTCTGAAGCAGCACGAAATACTCTCGGTTGCCCTTTGGGCCGGTAATCGGCGACTCGCGTACTCCCAGGACACGCAGCCCGTTTTCTATTGCCCATAGGGCGACGCTGCCGATTGCGTTTGCCCGCGCCGCAGGTGATCTGACAACGCCGCCCCGGCCCACCTCTTCCCGCCCGGCTTCAAACTGCGGTTTGACCAGAGCCAGGATGATGCCGCCGGGGGCGAGAGTTTCCATGATGGCGGGCAGGACGAGGGTCAGCGAGATAAAGGACACGTCCGCCACCGCAAGCCTGATTGGTTCTTCGATTCCGAGTGGATGGCGGGCGTTGCGGCGTTCCATCACAACCACACGCGAGTCATTTCGCAGGCTCCATGCCAACTGGCCGTAGCCCACGTCGACCGCGTAGACGCGTTCCGCGCCGCGCTGCAACAGGCAATCGGTGAATCCGCCCGTGGATGCTCCGACATCGAGGCAGACGAGGCCATCAGGATCCAGGTCGAATGCGTCTAGCGTGCCTTCAAGCTTGACGCCGCCGCGGCTGACGTAGGTTGGACCGTCTGCAAGGAGAATCTCGGCGTCGTGGGCGGCGAGGGCGGCGGGTCTGAGGACGACGGAGCCGTTTACCGTGACGAGGCCATCTGCAATCATCGCGCGGGCGGCGTCGCGCCCGGAAGCGATCCCACGCTCAACGAGCAGGCCATCGAGCCGAACTCGTCCGCGTGATGGCGCAACTGAATCAGCCTTGCCGCGTGATTGTCGCTTTTGGCGGGTCATTTCGCACCTACAGTATCATTTGCATGCGGTATGGACGGGAGGAATATGTCCGAGAGCCAAACGACCTCTGCGGGGGAAAGTGGGAGCATGGGAGCGGCGCATCGGCCTTCGATGCCGCTGGCGGTGCTGCGCCTCCTGCGCCCGACGCAGTGGACAAAGAACGGGCTGCTCTTCCTGGCGTTCGCGTTTTCCCTGAATCTCCATTGGGACCTCGATGATCCGGAGACGGCGTTCCGGCTGCTTCTGCAGGCGGCCATGGGGGCGGCTATCTACGTCGGCCTGTCCGGGGCGACGTACATCATCAACGACATCATCGATGCGGACCGGGACAGGGCGCATCCGACGAAACGGGAACGGCCCATCGCTGCCGGATATGTAACGCCCACCGTTGGGGGCTTCGTGTCCGCCGCGCTGCTGGTGGTGTGCCTGGGCGGGGCGTTCGCGATGAGCCCGCTGATGGGCCTGATCGCGGTGGGGTATGTCAGCCTGACCATCGGCTACTCGGCGCTGCTGAAGAACGTGGTGATCATCGACGTGATGGCGGTTGCGGCGGCATACCTGATCCGGGTGACGGCGGGAGCGGTGGCCATCGACGTGCCGATCTCTCCATGGCTGTACGTCTGCACGACGTTGGGCGCGCTCCTCATTGCGATCGGCAAGAGGCACGGCGAGGTTGGGTTAATGGAGGACGGGGCGTCCGATCACCGCGACACGCTGGACCACTATTCCGTGCCGCTGCTGAACCAGATGATTGCCGTTGTCGCGCCGTCCGCGTTGATGGCATATGCGCTGTACACATTCACCGCGCCCAATCTGCCGGGGCAGATGATGCTCACGATTCCGTTCATGATCTACGGCGTCTTTCGGTACCTGCAGTTGATACGGCTGGGGCACATAACGGGGGAGCCTGAACGCGTGTTGCTGCAAGACAAGCCCATGATGCTGGCGGTCATCGCGTGGATGGCGGCGGTTATTGTGATTCTGATTATTTTCCCGCGGCCATCCTAGCCCTTCAACAGGCTCACCCTTCGACAAGCTCAGGGTGAACGGACTGGCCCTTTGACTATGCTCAGGGTGAGCGGGGGCGTATCATGCCTTGGTGGGGGTAGCAGGGTCTCATGTCATCGTCGCCGTATCGCGTAAGCATTCTTGCTGAAGAGCCGCATCGCAAGGCGCTCACTCAGCGCTGGGTGCGTGACGTTATTCGGCGTGCTCTCGCGGCAGAGGATGCGCCGCCCGGGGGTCGTGTGGAGGTGCTCATCGCCGGCGACGAGACCGTTTCGGCATTGAACGCCCAATTCCTTGGGCAGCAGGGCACGACAGACGTACTATCCTTCCCTGCCGAGGAGTTTGATATCACAGACGATTGGCCGAAGGATGAGGGCGCGGCACGAGGCGACATCGGCCAGATTGTGCTGTCCGCGCCGCAGACTGAGCGGCAGGCGGACGCCAACGGTCTGAGCGTTGAGGAGGAAGCAGCCCACCTGCTTGTCCATGGGATTCTTCACCTGCTCGGTCATGATCACGTGCTCAGTGACGATGAGGCGACGATGCGGACGCGCGAAGACGCCATCCTGATGGACATCATCGGCAGGCCGGTTCATGGAACGGAGCCGATGGCGCTGTCGCATGCGGATTCGCACGAGGCAGGGACGGCGGCGCCCACGGGACGGGCGTCATGACATCGGAACAGGGCGCGCAAGGCCCGCACCAGGTCCTGTATCGCAAGTGGCGTCCGCAGACGCTGGAGCAGGTCGTTGGGCAGGAGCACATCACGCAGACGCTCCTGAATGCGCTTGACCGGGATCGGGTTGGACACGCCTACCTGTTCACGGGGCCGCGCGGGACGGGCAAGACGAGCACGGCGCGGATTCTCGCCAAGGCAATCAACTGCGAGACGACGGGCGGGACGAGCGAGCCGTGCAATGAGTGCGAGCCCTGTCAGCAGATCACTGACGCATCATTCCTCGACCTCGTAGAGATTGACGGAGCGTCGAATCGTGGCATCGACGAGATTCGCGATCTGCGGGAGAAGGTGCGTTTTATGCCGGCGCGGGGCCGAAAGAAGGTGTAC
>DAOUKW010000114.1:0-21150 GCA_034420915.1 Dehalococcoidia bacterium
GCCGAGTGGCAGTTGACTCAGCCATAGCGCCGTTATTTTAGACCAATTTCAAAACCACGTCCAATTTCGCATGAATTACGCAGGCTCTACTCAGCTTGTGAAAGCGTTTCCTCTAGGATCGCGCGTGCCTGTTCCGAGGTGTCGGGCCGCGCGAGCGCAAAGGAGGCTGCCGCGCGCAGATGACCCAGGGGATTGCCCGCGTCGTAGCGCACTCCGTCAAAGGTGAACGCGAACGCGGGCGTGCCCTCAAGACGCAGAATCTCCATCGCGTCCGTGATCTGGATTTCGTTCTTCGCGCCGGGCGGCGTCCGTCGTATCGCGTCAAAGATTGCGCCGGGGAAAATGTATCGTCCAACAATTCCAAGATCGGAGGGCGCGTCGGCAGGTTCCGGCTTTTCAACCAGTCCCGTCACGTGATACACGTGCTTGTTCTCTCCGCCCGCCGGTTCAACGGCGACAACGCCGTACGCCGAGATGGCATCGCCCGGCACACGCTCAACTCCCACGTGAATGCCCGGATGATCGCGGAATGCGGCCATCATCTGCGCGAGAACCGGCGTCTCCGCATCGACAATATCGTCGGGCAGGATGACGGCGAACGGCTCCTCACCGACGGCATCCGCTGCCTGCAGGATGGCGTGGCCGAGACCAAGCGGCTCGTTCTGATGGACGATGGTGACCGACAATGAGTCCATGAGGCTCTGAACGGCCGGCGCGCTCGGGTGGCTCCCCAGAGCGTCTCCAAGCGCCTTCCCGCGCAGCGTCACGTAGTTCTCCATCACCGCCTTGCCGGGCGCGCTTATCAACACGATCTCCGTGAGTCCTGAGTTCGCCGCCTCTTCAAGCGCGTAGAACAGCATGGGACGGTCAAATATCGGCAGGATCTCCTTGGGGATGGCGAGAGTCGCCGGCAAGAAGCGCGTTCCGCGGCCTCCCGCCACGATCACCGCCTTGTTGATCCCATCTTGTCGTTCGTTCACTCGCCCCTCCTCTGTTCACAGAGACAAAACAAAGGGGGCTCAGCCGAAGCCGAGCCCCCTTCTCCCAGTCGCCAAGGTCAACGTCATGGCGCCTGGCGCTGGGTTAGCCTTTGCTCACCTCTTCTGTTGAACTAAGCTCTGGCTGTCTAGGTAAAGACATGCGCCAAATCACCTCCTTCCTTCTCAAGATGTGTCAAGTATATAACACGTCTTGCCCGTCGCTCACTCTGAGCTTGTCGAAGAGTGAGCCGTGGAATGCCCGCCACTCGTGAATCGCAAAATGCCGTATCCGATGACGGCTGCCGCAACGGACGCGGCGAATATGCCCATCTTTGCCTGATCGACAAGGGCGGGATCATCGAATGCGATGCCGGAAATGAAGATCGCCACCGTGAACCCGATGCCGGCCAAAAAGCCCACCCCCAGCACGTGCATCAATGTCATTGTCGAGGGCAGTTGACCGATGCCAAGACGAATGGCAAGCCACGTGATGCCAAAGATACCTATTGCCTTGCCTGCAAGCAGTCCCGCCGCGATTCCGATCGTAATGTTGCTCCCGGCGGCATCGGACAGCGTCTCGGTCGTGACAATAATCCCCGCGTTCGCCAGCGCGAACAGCGGCAGAATAGCGAGGCTCACCCACGGGTGAATCATGTGCTCCAGGCTCTCCAAGGGCCCCTCCGTATTTCGGCTGAGCCTCTCGATTTCTTCAAGGACGATCTCTGCGTGCTCTTCGTCCCCGGTGGACATCGCAAGACGATAGTCGTGCATGAGATCGTCTAAAGCGGCAGAGTATTCATCGCGGCTCCGCGCCGATCCGGCCGGCACAATTGCTGCGAGAAGCACACCTGCGAGGGTCGCGTGCACTCCGGATTCCAGGAAGAAATACCACATGGAAACACCCAGCGCGATGTAGAAGACCATGGAGCGAATCCCAAGGCGGACGCTCACCGCCGCCGCCGCGAGAATAGCCAGCGAGATCCAGAGACTCGACCACTCGATTGTGTCCGTATAGAAGAGAGCAATGACCGTGATCGCGCCCAGGTCGTCGACCACCGCCAACCCCAGCAGAAATACCCGCAGCTCCACCGGGATCCGCCGCCCCAACAGTGCCAGCACGCCGATCGCAAATGCAATATCCGTCGCCATGGGTATGCCCCAGCCAACAGCCGCGTCGCCCGAACTGTTGAACAGCAGATAGGCGCCCGCGGGCACGACCATGCCGCCAATCGCGGCGAGCACGGGTAATGACGCCTTTCTGACGCTGGACAGTTCTCCGTGCAGCAGCTCGCGTTTGATCTCCAGCCCCACCACAAAGAAGAAGACGGCCATCAGGCCATCATTGACCAGGTGCTTCAGGTCCTCATGGATCGAGATGATGGGCGTCTCGAATGTGATGGCCGTATGCCAGAAACTGTCGTACGACTCCGACCACGGCGAGTTGGCCCAGATGACGGCCGCCGCCGCCGCGGCCAACAGGATGAGTGCCCCGACCTCCTCCGTGTGGATAAAGCTCTGGACGGGCGCGCGCAGGCCGCCGACGCGATAAGCCGCGTTCCGGGATTCTGCGGAAGAGTCGCCCTGACTGTCGTTCACGTTGTTCCGTCGCTTGGGTGTAGATTTCTGATGCCCTACTATAGTGCCACTTGCGGGATGAACAATAAGTGCAGGCTCAACAGAAAAAGTGAACTCCAATCAAGTTGATGATTCCCCCAGGGCGCGGTGCGTGGCATCGGTGCTCATCAGGGACGACAAGGTCTTGCTCGTGAAGAGGCTGCCGCGCCGGAAGGTCTACCCGGGTCTGTGGGACCTGCCGGGAGGACACATCGAAGGCGACGAGTCAGCGGAAGAGGCGCTGCGCCGCGAAGCCCGTGAAGAACTCGGCGTCGAGATCCAGGAATACCGGGAGTTGGGAACAGTCCTTGACCCCGTCGAGCCGGCTGACATCGATGTATTCGCCATCTCAAAGTGGCGCGGCGAACCCATGAACGCCGCGCCGGACGAACACAGCGAGATCGGTTGGTTTACGGCGGACAAACTACCGGAGTCTGCCGCCCTCGACTGCTATCGAAAGGAAGTCCTGGAGGCAATGGCGGCAGCAAGGCGATAGCTTTTCCGAATCATTCCCGCCCCTGGTACTCGAGTTGCGCCTCCCAGTCGTCTACGCCGTCCGCCAGCAGGTCGAACAGGTGCCAGACGCCGCAGTACAGGTCCCCCGGGCCAAAGAAGTCCTTCGCGATGCGGTCGATTGTCCCGTCTGCATTCTTGCGAAAAGTAGACAACCCCGGCATCGCGGTGGAGTTGTATGAGACCCCGTCCGACTCGAAGCCCATGTCCTTGATGAACGACGTGCCCTCAGCGGAGTACATCTCGAACGTCCACCCCCGCTTCTCACGCACCGCCTGCTGTACGTCCACGCTGTTCGGGGACACCACCGCAAATCCCGCCCGATCCTGCAGGTGCCGAAGTACGCCGTTGAATTCGTCGGCCCACATCGTGCAGTACGGGCACTCCGATCCCATGTTGTGTATCACAATGAGGTCCTGCTTGTCGCCGAACATCTCGGACAGCCTCACGCCGCCCTCGCGCCCCTGCAGTTCGTAGTCCTGAACCCGCTCCGGCCCAATCCGTCGATTCACCTCGACCATCTTCCGCTGGGCCTCTTGCAGGTTCGCCCACGCCTCCGCGTACTCTGCTTGCAGGTCTTGCGTCGTAGTCATGAACGCCTCCCCCCGTCATTCCCGTGCTTGACACGGGAATCCAGTTCAGCGCGTTGGCCGCCCGCTCGCCCTGAGCCTGTCGAAGGGCGAGCGTCCCTCACTCCTCCAGCGACGTCAAAAACTCCTGCAGACGCCTGTTAAAGGCCTCAGGATCCTCCCTGTGCGCCTCGTGGCCCACGCCCGGCAACAGGTCAAGCTCCGCCCCACGGATGGAATCCCGGAGCATACGGGCGTGCCTGGCCCCGGCCCAATCATCCTCCTCACCCTGCACGATCAGCGTTGGGCAGGTGATAGTGTCCAGCCGGTCGCCGACGATGTGGGGCTCGGTCTGATAGATGCGCTCCGCGCTCGCCACGTAGTCGTCGACCATCCCCTCCCAATGGGAACCGTGGCTGCGGGCGAGGGCTCGCTGAAAGCCATCCGGGAGGTCGCTGGCGGGTGACAGCTGCCGCGTCGTCTCCATCGTCTGCTCGTCCAGGACCGCCTGCCCGGAGATCAGCGTCAGCGACTGCAGCCAATCGGGATGGTCGCCGGCAACCATCATCGCGACGATAGCGCCGTCGCTGAACCCGCACAGATGCACGGGCGGCACGTCCAGGTTATCAATCAGGGCCGCGATGTCCTCAGCGTCCCTGTTGTAGAAATCGTCGAAAGACTCGCGGGGGTCCGATCCGCCGTGGCCCAGGAAATCCGGCACGATCACCCGGTAGTCCGAGGCGAACTCGTCTATCTGTCCCCGAAAGTGGGCGCGGCCGGTGCCAAGCGCCCCGTGCAGGAAGAGCAGCGGCGGCCCATCTCCGTGCACAATGCAGCGCAGACGGCCATGCTGCGCCATAACATCTATCTCTTGTGGTTGTTCAGCTTCATACGTCATAAATCCTCTGTACCCCCTCCCCATGCGATACGCGGGAAACGCCTGATTATACCAAGTCCAGAGGATCGCCTCTTGACATGCAACCTCATGGTTGCGTATTGTCTGTATTCATGGACACAGACCTGGTCTTCAATGCACTCGCGGACCCAACACGACGGTTGATGCTGGACGAGCTCTCCGAGCGCAACGAGCAGACGCTCTACGAGCTCACGGCGCGCTTGATCATGCGGCATGAAGTCGCCATCTCCCGACAGGCCATGGCCAAGCACATTGATCTGCTGGAAAGGGCAGGGCTCGTAAGCTCAGAGAAGCGTGGCAAGTATCGGATGCTTGTCTTCAACGATGAACCGCTCAGGTCTGTAATGGATCGATGGCTCACGTGACACGATGAGAAGAAAAGGAGGCGGATATGCGCATTACACTCACCGGCGTTTTCGTAGGTGACCAGGACGAGGCTCTGAGGTTCTACACGGAAACCCTCGGCTTTGTGAAGAAGAATGACGTGCCTGTGGGGGAATTCAAGTGGCTCACCGTCGTCTCGCCCGATGACCCGGATGGGCCCGAACTTCTGCTTGAGCCGAATGAGAACCCGGTCGCGCAGGAATATCAGAAAGGGCTGTTTGACCAGGGCATCCCGGCGATGTCCTTTAGCGTTACGGACGTCCGCGCAGAGTATGAGAGGCTGAAGTCGCTGGGCGTCGCTTTTACCATGGAGCCAACGGAGTTGCCCAACGTCACTATTGCAGTCTTCGACGACACCTGCGGCAACCTGATCCAGCTCATGCAGACGTAAAGACGATTGGCCGGCCTGCCCTGGTTGGGTCACGGGTGCAGCCCTACCCGCTGGACAGTCGATCAATCTCCCTCATGACACTCGTCGTTATCTCGGCAGCCACGCGATCCGCCTCCCCACTTCGAGTGTCAAGTTCGGAATACGTGAAGGCGTCCTCTAGTTCCGGCAGTGATTCTTCGTCGAGAATCACGCGGCGTGAGAAACCCTCTCTACCGAGCTTCCATTCAACTGCAAGGTTTACATTGAAGTCATTGCTACTTCTGCCTGTGTAGCCTTGGAATCGATAGATGTGTTTCAATTCAAGGGGTAGGGTGTCATTCAGCCGAAACCCCCGAGCTACAATGTGCTCATTCTTCGTGCGCTCCCAATTTCCAGCTTCAAGCAATCCCCCGATCTGTATGTTGCGCGACCCATGTTTAATCGTGAAGCCAGTTCCCACGTCACGGAACAACTGGTTTGCCAATGGCCTGCAGATGGACTCCAGCCCATCCAGCGTGGGCCGAATGTGAGTGTGGTATACCGCATCCAGCGTCTCCAAGTCGACATCATCGGGCGCCGGACCCATCCTGTCTTGTACAAAGGCTGCGGCCTCTTGGCCTACCTCAAAACGCTCCAACATCCCACCGAACTCGCCCAGTGGAACCACCTCGCCGTCGCTTCTGGACTGCCGGGTTGGGCCAGCGTAAACGACGGCTTTGGCAAATATTGCCGGGATAAGCTCGGCAACGCGGCGAAGCGAAGTGAAATAGTCGGAAGCAATGGTAGAGCCGGACTTAGCCTCAATCGCAACAATACCCTGTCCGGTCTCGTAGAGGAGGTCACATTCCAGCCCCTGCGCGTCCCGGAAGAAGGAAAGGTTGAACTGACGGCCCCGGTTAAAGCGGTGCTTCAAGGCCTCAGCGACAACGAGGTTCTCGAAGAGGGGTCCTCGCAAGGGATGAGTGGCTATCTGGTCGGCGTTCTCAATACCGATGAGATAGCTTGCCAGCCCAACGTCATAAAAGTAGAGTTTGGGTGACCTGATCAAACGCTTACGTATATTGGCATGGAAGGGTGGTAACTGGAAGACGATGTAGCTCGCTTCCAAGACTGTCAGCCACTCCCGAGCCGTCGTGTGGGAGACGCCGACGTCCGAACCCAAGGATGTGAGATTGATCAGTTGGCCAACTCGCCCCGCGCAAAGTCTGACGAAGCGCTGGAAGCTAGCAAGGTTGCGGATTTCCCCCAAGCGGCGCACGTCGCGCTCAACGTAAGTTTCGAAGTAGTCGGCGAGGGCCTGTCGTGGATCGAGCCTCTGGTCAACAATCCTTGGATAGAACCCTGAATAGATGATGTCATCCACTGAATTGCTTGCGCCTGCCCGTTCTCGCTCTGCCAGGGAAAAAGGCAGTAGACGGAGCAGCGCAGTACGCCCTGCTAGAGACTGGCTGATAGCGTCGGACAGTTGGAACTGCTCGCTGCCAGTAAGCACAAAGAGGCCGTTGTGGCCACTCTCGTCGGCCAAGACTTGAAGGTAGGAAAGGAGAGCGGGGACGCGTTGTATCTCATCTAGGATCGCGCCGCTACCGAACTGCGACAAGAACCCTTGTGGGTCGTTCTCTGCAAATTCCCGCTGATCGGGCGCTTCCAAGTTGGCATATTCTAGGTTGGGAAAGGCTGCACGGCTGAGAGTCGTCTTGCCAGACTGTCGCGGTCCGGTAACCGTTACAATCGGATACTGATGAAATAGCGAGGTCAAGCGACCTGTGATTTCGCGCTCTATCATAGTGCCCACTATAGTGGCTGGCCGTGCAAACTGCAAGTGGTACCTTCATATTGCATCCATATGATGCCGGAAGTGAGCCATGGATGCCGGCTCTCACGGCTCTTGGGTTGCGGGCATGATACCCGCGGTTACACCAAAATCTCGACTTGGACGGGGGCCGAGAAACTCCCCAGGCTACCAGCTACAGGCTAAGTCAAATATGGTCGACCATATTTGGTGGGCCCGGCAGGGATCGAACCTACGACCGATCGGTTATGAGCCGACTGCTCTGCCACTGAGCTACGGGCCCGCTGTCAGTGAGTTCCCACAATCGTAGCATCGAGAGTGGCGTTTGTAGCGCGGGCATAGGGCCGGACGCGTGGCGGCGGTCTCGGCCGCTGGGATACCATTGGGGCATGGCTCATACGACCCTCCTGGGGTTCCAACCCTTACTTTCGTTCTACTTGCCTGACCAAACGGCAAGCCGGGCGCGCCTAAACGTGCCGTCCGGCTGTCCAACCGAGGGGGCGCAAGGCTCGTGAAATATCAGCCCCATTACGGCTGGGTGATCGCCGGCGTCCTGTTCGTCTGCTTCACCCTGACGGTCGGCATGCTCCAGTACTCCTACGGCGTTTTCGTCGCGCCGCTGGAGGAGGAATTCGGCTGGACGCGTGCCGAGGTCAACGTGTCGCTGTCGTTCTTCGCGATGACAGGTCTGCTGGCCCCGATCGCAGGGCCTCTGTTGGATCGCTTCGGCTCATCGCGGGTGATGATGTTCTCGTACCTGCTGCTGGCGATCAGTTTCCTGCCGCGCCCCTGGATGACGGAGCTCTGGGAATTCTACGCCCTCAACGTCCTCATGTACGCGGGGATGCCGGGCGCAATCATGCTGCCCGTTGGCAAGCTCATCGGCATCTGGTTCACGGAGGCGCGGGGGCGTGCCGTTGGCATCACGGCAATGGGCGCGAATTTCGGCGGGTTCATCTTCTCCGCGCAGACGCGGACGCTCATCGACCTGACGGACTGGCGCGCGACGTATTTCATCTTTGGCGTGACGATCGCGCTGCTGATACCGCTCATAGCAGTCACCATTAGGGAGACGCCGCGGCGGACGCAGGCCGTGCAGCAGGAGATAGATACCTCGGCCTCGGCGGTGCTCGAGGAGGGCATGACCATTCGCGAGGCGATACGCACCCGTGCTTTTGTCCTCATGACGGGCGGACTTCTACTGGCGACGATCCCGTATCAGTCCGTTCTCACCCAGATCATCCCGCACCTTGAGGCGGAGGGGATGAGCTCCACCGGCGCGGCGTGGGTTCTGAGCGTCATTGCGATATTCGGCATGGTCGGTAAGGTCTTGCTGGGCGATCTGGCAGATAGATTCGCGGCGCGAAAGGTGTTTGTCGGCAGCCTGTTCCTGCAGGCGTTTGGATTAATCGTCCTCATCAACGGGGGCACGTCGATATACGTGTGGCTGATATTCGTTCCGATATTCGGCGTCGCCTTTGGCGGCATGGGATCGCTCATGACGCTCCTGCCGCTGGAGACCTTTGGGATACGCGCATTCGCCTCTATCTTCGGCCTGCTCAGCCTCCTCATCCTGCCAACGGCCCTTATCGGCCCGCCGCTGACGGGGTATGCGTTCGATGTGACAGGCTCCTACACGATCGCGTTTTACGTGATAGCGGGACTGCTCGTCATCGGCTCAGTGGCGCTATGGTTCGCCGCGCCGCCCAAGTGGCAGACATCCACGGACGAGGAAGAGGAAACCCGCGACATCGCCCAGGTCGCGACCTAACCGCCCGTTCACCCTGAGCCTGTCGAAGGGCCGTCCCTCACCTCTCCAGCACCATCAAAGGCCGCTCCACCATTCCCGCCACGATGGGCGTGAGCCCCTCTTGGGTGAGGGTTTCCGCAGCCCGCTCCGCCTCCTCCTGCGTCGGCAGAACCGCATAGAGCGACGGCCCCGCGCCGGAAAGACTGACGTTGGGTTCATCTCCCACCGCTGCCCGGAGCGAGTCCCGGAACCTGCCGATGCCGGGGAATGCCCGGTCCGCCACCGCGTTAAAGGTGTTCGTGGAAGCGACGTGAGTCAGGATGTCAGGCGTTGATGAGCCGGATGCGATTAGTTCACGCAGCCGCCGCGTTTCCTCACCATCACTGAACAGCGATTCATCCAGCATCCGGAAAAGCACCCGCGTCTTGGGCGACGGCACGGGAACTTCCGGCACAAGGATTAACGCCCACATGGGCGGCGGCGCGGGCAGGGCGGTGATGGTCTCCCCGCGCCCCTCCACAAGCGCCGTTGATGATTCACCCATGAAGAACGGCACGTCGGAGCCGACCTCCGCCGCGATTTCCAACAGACGCTCGCGCCTTACGGGAACATCCCACAGCAGTGAGAGGGCGACCAAGGCCGCCGCGCCGTCCGCGCTGCCGCCGCCAAGCCCCGCCGCAACGGGGATCGACTTCCTCAACAGCAGCCGCGCCCCCTGCTCGATGCCCAACGACTCTTTCAGCAGGCGCGCTGCCGTCAGCACCGTGTTGTCGTCGCTTTCCAACAGGGCAGGGTCGTTGCACTCAAGGCTGAGCGATCCGTCCGACGCGGGCAGTGCGACCAGTTCATCGGACAGGTCGATGGCCTGCATCACGGAGATAAGTTCGTGAAAACCGTCGTCGCGCCGCCCAGTGATTTCGAGGCTGAGGTTGATCTTGGCGTTCGCCGTGACGTGGATCATGGCGGTTCACTCTGGTCCGCGCCCAGAAGACGCTGCATCACCATGGCGATGGGCGCCCACTCGTCAATCGTCAACGTCTCGGCGCGGCGGCGGCCGTCGATCCCGATTGTCGCAAGCGCAGCGTCCACGATCTCCGCCCCGGTGCCAAGCCCATTGGCCAGTGAGTTGCGCAGCTGCTTGCGGGGGGCGCTGAACCCGGCGCGCGCCACGCCGAAGAAGTGCGGCTGCTGGTCATCGGAGACGCGCGGCTCCGGCAGGACGTCCAACCGAACGACGGCGGACTCAACGCCGGGCGCGGGCACAAAGCTGCCGGGCCTGACACGCCTGACGATTCGGGCGTCCGCGAACACCTGCGTGGCAATCGTCAGCAGGCTGGACTTGCCCGACGGGGCCGTCATCTGCTGAGCCACCTCTCGCTGCACCATCACCACCATTCGCTGTGGTGGGTGATCGGACTCAAGGAACAGCCGAACGGTGGGAGAAGCAACGTAATAGGGAAGATTTGCGACAACAACATACGGGCGTCCGCCTGTTAAATCCGCCGGTGACTGGTCTCGGATGTCGCCGTGAACGAGCGTCAGGTTTTGGTGTTCGGATAGCATCGCGCGCGCCTGTTCCACCATGTCCGCGTCGATCTCCACGGCGATGACGTGGCCGGCAGTTTCGAGCAGTCGGCGGGTCAGCAAACCCGTGCCGGGGCCGACCTCCACGACAAGATCATCGCTTGACAGATCGGCAGCCTCGATGATGCTGTTAAGCACACCCTCGCTGACCAGCAGATGCTGCCCGAGCGCCTTGTTCAGGCGGGAACGTTTAGGAGAGGCCATGCACCCCCTCTCGAACTGGGTACCGTATGGGCGAAACGGACACGCGACTCAGCCCAGGCGCTCCCGCGGCGCCCGAAGGACATTCCTTATCGTTGCTTCCTTCCGGACCTGGCGAGATTCAGACGTCTTCGTCGCACGGGACCCGAACATCAACATCGTATGAGCGCTTCGCGTCATTCGAACCACAGCCCTCAAGAGGGAATTCAGCCTCGCTAGAGCGGATTGCGAGTACAGGGCACCGCTGGCTCCCCGCCTAGCATGACCTCGGCACTCAGTATCCCCGCGCCATCCCATTCGGTCAACGCCCCGCCCTTGTTACACTACCCCCACGAACCGCTGATCATTCCGGAAATCTGACATGGCAAAGACAATCTACCTTGCGAATCCGTACGGCTTTTCCGAGCAGCAACGATCCCTCCTCCTGCCGCTGATAGTTGCCGCCCTGGAGGAACTGGGTCTGGAGGTCTGGGAGCCCTTCGCGCGGAATAATCAGGTCGACTTCTCCCAGGAGGAATGGGCGTACGAGGTGGGGCAGAAGGACTACAGCGACGTGGTTGAGAGCGACGCCATCTTTGCCGTCGTCAACGGCGTCCCGCCGGACGAGGGTGTCATGGTTGAGCTGGGCATGGCCATCGCGCTCAAGAAACCGACGTTTCTGTTCCGGGACGATTTCCGCCGCGCCAGTGACAGCGGATACTACCCGCTGAACCTGATGCTCTTCACCGGACTGCCCGAAACCGGGTGGCAGGACTACTACTACACGTCGGTGAACGAAATATCCTCGCCGGACAAGGCCCTCGCCCGCTGGGCCTCCGACCCTTAGGGGAATCCAGAATCCCTCCCCCTTGATGGGGGAGGGCTAGGGTGGGGGTGACACCCCGTTCGCCCTGAGCCTGTCGAAGGGCGTCATTCCGGCGCAGGCCGGAACCCATTCCGTGGCCCGACAGAGCCTGCCTCGTACTTGATACGGGGGCCACAATACCCCTGTTCACCCTGCGCCTATCTATGAAAGATAAGGCAAACCAGAATAATCGTATGAATAGCAGGGTGAATCAGGATATTGAGTATAACTGATAAGATAAATATCCAAAGGTCATGCCCCGCGGAGCGATTGCCATATTCAGGAAAGCGTTATATTTCACCCGAAACGCAGTCTCTTTGTTCGCAATGAGAATAGAACATAAGTTTGGGGGGGGGGGTGTGAAACCCTCCTTCCAGCGTCTCCCCGCCATTGCCGTCCTGGTCATCGTAGTCAGCGCGCTGATGGTTTCGCCGACGCTGCCCGCGCAAGCACAACGCGCGCCCAACTGGCTGGACACCTCATTTGGCGGTGACGGCAAGGTAACCATCGACTTCGGCGGCGATGATAATGTCCGCGCGGTGACGATACAGCCCGACGGAAAGATCCTGGTGGGAGGGTACGCCCAGACGAGAGGGTATAACCACCACGATTTCGGGCTGGTCCGGCTCACCGCAGATGGAAGACTGGACGCCTCGTTCGGCAGCGGAGATGGCAAGGTAATCACCAAACACGGCGCAGCCGGCGCCCACATCCACAACATAGCGTTGCAATCCGACGGAAAGATCGTGGTAACCGGGCATCAACACATCGCGTCCGAGCAGTCCGAGCTCGATTTCCCTGTGGCGCGGTACAACGCGGACGGCTCGTTAGACGAATCGTTCGGCAACGAAGGCAAGGTCACCACCGACTTCGGCAGGTATGACTACGCGTTTGCAGTGGCGATACAGTCCGACGGGAAAATACTGGTGGCCGGCGCTACCACTGACCCCGCGGATTTCGCGCTGGCCCGTTACAAAGCGGACGGTTCGCCGGACGCCGCCTTTGGGACAGGCGGCAAGGTAACCACCGACTTCGACGACCGCGCCGACGAGGCGTGGGCGATGGACCTGCAGTCCGATGGAAAGATTGTCCTGGCCGGAACCAGTTCGAGAGATTTCGCGCTGGCCCGTTACAACGTGGACGGCTCGCCGGACACTGACTTTGGGACAGACGGCAAGGTCCTCACCGACTTCGGCAACATGCGCAATGATCACGCTTATTCGGTGACAGTGCAGTCCGACGGGAAAATCGTAGCGATGGGACGCAACACTGAGGAGCCCAATGATTTCCAGGTGGCGCGCTACAACAAGGACGGCTCGCCGGACACCTCGTTCGATGGCGACGGGATGGTGATCACAGACCTCGGCTCTGCCGACTTCGGCTACGCGGGAACGGTGCAGCCCGACGGGAAGGTCATCGTGGCCGGATACAGTCAGCGAGCCGACGGAACCCACCACGTTACAGTGCTGCGGTACAGGATGGATGGCACGCCGGATGCCTCGTTCGGTGACAATGGGGTAGTGACCACACGTATCGGTTCGGACGACCAGGTGTACGCGGTGGCGCTGCAGCGCGACGGGAAGATCGTGGTAGCGGGGAACAGCAATATCAGCGGCAGTTGGGATTTCACGGTGACGCGGTTCCATGGCCGGACACCCTCGCCTCCACCACCTCCACCCCCACCGCCAAACCCAAACCCGGACCCGCCACGAAACAACAACGGCGGTGGCGGCGGCGGGGGATCGCGGGCGACATCAACGCCGACGCCTGTGCCGAACATTCCTCCCGAGTTCGACGAGGGCGACGAGACAGAACGGTCGATTCCTGAAGGTGATGAGTCGGGACGCGCGATCGGGGAGCCGGTGCAGGCGTCGGATGAAGACGAAGACGACACTGTGCGCTACTCGCTGGACGGTGAGGACAGCGGCTACTTCCGTGTTGACGAGGATACGGGACAACTCCTGACACACGCGCCGCTGGACTTCGAGGAGCGGAGTGAATACACGCTTGAGGTGGTCGCCGATGACGGAACCGCCCAAGTCAGCATCGATGTCACCGTCCACGTGGAGAACGTGGACGAGCCGCCGGACCTGGACGGTCCCGGATCGGCGAGGACGCCGGAGCACGAGCAGTCCGTCCTGGGCACATACACGGCCGTCAGTCCCGAGGGACGGGATGTGGCGCTGTCGCTGACGGGACGGGACGCGGGCCTCTTCACGCTCGGCAATGACGGAACATTGTCGTTTAGTGCCGCGCCGGACTATGAGAATCCCATGAGCGGCGCGGGAGGCAATACGTACTGGATCACCGTTGTCGCCGAGGACTCCGTGCACAGCGTGTCGCAGGATGTTGTCGTCCGCGTCACCAACGTGAACGAACCGCACACGCTGACGATCACGAGCGCAGACGGCAACACAGCGCCGGTGATCAGGCAGCCGTTCGTCGCGTCTCTGCATGATCCGGACGGCGGGATACGGGATGCCGTCTGGCAATGGCGGACATCCGAGGACGGACTAGGGTGGACGGCGGTGGCCGATTTCGTTACGCGAGCGACGGAATCCGACGATACCTTAACGACCACAAGCTATACGCCCGGGCCAGATGACCGCGGCAAGCTGATCCAGGTCATCGTCTACTACTACGACACCCACGGCCTGGCGCAGCCCATCATCCGGGACATCACGTCCCCCGTCGCTGTGCCAACTCCAACCCCAATTCCCACGCCCACCCCAACACCAAGGGCCACACCAACCCCAACACCAACGGCAACGCCGACTCCGACAGCCACTCCCACACCGACGCCAATCGTCGCGCCCACAGCTACGCCCAGGCCGACGACAACACCGCCGCCAGTGGTATCAACCCCAACCCCGGCGGTTTCGGAAGCGGAACCCGGATGGGGTCCGGTATGGTTGTGGGGCATCGGTCTGGCGGTGATCGCCGCGGGATTCATTCTGTTCTTTGTGCTCCGCGCCCGCCGCAGACTGTAGGGTGAGTCGCGGCCGATGATGTAGGGGCCCTTCGACTGCGCTCAGGGTGAGCGAGGATGCTCCTCACTCCTGTTCAATTGCGAGTCCTCCACGTCTAGCGGTACAGTACGAACGCGGACAGCATTGCGGATGTGTTCGCGGCTAGAATCGTGTACGTATCTGCGGACAACGCTGAGCGTAAACGACGACGCGACGAACGACAAAAGATTCCGGTGGGGACCGGGGAGGTGAGTGATGACGAATGGCGCCGCACAGGCTGGACAAAAAATTCTTTGTGTCCTGTATGACGATCCGGTGCAGGGCTTTCCACCCCAATACGCCCGGGAGTCGATTCCGACGCTGAGCCACTACCCGGACGGGCAGTCCATGCCGTCCCCGACGGCCATCGACTTCACGCCCGGCCAACTGTTGGGCTCCGTGTCCGGCGGGCTGGGGCTTGAGAGCTTTGTCACATCGCAGGGCCATCAGTTTGTGGTGACGTCCGACAAGGACGCCGCGGACTCCGTGTTCGAGCGGGAGATCGTCGATGCCGACGTGGTCATCTCGCAACCGTTCTGGCCCGCGTACCTGACGGCGGAGAGGATCGCCAAGGCGCCCAACCTCAAGCTCGCCATCACCGCCGGTATCGGCTCCGATCACGTCGATCTGCAGTCGGCCATCAACCGGGACATCACCGTGGCGGAGGTCACGTGGTGCAACAGCATCAGCGTCGCCGAGCACGCCGTGATGCAGATGCTGGCGCTGGTGCGCGACTATCTGCCGCAGTACGGATGGGTCGTCCGGGGCGGCTGGAACATCGCGGACGCCGTCTCACGCTCCTATGACATCGAGGGCATGGACGTGGGCGTCGTCGCGGCGGGGCGCATCGGCCTCGCCGTTCTCAAGCGCATGAAGCCCTTTGACGTCAATCTGCATTACACGGACCGCCACCGCCTCCCGCCCGAGGTGGAAGAGGAGCTCGGCGTCACGTTCCATGAGACGCCGGAATCGCTGGTGGCGGCGTGCGACGTCGTCAGCATCCATTGCCCGCTCCACCCGGAGACGGAGCACATGTTCAACGATGAGCTCATCGGCAAGATGCGCCGCGGCTCCTACCTCGTCAATACGGCGCGCGGCAAGATCTGCGACCGCGATGCCATCGCCCGCGCGTTGGAGAGCGGGCAGTTGGCGGGCTACGCGGGCGACGTATGGTTCCCGCAGCCCGCGCCCAACGACCATCCGTGGCGCACGATGCCGAATCACGCCCTGACGCCGCACACCTCCGGCACGTCGCTGTCCGCGCAGGCGCGCTATGCGGCGGGCGTGCGGGAGATCCTGGAGTGCTGGTTCGAGGGCCGGCCGATCCGCGACGAATACCTCATCGTGCAGGGCGGGGGACTCGCGGGCACGGGCGCGCACTCCTACAGCGAGGGTGACGCGACCGGAGGCTCCGAAGAAGCGGCACGTTTCTCGTCGTCATAGTGAAAAAAGTAACAAGACAGGAGAGGGGCGGCTCACCCCGCCGCCCCTATCTGTTACGTGACAGGGATTAACAAAATCGGCAACGATGCTATTATGACCGTGCAAAACCAGTCAACCTGGAGGAGCATATGCTGACATCAGTGAAAAGACCTCTGCTTGCAACTCTTGCCCGCCCCATCGTGTTAGTTATATCGGCAGCTATTCTCTTGAGCTTGATGGTTGCATGTGAGGCGGCGCCGACGCCTACGCCGACTGCGGTGCCCACAGTGACGCCAACTCCCATACCCACTGCGGATCCGGCGGTGCCGTCGGTGCTTGGCGCCGATATCATGCGTTTGCTTCCACTTGAGGAAGTGGATTGCATCCAGGTTGCCATTGGCGTGGACGCGTATAACCTCCTCCTTCAGACTCCGTTCACGGCCGCTATGCTCACCCCTGAGGCCGCCGCCGCGTCACCGGTCACGGCTTGCCTGTCTGAAGAATCCCAGGCGATCTTTGCGCAGGCAGTAATGGGGGCCGGAGGGTAACTCCGGGGTCATCCGCTGCGCGCAAAAACGCAGTTTCACGGTTTGACACTCCGAGAGACGGTGCGATAGGCTTCGTCCGAAGAGCAGATAGACACTGCCCGTTCAGGTGCCCGTACCCGGGAGAATAGGGAAGGCGGTGAAAAGCCGCCGCGGTAGCGCCACTGTAAGCGGGGTTTGATGGCCGAGCTGCCCACTGTCGCAGATGCGATGGGAAGGGCCCGGCGCAGGATCGATACCCGCAAGCCAGGAGACCTGCCTGGACGGAAGGTGAACTCTCTCCGCTATAGAGAGGGTCCCTCAGCCGGCCGGGCTACAAGCCCCGACAGCGTGAGCGTCAACCCTCCAGCGGAGCAGCCGGAGGGTTGTTTTGTTGCGAGCTGCCGGGATTCCGGCGTGGGGCACGTATCGCCGTTCGGGCGTTCTTACACGGCTTGCCATCGGCGCGTTGACGCTTGCGCTCGCCATTCTTCTCATCGTTCT
Source organism: Dehalococcoidia bacterium (assembly GCA_034420915.1). GTDB lineage: Bacteria > Chloroflexota > Dehalococcoidia > UBA6926 > UBA6926 > VXMO01. The sequence goes on from DAOUKW010000114.1 coordinate 16,976, forward strand.
CATCTCATTGAGCGTTGGGCCGGTCAGCATTCCGGTGCGCAGCGTCGCCTCTGCGCTCATCGGGTTCGTTGGCGTTGAGGTTGGCGATGTTTCGCGAACCCACGAATTGGTGATTCAGCAGATTCGTCTGCCGCGCATCATTGTGGGCGCCGCGGTTGGCATGGGGCTCGGCGTGGCGGGCGCGACGATGCAGGGGCTCTTCCGCAACCCGCTGGCCGACCCCGGCATTATCGGTGTGTCCGCCGGCGGGGCCCTTGGAGCGGTCGTTGCTATCGCGACGGGAGCCGCGGGGCTGTTCTTCATGTCCTTGCCGCTGGCCGCGTTCGCCGGCGCGATGATAGCCACGTTGGTTGTCTACGGCATCTCAACCGTCAGCGGGCACTTTTCCATGGCCACGCTGTTGTTGGCCGGCATTGCGGTGAACGCATTCCTGGGCGCGATTGTCTCTGCGATTGTCATCCTGCTGCCTGACAACGGCGCGCTGCGTGAGATTCTCTTCTGGCTGGCAGGCGGTTTGGATTCCCGCGCGTGGGAGCACGTGCTGATGTCACTGCCGCCGATCCTCGCCGGGATTGGCATTGCCATGGTGATGGCGCGAGATCTCAACTTGCTGATGCTTGGCGACGATGAGGCCCGCTCGCTCGGAGTGAACGTCGTTCCGGTGCGTCTGCTGCTCCTGGTGGTCGCCGCGATGGTGACCGGCGTGGCGGTTGCCGTCAGCGGAACCATCGCGTTTGTTGGCCTCGTGACGCCGCACGTGCTCAGGCTCCTGCTGGGGCCGGATAACCGCGTGCTCATTCCCATGAGCGCGCTGGGCGGCGCAGTGTTCGTGATTCTTGCCGACATGGTTGCGAGGACGGTGATTCAGCCGGCTGAACTGCGAGTTGGAATCCTGACGGCGTTCGTCGGCGCGCCGTTCTTCATTCTGCTGCTCATCCAGAACAGGGGGCGAGGGTATTCGCTCTGAGTCGTGAACCGAGATATCCGAATGCGCGAGGAAAGAAGGGAGACAAAGCAGTGAAAGAAATCTCGGCCAGAATTGTCATGCTTGTTGTGCTTGCCATACTGGCGGCACTGGCGTTTGCGTGCGACTCCACAGGACCGGCAGGAGAGAGGGGAGCGACGCCGGAATCGGCCCCGGCAGTCGAAGTCGTGCCGCCAACGGCCACGCCCACCGGAATTCCGGAGCCCACGTCAACGCCAACGCCGGCGCCGCCTCCGCCGCCGGTGGTCGGCCAGTTGACAGGGGTCCCCGGAATCGTTGACCCCAGCAACCTTGGTTGGCCCAGACGGGTTGAAGGTCTGAACGGCATCGTTGAGATTCCCGCCAAGCCGCAGCGGATCATCACCGCCTCTATCGGCCATGATGAAGTGGTTCTCGCAATCGTGCCCAATGCGCGCCTGGTTGCCGTTGGCAGCGTGACCAAAGACAGCACGTTCTCCAACGTCGTAGCGCATGTGCAGGACAAGCCGGAAATAACCCGCGACCCGGAGACGATTATTGCCCAGAACCCGGACGTTATCGTGACGAGCCCCCACTTCACTACAGACATGGTGGATGCGCTTTCGCGCGTTGGCATACCGGCGATTCAAACGCCGCTCAATCATGACGCCGAGGCGCGTATCGATAACATCCTGTTGATGGGCTACATCCTCGGTGAAGAGGCTCGCGCGCTGGAGTTCGCGCAGGAAGTGCGAGGGCGGCATGAGGCTCTCATCGCCGTCACGGGCGCGAAACAGAACAAGCCGCGCGTTCTTGCGCTTACCAGCTACTCGGATGACCTTTGGGTGGCCGGAGCGAATTCAACTGAAGGATCAGTCATTGAGGCTGCCGGGGGAGTCAATGCAGCAGCCGAATCGGGTGTCGAATCCAATGCAACGACCAGTCTGGAAGGCGTGATCGCCATGAATCCGGACGTGATTATCATCCCGCAGCCGGTCGAGTTTGGCGCGAATGAATTCCGGGAACGACTGGCCAACGAGGAGGCGCTGCAGGAGATTCCCGCAATTCGGGATAGCCGCGTTTACGTGGTCGAAAGCAAGCATTTTACAACGTTGTCTTACTGGAACATCAGGGGAGCTGAAGATCTCGCCCGGATCCTGTGGCCGGACGATTTCCCGGAGCCGCCTGCAGAGACTTTCAGCGTCGCAGGATAGAGGGGGGATGATGACCACGGTAGTGCGCGCAGCCTCGCTCTCCGTGGAGGGCCTGACGTTTACTATCCAGGGCAAGAAGTTGCTGGATGAAGTCAGCCTCCGCGCGGGGCAGGGCGAGCTGGTGGGGGTGATTGGCCCGAACGGCGCGGGCAAATCAACGCTCTTGCGCGCACTCGCCGGGGTCATCGAGCCGTCGGGCGGGGAGCGTCACCTTGGAGGCCGGAGGTTCGAGGAGATACCCGCGCGTGAGAAGGCGCGAGCCATCGCGCTTGTTCCTCAGGTTGCGCCGATGGCGCACGGGTTCACGTGCCTTGAACTTGTGCTCATGGGGAGGTATCCCCACATGGGGCGCTTCCAGATAGAGGGCGCATCGGACGAGAACATCGCGCGGCAGGCCATGCGGCTGACCGATACGGAGCGATTCGCGGAGCGGACGCTCGAAACGCTGTCCGGCGGTGAGCGTCAGCGCGTATTCATCGCGCGGGCGCTTGCACAGCAGCCGCGCGTGTTGCTTCTGGATGAGCCAACCTCGAACCTGGATATCCTTCACCAGTTGCATGTGCTTGGCCTCATTCGGGAATGGGCCGCGAACGGCGCGACAGCCGTCGCCGCCGTGCATGACCTAAACATGGCGGCTCGCCATTGTGATTTCCTGATCTTGCTCAGCGAGGGCAGGGTGGTCGCCGAAGGTACCCCGCAGGACGTTCTGACTGCTGAAAACGTCAGGCGCGCGTACGGGGTCGAATCAGTGATTTACCGGGACCCCCACACCGGCGCACTGGCGCTGAGCCTGCTTGGACCGGCAGTGGGCATGCCGCCCACAGGAATGAATTAGAGGTTTCCCAGGCCTGGCCGCTACGTCTTAGTAGATGTGCCGTTGGACGGACGTGGCGACGAACTGCTCGATGTCCATGATTGCCTGCGTCGTTGCCTGTCCAACCAGGTCCAGCTTGCGCACCTGCTCAATTCGTTCAGCGGCGCTATTCAATTCACGACGGGAGAGCATGCCGCGCAGGATGCCGCAGGCGTCCGTCAGGCTCAATAAGACGATGTCTCTGGGGTCAGGAATCTCATCGCTGAAAAGGATACTCATGAGGCGCAGGCGCACCTCGCGCTCTTCCTTGCCGTCAACCATAGGGTAGCGACGTGACTGGAACACCCAGAGGAAGCGGTCATCCTTGCGTTCCAGAATGCCTCCATCGACCAGGCGATTCAGCGCCTCCTCGCGGATCTCGGCTGCGCGGTTGGCCGTATGCTCAACCCAATAGCGCGCGTTGCGCTCTTCACCTGCGGCTATGTCCGCCAGCGTCGGGTCCAGCAGTGAATCGCCGAGCGGCGTGGAATCCACCAATACCAGCCTCTCAAGGTCAGTGTCGATGCGATTCTCCAGCGCAAGATCCATCAGTACGGCCCCGGCCAGGGCATAGTCCATGGACCAACTCGGCACGCGGGCAAATCGACCGTCATCATCGTTCAAGAGGAGCAAGATAATCTCTTCAGCGAAGCGTAGCGGCATGTCATCCCCCTACTCTCAATGGCAACAGCGCGGGCCGGGCGCCGCCGCCGTTGGTTCGACCCCTATTGTTTGCTATTTCTGTTGCATGTGAAATGCTTCAACCTCATTGTAGCCCACGCGCCAACACAAATGCATCAAGGCTCCGACACCGCTAAAGGCTATTGGCATGCGAACGTGGAAGTCAACGAGTTCGTGACAGTATAGACGACATGTAGACTTTTAGGGCATCTGCATGGTACATATGGGGTGGTATCGCAGTGCGATTGTATTGCACCTAATCCTGTTTTAGTCGCCCTGCGGGGCCGAAGTGGAGAGTAGGACCAATGTGGTTCAGATGCCGCGTTGGATTGGCAGGCTGGCGCGGCGCGAGTGGTTTCTGGATTCAGACTATTCACACGGATGATCGCGAATCCCGCGGTAGCCGCATCCTTGCTGGCCATGGCCGGAGCGATCTCAGGCGCAACCCCGAATAGTGTTCCCGCGGGAGTTGCTTTGGCGCAGG
>DAOUKW010000115.1:0-8488 GCA_034420915.1 Dehalococcoidia bacterium
GCGATGCGCCCGCGACACGAGGATCCTTGGCCCGCGGATGCCCTTTTCAACTTCCTGGATAAGCACGCGGATACGCTGGCGGGGATAGTACTGCTCGCTCGGCACCTGCTCCGTGTGCAGGAGGGTTGCTTCCGTTCGGCCAAGTCCGATGATGACTTGCCCCTGCTCAACCTTTTGCACCACGCCCGTCATCAGCTCATTGATGCGGCCCGCGTACTCGTCATAGACCTGGTCGCGCTCGGCCTCACGGAGGCGTTGCATGACCACCTGCTTTGCGGTCTGCGCGGCGATGCGGCCTGCATCCTCCGGGCTTTCCTCAACGGAAATCATGTCGCCGAGTTTGGCGCCGGGCTTAATCAGGCGCGCCTCTTCGAGTGTGATTTCCTCGGCAGGTTGGTTAACTGTCTCGACGACGGCCTTGTTGAGGGTGACGATAATCTCGCCGGTCGTGGGCAGTATCTGCACCTCGATGTCATCGGTCTCGGTTCCCTCGCGCTTGTACGCAGATCGCACCGCGTCCTCAATGGCCCCGAGAACGACATCGCGAGGCAGTCGGCGTTCCGTCGCCAACTGCGTTACCGCGAGCAAGAAATCGCTCTTCATACCTGCCTCATTTCCGTTGCCGGACATTCCCCCGCAACGAGTTGCGCTAATAAAAAAAGTGGGATTGCCGCCCCACCTCTCAATACGCGCGGTTCTCGTTGCCTTCTGCGTCAAAGTGTACCATCCGAACCCCCGCGCGGCAATTTTTCAGCCCCTCGCCGCCGCCCCCAAAACCTCTGCTCCAGGCCCTATCTGTCATTCTGAGCGCAACGAAGAATCCAAAGCCTCCATTTGCTCAGCAGACGAGTTCTTGGATTCCCGCGAAAGCAGGAATGACGGAATGGGGAAGGAATGAATCGGAATACCTTCCTCACAAGAGGGAGGGTAGAACCTGCTCCGACTCGATTCAGGGTGCGGTTGTACTCACCACCGTGGACGCGGCGCGGGCCTCAACGTCTCGTTGACCGGGTCGACGGTCAGCCTCAATCCCTCGAGAGCGTATGCGCCAAGCAGTGGCTCAACGTCGTCAGTGCCAAATGCAACGATAGTTGTCACGCTGCGGCCGTTTATGGCTGCCCGCGCCTCCGCGATGCCCCTCTCAACCACGCTGCCGTCGGCCAATTCAAACTGCTCGATCTCGGTTGGAGCAAGCCCGATTTCACGCAGTAGCGACTCCGGCAGGTGGGTATAGAACGAGCCCGTGTCGGGCATCACCATGATTTCCCGTTCTTCGCCGCCGGCGGGATTCGAGATACGCAGCGGAATCCTGAACATACCCATGCCTTAATTCTACTACTCTCCCGCCCCCGTTCACCCTGAGCCTGTCGAAGGGTGAACCCCCTAACCCGCCACGGGCAGCCGCAGCGAAAATGTAGACCCTCTACCAACATCGCTCTCGATGTGTACCTCGCCATCGTGGGCCTCCACAATCTGCCTTACGATGGCGAGCCCCAATCCTCCTCCGCGCATCCCGCTCTCATCGCCTTGCCCCACGCGATCCATGAGCATCGAAACGTCGTCCGGCGCAATCCCAATGCCCGTGTCCTTGACGCGGAGCCACACGGAGCCGTTGCCGCCGTCCGCCGCGATGGTCACGCGCCCGCCCGCAGGCGTGAACTTGATGGCGTTATGCACAAGATTGACGAGCGCCTGGTGAAGCCGGCCGGGGTCGGCGCTGATCTCCGGCAGCCCCTGCTGTATGTCAACAGCCAGCTCGATTTCGGCCCGCGCTGCCATGGATGCCATGGTTCCGGTGCATCGATCGATTGCGTCCCCAACGGCAAGCGGCTGCGGAGCCACGCGTGTCCACCCCATCTCCATTCGCGAGAGGTCAAGCAGACTCTCCACGAACGTGGTCAGCCGCTGTACTTCCACGAGCGCGCTTGAAACGAAGGGCCTCGCCGCGTCCGGATCATCGATTGCCCCCAGTTCCAGGGTCTCAAGGGTTGCCTGGATGCCGGCAAGGGGGGTGCGAATCTCGTGGGAGGCATTCGCAAGAAATTCGTGCCGCAGCCGCTGCGCGCGATGTTCCTCGGACACATCGTACGCTGCCAACAGAACCCGCCGCTGTCTGCCCTCTCGATAGGGAGACGCAACGAGCCGCGTTGTGCGGGCAGGGTCGCCGCCGTGCGTTATTTCACCCACCGCCGTGGCCTGCTCACGCAGGGCGCGTCGCGCAATCTCCGCCGCCTCATAGTCACGCGCCAATCCAATGAGCGTGGTTGTCTCATCAACCTGCTGCGTGAACCCGAACAGTTCCGCCGCCGCCGCGTTCACCATCAGCACGCGCTCATTCTCCGCAAGCAGGATTACCCCAACGCTCAGATTGTCCAGGATGGAGGCCAGCCGCGTTTGCTGTGTCTCAACCACGCTGCTAATGCCGCGTTCCTCTTGCATCAGCCGGCCGATCAACAGCGCAACGTCGCGCACCTCGGGAGTCGCCGTGGCAAAATCCTCCACCACAGGCGGTTGACCCGCCCGGAGTGCCTGGGCGAGACGACGCAAGGGCGCGGCCATGCGCTGCCGTGTAACCACCAGCAGCAGGACGATGAGGATGCCCGCGGCTATCGACGCGTACAGTAGAAGCCGCCGAGAGGGTTCAACCTCGGCTCCCCCGGCGTCCTCCCCGATGCGTCCAAGCTGAACCCAGAAGATGATCGCGACGACGATGAGACCGAGAAACAGGGCGCCCCACAGGGCCAACCCGATGCGGCCCTGCATTATCCGGGGCATTCACGCCTCCAGTTTGTAACCGACACCCCTCACCGTGAGGAGAATCTTCGGACGCGCCGGATCATCCTCGATCTTCTGCCGCAGCCACCGCATATGCACGTCAACCGTACGGCTTCCCTCGGGATAAGAATACTTCCAGACCCGGTCCAGCAGTGTCTCACGGCTGAACACGATACCGCGATTCTCCGCCAGGAACGACAGCATCTCGAACTCAAGCGGCGTCAGTGTTATCTCCTCGCCTTTGTGGGTCACGCGATGCGCCAGGCGGTCGATGACCGTCTCGCCGAACTCGATGGTGTCCAACTGTTTCGCATCGGTCTCGTGCGATGAGCGGCGCAGGATGGCCTTGATGCGCGCAAGCAGCTCGCGCATGGAGAACGGCTTGGTCATGTAATCATCGCCGCCCATCTCCAGCCCGACGATCTTGTCCACCTCGGACTGACGCGCCGTCAACATGAGGATCGGCACGGAACTGCGGCTGCGAACCCTCCGGCACAACTCAAGCCCGTCCGCGTCCGGTAGGCCGAGATCGAGAACGATAAAATTCGGCATCTGCCGGTCCACCTTGGCGAGCGCCTCCGCGGACGTGGCGGCGGAACTTACCGCGTACCCCTCGCGACTGAGAGAATAGGTCAGCGCTTCCCGCAATGCGGGCTCGTCATCAACAATGAGAATGGATGTCTCGGCGATTGTCATTTCGCCTTCCGTTCAGGCCCTTCGTATTGTCATCATACAGGGACACGCGCGGCTTTAACGGTCGAGGGAGTACGCCCGGATTAAGACGCCGTAAAGAATGAGGGGAGCCAATTGGCTCCCCTTGACATTCGCAATTCTGTTGCGGATTAGTGCGCGTGGGCAGCTCCCGCCGTCTCTTCGGCGTGCTCCTCAGCGCCGCAAGCGCAGGCTCCGGCCCCGGCGCCGCCGCAGGCGCATGCCCCGGCCTCCGCGCCGCCGCCGCAGGCGCATGCCCCGCCGCCACCGCAGCCGCATGCCCCGCCCATGTTGGGGTTGCGGATCGTGAAGCCCGTCTGCTCGAGGCTCTCGATGAAATCAATCTCGGAGCCGATGACCCACGGCAGGCTGTCCTCGTCTACAACGACCTTGACGCCAAAGCTCTCAATCACTTCGTCCGCGTCGCTCGGGTCAGGCTCAATGGCCATGCCGTACGCGGGCTGTCCGTTGTCGTCGCCCTTGACGAACACGCGCAACGCAGCGCCCTCGGACTCCTGCTCCTTGAACAGGTCGAGAATCTTATCCGCAGCCGACTCAGTCAGAGTAATCACAATCGCACCCTCCGATGACGCGAACTTACGAAACAGCGTCAATGTAGGGCAGTATACAGGCAGGCCATGAAACGTGTCCACGCAGAGACGCGCCGCCGGCCTAATGAGACTGCCGATCAAAGAATGGGAGTGCAGGACATGAATCTCTACCCCGGGCGTTTCGTTATTTCCCGGTCGGATGATGAGGGCGACGTTTGGGCTGAAACGGCCCCCGGCGGCATCAACATCATGCGTGGCAGCGCCACACGCCCCGACGAGGGGGAAGTCATTCTCAACGTCCGCCCGGACCAGATCGAGAGGCTCGACGCGTGGGCGCACCAGGAGGGGCTGATCGTCTCGTTCAGCGGCGTCCTCGCCAGGCAGATCAAGGATCTGTCCAGGGAGGTTGGCCTCTCCCCCCAGAACTTTGTGCTAGAGGCGCTCAACGCATTCATCCAGGCCGGTGAGATGGCGGCAGGCCACGGCCACGCCCACACCCCGCCCCCGGCCCAAAACATCGAACTCGAAGGCCCGGGAAACTAAAGCAGCAGCAGCGCCGGCCGCTCCAGGATTCGCCGCACTTCGTTCATGAAACGCGCGCCCTCTGCGCCGTCCGTCGCACGATGATCTGCAGACAGCGTCGCCGACATCATCTCCGCCACAACCACCTGGCCGTCTCGTGCGACCGGCGTTGACTGCACTGAACCGACGGCAATCGCGCCTGCATTCGGCGGCGTGATGATCGCGACAAAGTCCTTCACGTCATACATGCCAAGGTTGGACACTGCGAAGCCCACTCCGCCCACCTCGTTCGAGCGCAGACGCCCCTCGCGTGCCCGCCGTGACAAGTCCCGTGAACGCGCCGCGGTATCGACAAGGCTCGCATCGCCAACATCCGGCATCGACGGCGCGATGAGACCGCCCCCGTCCATGGCTACGGCAATGGACACATCAATGGTCGGATTCGGAATGATCCCCTCGGCCTGCACGGTCACGTTGAAATGCGGATGAGTGCGCAGCGCCATGGCGACGGCCCTGATGACGAGGTCGTTCACCGTTACGCGGCTCTCAGCGTCCAGTTCCTCGTTGATCTCCGCGCGCATCTGGACGGCGCGCGTCATGTCGACCTCTACGGTCACGTAATAGTGCGGCGCAGTGAGCTTGCTCAGAGACATCCGCCGCGCAATCGCCTGCCGCATCGGTGACAGCCCCGCCGGCACAACGATTCCCACCTCGCCCGATGTGGACGGCTCGACGACGGCATCCGGCGCCGGCTCTTCCGGTACAGGTTCATCTACCGGCGTAGGAGCTTGAGGAGTGACAGGCTCCGGCTGTGCAGCCCCTCGGGTATCAAGATAGGCTTCAATATCGCCCCGTGTGATGCGTCCACGCGGACCCGTGCCTGTCACGTTGGCCTGCACCTCCGCCAAGGAAACGCCTGCCTGCTCCGCGATACGGCGCGCGACGGGCGTCACCGGCGCGCCTGTGGACGGCGCCTCTTCTCTGCCGGTCTCGCTAGCAGGGGCGGCAGCCTCGGCACGCTCCGGCGGGGCAGGGGGTGTAAGCGGAGTAGAGTCCACAGATGGTGCCGCAGCAGGTGGGGACGGCGTGGGAGCGGCAACGTCCGGCACATCCTCTCCCGGCGCTGTGATCAGGCCTATCGTCTCGCCGACGGGCACCATAACGCCCTCTGGCACCAGGATGCGGGCCATCACGCCGGATTCGTACGCCTCAAGCTCAACGGTCGCCTTGTCCGTCTCGATTTCCGCGATCGTCTCCCCACGCGTCACCGCATCGCCCTCGTGCTTAAGCCACCGCACAACCATTCCTTCGGTCATGTCGAAGCCCATCTGCGGCATGATTACGTCACTTGCCACGTCTGCCTCTCCCTTCGATGCGACCTAGAACAGGCTCCGAACTTTATCCGCTACGATTTCCGGCGTCGGTATCGTCAGCAGCTCCAGCGGACGGGAATACGGCGTCGGCACATTGGCCCCGCCGACCCGCAGTGGAGGTCCGTCCAGCGAGTCAAACGCCTTCTCATTGATTTGCGCGATGACCTCGCCCGCGAACCCGCCGAACTCCCACGTCTCCTCGACGACGACTGCCCGATTCGTCTTGTGGACGGAATTGATGAACGTCTCCGAGTCCAGCGGCAGTAGGGAGCGCAGGTCGATTACCTCGGCATCGATGCCGTCATCCTCCAGCAGCTCCGCCGCCTGCAGCGCGATGGGCACCATTCTCAGATAGGCGATGATGCTGACATCGGTCCCATTCCTCGCCACGCGCGCCGAGCCAAAGGGTATCGTGTAGTGCTCATCCGGCACCTCTGAGCGGCTCCCATAGAGGAGCGAATGCTCGACGTACATCACGGGATTCGGGTCGGCGACGGCAGACCGCAGCAGCCCCAGCGCGTCCGCCGCGTTGGACGGCGTTACAACCTTGAGTCCCGGCACACGGGCGTACCACGCCTCCAGGCTCTGCGAGTGTGTTGCGGCGAGCATGTTTCCCCCGCCGCTCACCGTTCGAATCACGATTGGCACGGTGATCTGCCCGCCGGACATATAGCGGGCCTTGGCGGCGATATGGACTATCTGGTCCATGGCCAACAGTGAGAAATTGATGGTCATGATTTCGACAATTGGACTCATGCCCGCAATCGCCGCGCCGATTCCCGTGCCGACGAAACCGGATTCGGCAATCGGCGTGTCGATGATGCGTTCCTCGCCGTACTCCTCCATGAATCCCTTGGTCACGGCATAGGAACCGCCGTAGGCGCCAACGTCCTCGCCCATGATGAAAGTCTCGGGATTGGACTGAAGTGCCTCCTCCAGCCCGGCGCGGATTGCTTCGCGGTATGTCAGTTGCGCCATTGCCGAACCCTCATGCGTACACGTCCGTGTAGAGCTCGTCCGGCGCAGGGAAGGGCGACTCCAGGGCGAACTGGATCGCCTCGTTCACCTCGTTCTCCACGTCCTCGTCAATGGCGTCGATTTCGTCCGTTGTGGTCAAATCGTTTTCCAGCAGTCGATCGGAAAACAGCCTGATTGGGTCCAACTCCAGCCACGGCTCGACCTCGTGCTGTTGGCGGTATTCAATCGGGTCTGCCATCGAATGGCCGCGGAAGCGGTAGGTCATGACCTCCAGGAAATACGGCCCGTTTCCGTCCCTGATGTATTCGATGGCGTCCAGTGCCGCCTCCCGCACCGCGAACACGTCCTGGCCGTTCTCCTCGCGGTGGCTGCGCACGTTGTGGCGGTCGGCAAGACGGTGGATGATCGGCTGCGCCGACGCTCGCTCCACGCGTGTTCCCATGCCGAATCCGTTGTTCTCCAACAGGAACAGGACTGGCAGCTTCCACAGTGAAGCCAGGTTCATCGACTCATGGAACTCTCCCTCGTTGACCGCCCCGTCGCCCAGGAAACACACCACGAGAGAGTCCTCGCCGCGATAGCGGTTCGCGAATGCCAGCCCCACGGCCAACGGCAGCTGACCCCCGACGATGGCATGACCTCCCATGAACCCCTTCTCAACGTCAAAGAAGTGCATGGAGCCGCCCTTGCCGCCGCTCACACCCGTCGCCTTCCCGAACAACTCCGCCATGCACGCCGCGGTATCCATTCCGCGTGCCAGCGCGTGGCCATGGTCGCGGTAATGCGTGACGATCTTGTCGTCGTCACGCAGCGGCGAGATCACCCCGACGGCGACGGCCTCCTCGCCGATATACAGGTGTAGAAAGCCGCCGATGTTTCCCCGGCCATAGTGCTCGGCGCTCCGTTCCTCAAATCGGCGGATCAGCTTCATCGTCCTGAGCATTGTCAGAAGCTCGGAACGCGGAAGCGTAGCGTCTATCGATGTGCTCACAAGCGATCTGCCTCCATACACAAAGTCTACATGTGTATGGCCTCGCCGAAAGCGGCAAGCGACGCCTCCATCAGGGTTTCGGATAATGTGGGGTGAGGATGAATGGCGCGCCCGATCTCCAGCGGGGTCGCTTCCAGCAGCTTTGCCACGGACAACTCGCCCAGCAGTTCCGCGCATTCCGGCCCCACCATCTGCGCACCAAGCAACGCCCCCGTCTCGGCGTCGCTGACCACCTTGATCATCCCTGCGTAATCATTCAGGCTCAGCGCCTTGCCGTTTGCTCGATAGGGAAAACGCCCGACGTTGACGGTGATGCCGCGCTCCACTGCCTGCGCCTCCGTTATTCCCATGCTTGCCACCTGCGGGTGGCAATACACCGCCCGGGGTATGTCCTCCTTGATGATCGGCTGGGTGTCACGGCCTGCGATACCCTCTGCCGCCAGCACTCCCTGGGCCATCGCTGCATGGGCGAGCAGCGGCGGCCCTGTTACGTCGCCGATTGCATACACGCCGGGGATGTTCGTCTGCATGGTGTCGTCGCACTCGATATAGCCGCCCGGCCCCGTTGCAACACCTGCCGCCTCAAG
>DAOUKW010000116.1:0-2355 GCA_034420915.1 Dehalococcoidia bacterium
TTCTCGCAAGGCGGCGGGCTCGCCTATCGCTACGCGCTGCCTCGCCCGGACGTGTTCGCCGGCATCGGCGCGCTCAGCGCATCCATCCACGACATGGAGGAGCTTGCCGCTCAACTGCCCGAGGAGCGGACGCAGCCCATCTTCGTCGGCCACGGCAACCAGGACCCCGTCGTGCCGATTGACCGCGGACGGTCGGCCAACACACAACTGCAGGAGTGGGGCTACGGCGACCTCATCTACAACGAATACGATGGCGCAGGCCACGAGATTACGCCGACCGAACTGCGGGACCTCTCACAGTGGGTCGCCCGCGTCCTGCCGCCACAAGACTCCCAAACACCCGGCGTCTCCCCCGGCGGCATCATCCTCCCATAGGAGGCGGGACGAACCATCACGTGGAAAGACATCTGCTGCGATTGGTCAGAGAGCTCGCTCCCGATGTGCTTGGAGAGCCTGTTCTCTGGGTTATCTTCGTCCTGGTTATCCTCACACTCGCCATGTGCCTCGTATACAGAATGATCCACCTGACAAGGAGCTGACTCCTGATGCGCATCGGGCTGATCTCAGACACGCACGTGCCGGAGGCCGGAGAGCGGCTGCCGGGCGAGGTGTTTGATCTGCTATCTGGCGTGGATATGGTCATGCATGGCGGCGACATGCACATCATCGACGTGTTGGATTGGCTGGAGGCCATCGCGCCCGTCATCGGCGCGCGGGGAAACGGCGACGGCGATGGATTCCGACCGCCCTTTCCGGACGATGATCCCCGCGTCAAACACGCGCAGGTCATCGAGGTCGAAGGCGTCAGCGTCGGCCTGATTCACGGGTTTCCGCTGCCGGCGGAAACGCCCTGGATCACGACAGAGGCGCTGATGGAGCGCAATTTTGGTGGGCCGGTTGATGTGATCGTGTGCGGCGATACCCACGTCGCTCATGTAGAACGCACGGAGTCGGGGGTGCTAATCGTCAATCCCGGGAGCCCGGCCCTGCCGCGCAACATCCGCGAGCCGGGCCACGTCGGCATCCTCACCATCGAGAACGGCCAGGCAACGGCAGAGATACTGCCCCTAACGAGTTTGGCGTATTAGCCCGGGTCTGGCGCGCCGAGGGGCTTCCACTGAGGCAGCATCTGGTCGCCGCGCTCCTCAAAGTAGACTTCCACCGGCATATCGATCTCGCACTGTTCGATATCGATGCCCTTGACGTTCCCGTTCATGCGGACATCCTCATCCAGCGTGATGATGGCGTAGATGTACGGTACGTCGTCGTTGAAGCCGGGGTGGCCGGGCTGGCGCACGACGATGAAGCTGTAGATGCGCCCCTTGCCGCTGGTGGTGATCCACTCCAGGTCATCGGAGAGGCAGCCGGGACAACGCTCGCGCGGGTAGAAGAAGCGGTCGCCGCAGGTTATGCAGCGCTGAATCATCAGCCTGCCCTCTTTGGTGGCCTCCCAGAACGGCTCTGTGACCTGATCCGGCGTCGGAACCGGCTTGGGTATCGTCTGCCCCTCTGTCATCGCCCCACTCCTTCAGTCGGTTCCCCTCTTGCGGCGGGAAGAACCTATACGCTTGTGTCGATACCACAGTACACGATAGCACTTTTGGGGGTGGGGCGCAGGGGTTGATGGTACCGTCTACATATGGACGTGGAGCGGTTCGAGGAGTTGGTTGGGGAGGCGCTGGATTCGCTGCCGCCGGAGATCGAGGCGGCGCTGGATAACCTCGCCATCATCATCCAAGACTGGCCATCGCCTCAACAGATGGCGGAGAACGACATTCGTGACCGATACGGCCTGCTTGGGCTGTACGAGGGCATTGCTTTGCCGGACCGCGGCGAGGGTTACAACATGGTCGCGCCGGACAAGATCACCATCTTCCAGAAGCCGCTCGAGGCGTTGCGACTCACCCCTGCCGAGACGGTCGAGGAGATACGCAAGACGGTGCTTCACGAGCTTGCCCACCACCTCGGCTTCTCAGAGGATCACCTGCATGACCTCGGCTACGGCTAGCCCCACGTTGACCAAACTGCGCCGACGCCTGCTGACGTGGTATCGCAAGCATGGCCGAGACCTGCCGTGGCGCAGGACAAACGATCCTTACCACGCCATGGTGGCGGAGTTCATGCTGCAGCAGACAGGCGTGGCGCGTGTGCTCCCGGTGTATTCGTCCTTCCTTGAGAAGTTTCCGACACTTCAGGCACTGGCGAATGCCCCGGCATCAGACGTGATCCGGGCATGGAGCGGTATGGGCTACAACCGCCGCGCAATCAATCTACAGCGCGCGGCGCGGGCCATCGTTGACGAGCACGGCGGCAACGTCCCCCGGAACACCGCGACCCTTCAGAAACTCCCCGGTA
>DAOUKW010000117.1:0-16422 GCA_034420915.1 Dehalococcoidia bacterium
TGGGTCACACCGCTCATGCACATGTTCCGCGAGCGCGAGAAGGTGCTGGACCTCTTTGAGATGATCTGCGGCGCGCGCATCACGTTCAGCTATATGAGAATCGGCGGCGTCTCCCACGATCTGCCGCCCGGATTCGACACCGCCGTCAACGGTTTCCTGGATGATTTCGAGGAGCGCGTGGCGGAATACGAGAAACTGCTGCTGGAGAATGAGATCCTTGTCTCCCGTATGAAGGGCATCGCGTCGTTGACCGGCGAGCGCGCTATCGAGTGTTCGGTGACCGGCCCCAATCTCCGCGCGTCCGGCGTCAATTTCGATCTCCGCAAGCAGGCGCCCTACGAAGTCTACGACCGAATGAATTTCGACGTTCCCGTGACGCAGAACGGCGACAACTGGGATCGGATGTGGGTGCGCCTGCAGGAGATGAAAGAGTCCGCAAAGATGGTGCGGCAGTGCATGGCAGAACTGCCTGAAGGCATCACGCGCACATCCGCCGACTTCTTCATTCGCCCACCCGCCGGCGAGGTCTACAGCGCTATCGAGGCCACCAAGGGCGAGCTTGGCTTCTATCTTGTGAGCGACGGGACCATCGCGCCGTACCGCTGTGGCATCCGCGCCCCGTCGTTCATCAACCTGACTGTCCTGCGCGAACTCTGCATCGGGTGGAAACTGGCCGATCTCATCGTGAATTTCGGCACTCTCGATATCAACGTGGGCGAGGTTGACCGATGATTGCCGACCTTACTCGCGACATCCTTGAGGGATACCTGCCGGTTGATTGGGTTGATATCCTCATGCCGCTGCTAGGGCTGTTCATTGTCGTCAACATCCTGCTCGGCAGCGCAGTCATGCTGACCTATGCCGAGCGGCGCATCGTCGCCCGGATGCAGAATCGCATCGGCCCCAACCGCGTCGGTCCGTTCGGCCTGCTTCAGGGAGTGGCCGACCTCATGAAGCTGGTGCTCAAGGAGGACCTGACGCCGCGCGCCGCGGACAGACTCGTTTTTCTCATCGCGCCCATCCTCTTCTTTGCCCCCGCCATCGCCTTGTTTGCCGTCGTCCCGTTCTTTGATGGCTGGACAGTGGCGGATTTGGACGCGGGAATCGTCTACATCATCGCCGTCACGTCTATATCGTCGCTGGCCGCATTTGCGGCGGGGTGGGCGTCCAACAACAAGTACTCGCTGTATGGCGCGGTGCGCGGCGTGGCGCAGCTGGTCAGCTATGAGGTTCCCCTGATACTGGCCGTCACGTCAGTCGTTGTGCTGGCGGGTTCACTGAACCTGCAGGAGATCGTGGAGGCGCAGGGCATCCCGTTCATTCTTGTTCAGCCGCTCGGATTCCTGATCATGTTGATTGCCGTTACGGCGGCGTTGAACCGCACGCCGTTTGACATCAACGAGGCGGAGTCGGAGATCGTTGCCGGATTCCACACGGAGTACACCGGCACCAAGTTCGCGCTTATCTACGGTGCGGAGTATGTCGCCGCGCTCGGCTGGTCAGCCGTCATCGTCACCCTGTTCTTCGCGGGCTGGAAACCGGACATCGGCGGCATCATCTGGTTCGGCCTCAAGACCTCGGCAATCGTCTTCCTGTTCTTCTGGTTCCGGGGCACATGGCCGCGCGTCCGCATCGACCAGATGCTTGCGCTGGCATGGAAACTGCTCTTCCCGCTCGCGACAATCAACATCCTTGTTACGGCGGGCGAGGTCCTGGCGATGCAGGCGCTGTTCTCGCTGGAGCCCGGAGAGGCGCTGCCGCCTGCTGCGCTGGCTATCATTGCTGCCATCAACATCGGCCTGACAATCGTGACTCTGGCGCTGTTGGGGCGCGTGCCGGGCCTTGCGAAATTCGACCAACAGCTGGCGGCGCCCGCCGGGGCGAAGGTTTAGGAGGCCGCTATGGCTCTATTCGGCACGGGAGCGCTCAAGGGGCTAATGGTGACGCTCGGCTACATCCGCCGCAAGCCGTTCACCACGCAGTACCCCGAGGACAAACTGGAGCAGTCGCCGCGATTCCGCGGCAACACCTTCGTCTGGTACGAGGAGCGCTGCACCGGCTGCGCCACGTGCGCCAAGGGCTGCCCGCTCGGCATTATTCGCATCGTCACGCACCCGGAACCGCACTCGCAGGTCGGCAGCGACTACCACGTCGATGTATTCGACATCGACACGGGCCGCTGCATGTTCTGCGCACTGTGCGTGGAGGTTTGCCCCTACGACGCGCTCCACATGGGCGGCGATTTCGAGCAGGCGTCGTATGGCCGTGAAGACATGGTTATCAGCGTTGAGGACCTGAAGGCGATGCCCAAGAAGCCGCGAACGCAGTTCCGCCCGCAGATGGAGATGATCGGCCATGACGGCAAGGACGAGCTTGAGGAGCACGAGGCGGGACGGTGGTCACTCTAGCGTTTTTCTTTCTCGCCACCGCCGCCATGATCGGCGCTCTCGCCGTCGTGACGGCGCGCAACCTCTTTTATGCCGCGCTTGGCCTGCTTGTCAGCCTCGCCGCCGTGGCGGGTATCTACGTCACGCTCGACGCCGATTTCCTCGCGCTCGCACAGTTCCTGATTTATGTTGGCGGCATTGCCGTGCTCATCGTCTTCGCGGTGATGATGACAGCGCAGATCAATAGGGCGAGCAATTCGCATCGACTCTGGCCGCTCGGCCTGCTTACCGGAGCGGCCACGCTGGCCGGCCTCGCCTACATCATGATCAACACGGAATGGCGCAGCGAGGACAGGGGCGAAACGATCTCTCCCATGGTCGGAGATGCGTCCTCGGCTGGCATCCACCTGCCTGACTTGCTGTTCAGCACCTATCTCCTGCCGTTCGAACTGGCGGGACTGCTGCTGCTTGTGGCGACGATTGGCGCGCTTGTGATCGCGCGAGAGCGGTGAGGCGGGCAGGGCATGGACGCGCTCGCACTGGAACACTACCTCCTGCTCTCCGCCGGGCTCTTTGCCGTTGGGCTGGTCGGCGTCCTTGCCAAGCGCAACGTGGTGGTGATCCTCATGTCCATCGAGCTGATGCTGAACGGCGTGAACGTCGCGCTCGTGGCGTTTTCACGCTACTCCCCGGTGGACGAGCTTGCAGGCCATATCTTCGCCATCTTCATCATCACCGTGGCGGCGGCGGAGGTTGCCATCGGTCTCGCCATCCTGCTGACCATCTTTGCCCGCCGCAACACCGTCGATGCCGCCGAGATCAATCTGTTGAAGTGACGAACGGGAAAGAGACATGTGGGTTGAATTCAAACGTGTAAAGGGACTGAAGGCCGCGGAGATGTGGAAGACCCTCTACGAGGGAGAGGGCCTGCCGACGCGCATCATGCCCGACCGCGTGGAGCAGTGGGGCGACGAGTTTGCCGAGTTCAAGGTCTGCATCCCCCGCGCCCGCGAACACGTCGCCGAAGAGATTGAGCGGAAGGTCTAGCCGACCCATGCTCAACACACAGCGGAATCTTCACCGCCAAACACTGAAAATAATGCAAGAGACCCAAGCCAAAACGCAACGGAATCTAAACCGCCGAACGTTGAAACTAATGCAAGAGGCCCAAGCTTAAGAAATGCCGGAAGCAGCAGTCTGGTTGATCATTGCCGCGCCGCTCGCGGCGGCCGTTGTCAACGGCCTGATCATCCGTCCACTGTACGGGCCGGTGTCGCGTGTCGCATTCGACGCGACTGTTGGCGCCATAGGCATATCGTTCATTCTCTCCCTCTGGGCGCTGTCCGCCGTCTGGACCGACCAGGAGGTCGTTCTTCCACTGCACGAAATTATCCGCGTCGATGAGTTTTCGCTTCGGATAGGACTACTCCTCGACGGCCTCACCGCCATCATGCTGGTGGTCGTCACGTCCGTGAGCCTCCTGGTCCAGATCTACTCTCACGGCTACATGCGCGACGACAGGAGCTACGTCCGCTACTACACGTTCATGGCCCTGTTCACAGCGGCGATGCTGACGCTGGTGCTTGCCAATAACCTGATCCTGCTGTTCGTGGGGTGGGAGCTTGTCGGCCTGTGCTCGTACCTGTTGATCGGGTTCTGGTTCACGCGGCCGAGCGCGGCTGCTGCTGCCAAGAAGGCGTTTATCATCACCCGATTCGGCGACCTCTTCTTCCTGCTCGCCATCCTTGGAATCTTTCTGCTGTGGCCGGATGACCAACCTGTCACGTTCGCCCTCAGCGACCCGAATGCCTCCATAGATCTGCTCAGCGCAGGCGGCGCGGCGTTGACGGGAACCGGGCTCACGCTTATCTGCCTGGGGATCATGGCGGGCGCAGCGGGCAAGAGCGCCCAATTCCCACTCCACACGTGGCTGCCGGATGCGATGGAGGGCCCCACGCCTGTCAGCGCGCTCATCCACGCCGCCACGATGGTTGCCGCGGGCGTCTTTCTCGTTGCGCGATTCCTACCGCTGTTCGAGGAGGCCGAGACTGCGCGGACCACCGTGGCGCTCATCGGCGGGTTCACCGTCGTCTTTGCGGCATCGATGGGCCTCGTGATGAACGACATCAAACGCGTGCTGGCGTACTCGACGGTCAGCCAGCTTGGGTATATGTTCCTGGCACTCGGCCTTGGCGCGCTCGGCCCCGCGCTGTTCCACCTGTTCAACCACGCATTCTTCAAAGCGCTTTTGTTCCTCGGCTCCGGCTCTGTCAACCACGCCACTGGCACGTTCGACATGCGGCTGATGGGCGGGCTGCGCCGTGTCATGCCATGGACCTACGGCGTCTTTCTGATCGGCTCGCTGAGCCTCGCGGGCATCCCGCCGTTCGCCGGCTTCTGGAGCAAGGACGAGATACTCGGCATCGCGTGGTCGCACGAGGGCGCGCTTGGCACAATTCTCTTCGTGCTGGCCATCGTCGGCGCGTTCATGACCGCCGCCTACATCTTCCGCGCCCTGTATATGACGTTCCACGGCCAATACCGGGGAGGCGAGGCGCAGGAGGGGCACGATACCGCTGACGCCCATGAAACCCACGACGAGGGGCATGGCGCGGCCCCGCACGAATCGCCGTGGGTCATGGTCATTCCGATGGCGATTCTCGCAGTGCTGGCCATCGGCTCCTGGTTCATCAATTTCCCCGTAACGCACTGGTTCACCGATCTGCTGAAACCTCTGGGCGCACACGTTGAGGAGATCCAGATTGTGCCCGCTGCTATTGGTCTTATCGCCGGACTGCTCGGCATAGGGGTGGCAACGGCCCTCTACCGGGGCGGTAGGACAAGCGCCCCGTCCGTCAGCGGCCCACTCGCCCCAATTACAACGCTCCTCACCCGCAAGTACTACATGGACGAGCTATACGAGAACCTGTTCGTCGGCAAGGCGTTGTACGGCTGGATGTGGCGGTTCCTTGCGTGGTTCGACAGCGACAAAGGAGTCGTGGACAGGGCGGTCAACACGCTTGGCCTGGTGGGGCGCAACGTGGGTAAGGGCATCCGTGTTGTTGAGAACGGTCAGCTGCAGATGTCCATCACGGTGCTGTCCATCGGCGCGGTAATCATCGTTGCCGCATACATCGCGTGGGGGGGCGTGGGCTAGAAACATGCAAGCCTTCGACGGCCTCATAACCCTCATCGTCTTCCTGCCCGTCATCGGCGCGGCGGTGGTTGCGATAGCAGGCCGCGAACAGATGCTGGTGCGGCGCATCGCGCTTGGGGCGATGATTCTCGACCTGCTGCTCGCCACCTACGCCTGGCTCTCCTATAACGCCAACGGCCCGATCATCGAACAGCTTGGCGACTACGCATCAAACCCGTGGATTCCGGGCGTCAACGCCTCCTACCTGCTGAATATCGACGGCCTCTCCATGCCGCTCGTTTTCCTGACGGCACTGTTGGGCGTCGTGGCCGTGCTCGGGTCGTGGCACGTCAAGGAGCGCGTCCGCGAGTACCACGTCTGGCTGCTTCTCCTGCTGACGGGTGTGCAGGGGGTATTCGTGGCGGGCGATCTGCTCCTCTTCTTCCTGTTCTGGGAGGTGGAGTTGGTGCCGATGTATTTCCTCATCGCGATGTGGGGCACCGGCCACCGCGAATACTCCGCCATGAAATTCGTTCTCTATACGCTCTTCGGGAGCGCATTCATGTTGGTGGGCGTCCTTGCGCTGAGATTCGCCATCGGCTCGTTCGATATGAGTGCCATGACGCTGGCAGGGCAGGAGGAGACTCTCCGCGTCGCCTTCCTCGGACTGGACGCCATCTTCCTCATGTTCCTTGCAGCCTTTGCCATCAAGCTGCCCGTCTGGCCGCTGCACACATGGCTGCCGGACGCGCACACGGACGCGCCGACCGCCGTGAGCGTGCTCCTTGCCGGCGTGTTGCTAAAGATGGGCGGCTACGGCCTGATCCGCATCAACGTCGGTATGTTTCCCAGCGAGATGGAACAATGGGCGCCGGTACTGGTCATCTTCTCTGTTATCAGCGTCCTTTACGGCGCAGCGGTGGTGTTCAGACAAACCGACCTCAAACGACTTGTCGCGTACTCAAGCGTGAGCCACATGGGTCTGGTGTTATTGGGCGTCGCTTCGCTTGGCGCCGTGAGCGTGACGGGTGCGGCGCTGCAGATGTTCGCGCACGGCACAATCACCGGCCTGCTATTCCTTGTCGTTGGCATCATCTACGAGAACGCTCACACGCGCCACATCCCTGATCTCGGCGGACTGATCGCCCGAATGCCGATTGTTGGCGCAGTATTTGTCTTTGCGGGACTCGCCAGCCTCGGTCTGCCGCTGTTGAGTGGGTTCGCGGCGGAGTTGATGGTCTTCCTTGGCAGTTTTGATGCCTACCCATGGCAAACCGGTTTCGCCGTTCTGGGCATCGTTCTGACGGCCGGCTACATCCTGTGGACAGTCGAGCGCGTGCTGCTCGGCCCGTTGAAGGAGCGGTGGCAATCCGTCAAGGACGCATCGCCCGCTGACTTTGTCGCCATGGCATTGCTTGTACTGCCGATTATCATCGTCGGCGTCTATCCCGCGCTTGTGGCCGACGTGTTCCGCGACGGCGTGACCCTACTGGTGGGCGGAGGATAGGCGGCCATGCCAACGCAGATTGACGCCGCCTCTTTAGGCATCGACTTCGTCCATCTTGCGCCGGAGATCATCCTGACGCTTGCTGCCATCGCCGTTGTCCTGGTTGACCTGGTCGCTCGGGACAAGCGGGTTCTCGCATGGCTGAGCGCGCTGGGCGTCGCCATGGCGGGCGGTGCTGCTGTCTGGCTGTGGACATCCGACGCCTCTGGCGCAAGCTACTCCGGCATCGTCATCACAGATCTCTTTGGCACGATGTTCAAGCTGATCGTGCTTGGCGGGACGCTGCTGGCAATTCTCTTCTCGCCCGCCTACGTTGAACGCCGCCTTGCCCGCTTCCACGGGGAATACTACGGCCTCCTTCTGCTGGCGACCGTCGGCATGATGCTGCTCGTCTCGATGGGCGAGTTGATTTCCATCGTGCTGGCGCTTGAGATCCAGACGTTCGCGCTCGTTGCACTAATCGCGCTTTTGAAGGACGCGCGCTCCACGGAATCGGCCCTGAAGTTCTTGCTCCTCAGCGCAGTGGCGACGGCCGTCATGCTGTACGGCATGGCTATCCTGTTCGGCCTGACTGGCACCACGTTTATCACGGACATGCCGGGTATAGTGGCGGAGCGCGTCGCGGAGGGCGGCCTGGCCAACAACCTCGCGCTGATCATGGCCGCAGTGCTGATCATCGTTGGATTTGGCTTCAAGATTTCCAGTGTGCCGTTCCAGATGTGGGTTCCGGTGGTCTATGAGGGAGCGCCCACACCTATCGTCGGCTACCTCTCCGTCGCGTCCAAGGCCGCCGGTTTCGCCGTTCTCATGCGGTTCTTTATCGTTGCATTTGAGGAGGCCGGCCTGGATACGCTTGACTGGCCGCTCCTCATCGGCGCGCTTGCCATAGCCTCCATGACCATTGGCAACATCGTCGCCATCATCCAGACGAACATCAAGCGGCTGCTGGCCTACAGCACGATAGCGCAGGCCGGTTACATCCTGATCGGCGTCGCGGTGATGGGCAACGGCGCGGCGAACGTCTATGAACTGGCAACGAGCGGCGTCATCTTCTACCTTGCCGCCTACACGTTCTCAAACCTGGCCGCCTTTGGCGCGCTCATCGCCCTCAGCCCGCCCAACGGTAACGATTCCATCGAGGAGTTGACGGGCGGATTCTCCCGGTCGCCGTTCGCCGCCGTCGTGTTGACCGTGGCCCTGATCTCGCTTGTTGGCTTGCCGCCCACGGGGCTCTTTGTCGGCAAGATCTATCTCTTCTATGGGGCAGTGCAGGGCGATCTGTGGTGGCTGGCGCTGGCCGGCGCGCTCAACAGCTTCGTCTCCGCTTACTACTACCTGCGCCCCGTGCGCCGACTCTGGCAGTCCGGCGGCCCTGCTGCGACGGAGAGTGAGTCCACACGCTCCCTCTCGTTGCGAGCATCTATGGCCGTCAGCCTCATCGGCGTCATCATCCTCGGCATCGTTCCGTTCTGGCTCATCACCCGCGCCACGGAGGCCGCCGCGTCGTTCACACCTTGAGTTGGATCCTCTATCACGGGGTTAGGCTCGATACGTTATGATTTCCTAACGAGTGACGGCAACAGTGCCATTGGCTCTGGGGCCTGACCACAAAACCTATCGGAGGTACGCAATATGTTTGACCGTGTCCACCACGCCGGAATCGCCGTTGGCGATCTCGTTGGAGCTACGGACATCTTTGCAGACGCGCTTGGGCTGCGCGTCGACGGGATTCGCTCGCCACGGCCCGGAGGGCGACAGCAGCGCGGGGCGGATCCCACGGACATCATTGATATTCCTATCGGGCACTCGGAGCTTGAGCTGAACGCCGCCGCCGCAGAGGGCACGGGCGTCCATCGGTTTGTGGAATCACGCGGCGGGCTGGGCGCGCTCCACCATGTTTGCCTACACACCACCAACATGGCAGACGACGTCGGGCATCTCCGAGCCTCCGGGCTTCAGCAAGTTGCGGCGCCGCCGGAGGTTCTTGCTGAGAACGAGCCGTGGACCGACGTCGCATTCTTCCATCCGCGGGACTGCATGGGCATCCTGCTTGAGATATGGCCGACCGAGAATCACCGCGTTGATATGCGCTACCAGGGCGAGGGTCTGTTCACACGCATGGCGCACATCGGAGTCGTGGCGACAGACATCGAGAAGTCTCGTCACTTCTGGACGAATGTCATTGGATTCCGTGTCGATATGTTCAGGTCGAACGTCCTCAAGGGCGGCCAGCACGTAGACTCCGACAACGTGACCGTCCTGGATCTGCCGATGGGAGACTCCGGTATATCGTGCGTTCATCCCAACGACAGTGAGAGCGGCACGGCGCGTTTCCTTGAGAAGTACGGCGCGCGGGCAGGAGGCACGATGCACCACATCGCTCTGGCCACTGCTGACGTCAAGACCGCCGCGGACGTTGTGCAGTCGCGTGGTCTTCAGCTCATTGGCCCGGCGACCGATGACAGTGCATGGATTCACCCCAAGAGCGCGGCCGGCGTCCTGATTGAGATTGTCAAGGACGATTTTGGCAAACCCAGGCCGCTCAGTCCCTCAGAGCGTGCGCGTGCAATCCGGCAGGGCAAGACGGTAGGCCGAACAAATAGGGAGCTTGCGAGCGAATACGGTGTGACTGAAGCTGAGGTCGCCGAGATAGTGGGCGAGTAGGGCACATAGAACTGACCGCAACGTATGAAGCTAAGACTGAAACCGGAGTAGAATCCGTCACCAATATAGACAACAAACAATGTAAGGAACTTTAAAATTGTTTGACAGAATTCATCATGCAGGAATCGCTATCGCCGACATCCCGACGGCCAAGAACGTCTTTGCGGATATGCTTGGTCTGGTCGTCGACCAGACCCGTTCGCCGCTGCCGGAGGGCAGCAAGCAGCGCGGCCCCGATCCCACGGACATCCTCGATATTCCCATCGGCAACGCAGAACTTGAGATGAACGCCCCGCCCGCAGACGGCACCCCACCCGGCGGCACGCACACGTTCATCGAGCGGCGCGGCGGCGTTGGCGCCCTCCACCACGTCTGCCTGCATTCCACCAACGTGCCGGATGATGTCGCGCATTTGCGCGCCTCCGGCATCCAGCAGATCGCCATTTCTCCTGAGGAACTGGCGGCCAACGAGCCGTTCGACAGCGTCGCCTTTTTCCACCCGCGCGACTGCATGGGCATCCTCCTGGAGATCTGGTTCACTGATGATCACCATGTCGGCCAACGTTACCAGGGCAAAGGCGTGTTCACACGCATGAGCCACATCGGCGTGGTCGCGGCGGACATGGAGAAAGCCCGCCATTTCTGGTGCAACATCATTGGCATGCGCGCCGACGTGTTCAAGACCAACGTCCTCAAGGGCGGCCGCAAGATCGAGTTGGACAATGTCCGCGTTCTGAGCATCCCTGTCGGGGACAATGGCGGCGGAATTCTCGCCGTCTCCCCGGACGACAGCACCAGCGGCACGGCCCGCTTTCTTGAGAAATACGGCGGGAGTGCCGGTGGCACCATGCACCACATTGCCTTTGCGACCAAGGATGTAAAGGAGGCTGCCGATTTCGTGCAGGGTAACGGCATGAAGCTTATTGGCAAGCCGAATGACGAGTTCGCGTGGATTCACCCCAAGAGCGCGGCGGGAGTGCTCATTCAGATAGTGAAGGACGAGGCATAGCGGCGGGGCAGGGGCGCAGGACGGTTTTCGCCTGATTCGGAGACCACGCCGACCGTCTGACGCCGCCGCACAATCTCGGCATAATGGCGTTCCTATGAAACGAGTCGGCATCCTTTATCAAACAAGAACGGCGGAACCGGAAACGGTTGCGTCGATGTTGGCTGACCAGGCGCGTGCGCTGGGCCGTGACGTGTGGCTCCAATCGTCCTGGGATGACGGCATCGATCGGATTAATGGCGATACCGACCTGATCATTAGCGTGGGGGGTGATGGAACCCTCCTGCGGGTTGCCCGTGTCGTCGCCCCTTCGGGCATCCCCATCCTCGGCGTCAACGCCGGCAGACTGGGTTTCCTCACGGAGATAGACGCATCCACGTCGTCTGAGCTGTTGCCGCACGCCCTGGACGGTGAGGGCCGCATCGAGGAGAGGACGATGCTGGCAGTCGATCATGACGGCGCAACGTCCTACGCCCTCAATGACGCTATCATCAGCCGCGGAGGTCCCGCCCGCACTGTGCAGGCCGGGGTCACTGTGAACGGCGTTGAGCTGCTTGCCTTCCGCGGCGACGGCGTCATTGTTGCCACCGCGACCGGCAGCACGGCCTACAATCTTGCCGCCGGCGGCCCGGTGTTGCCGCCCACGACGGCAGAGCTAATCATCAATCCCGTCTCTGCCCATCCCGCGTCTGAGTCTCCCGTCCTTGTCGAGCCTGACGCAGAGATTGTCATTCGCATCAGAACGGACCACGGCGCGGTTCTCAGCCTCGACGGGCAGGACGATTTCGATGTCCGTGACAACGATGTTGTCACCGTCCGCCGGAGCCCCCACCACGCGCGCCTCCTGCGATTCCGTGATTCCGGCTACTTCTACCGCAGCCTCGGCGATCTGCTGAACCGCCGCCGTCGCCACCCGGATCTGCCGAACGTGGATGGCGCCAATGATGACGTTGCCGCGCCGCAGGGAGTTACGGTGCCATGACCACTCTTGCCGAAGCGCTTGCCGTCAGGGAAGCCGCGCTCGCGCAACGCGGCTTCCGCGTCCGCCCGGCACGCCTGGCTGATGTCCCCCGGATGGCCGAGATGATCAACAACTTTGCCAGCCAGGGCGAGATGTTGCCGCGTAGTGCGTCCGAACTCTATGAGAACATCCGCGATTTCCTCATCATCGCGGACGAAAACGATGAGGTCGCCGCCACTGCCGCGCTCCATATCCTCTGGGACGACCTGGCCGAAATAAAATCCGTCGCTGTCAGCGAGGCCCTCCACGGGCAGGGCATCGGCGCGTATCTCGTGGAGAAGTGCGTGGAAGAGGCGGCGCGGATGGAGCTGCCGACCGTCTTTGTCCTGACGCACAAGCCCGGATTCTATGAGAAGCTGCAATTCGAGCGAGCCGATGTACTCGCGTTTCCGCGCAAGGTGTGGTCGGAGTGCATCCGCTGCCCCAAGTTCTCTAACTGCAACGAAATCGCCATGAGCAGGCCGGTGGCCAGGGAGTTCACGGCTGACCTGCCTGATGATGACGATCTGCTAGACCCGATTCCGCGCTAATCAGCCATCCGTCTCTCTCGCGAAAGCGGGAGTCTATTGCGCTCAACCCGCAGCCAATCCTGGGAGGACATGATGGAACGCCTTTCACGCCGCGCCGTCTATGAGGGCCGTATCGTCACCGTCTATGAAGACCACATGCGTTTGGACGGCGGACGGGAACAGATGTGGACGACAATTCAGCATCCGGGTGCAGTGGTCATGGTGCCTGTCGATGCCGATGGCAACATTCTGCTTGTGCGCCAACCGCGCCCATCAGCTCGTGATGTCTTGCTTGAACTCCCCGCCGGAACACGCGAGGAGGGCGAAGAGCCGGTCGTCACCGCACGCCGCGAACTCCAGGAGGAAATCGCTCACGATCCCGGAACGATGACGCCGCTGGGCGGTTTCTACAGCGCCCCCGGCTTCTGCGACGAGTTCCTGCATCTCTTTCTCGCTACGGACTTAACTCCCGTTGAAGATGTGGAACCGGACGCGGACGAGGAGATTACCGTCGTGCCCACTCCTCCTATGGACATTCCCGACCTCATTCGCAGCGGCGAGATCCGTGATGCCAAGTCCATCGCCGGATTGCTCCGTTATCTCTACATGGAGGGCGGACTGTCCTAAAGGTCCAATTGGAGAAGGGCTGTCTCACAGCAACCATCCTCGTTGCGCTACTATATTCGTGACCAATACGGAGGGCGGGATGCTCTACATATTCTTGTGTACCGTCACGGAAGAGGGTCAGCAGGCGATGCTGCGCGACCCGGAGATGTTTTCTCACGTCGCTGATGACGTTCACGTGGACGGCACCCAGTTACTGGCTCGCTATGCCGTTCTCGGACAGTACGACTACGTTGCCATGGTTGAGGCCCGCACGCATGAGGATGCTGCCCGCCTGTCGCTTGAACTTGGCGCCCGCGCTCATGTCCACATAGAGACGTTGGTCACTATTGCCGTCCGCCAACTGGCCGACGGGTCTGATGACACGATTGAGACGCTGACCTCCGTGCAACGGCCCGTTCTTGCTACTGATGAGGGCGATAATCCGCCGGACTTTGCGGGGCCGATTTCTACGTGATGATGGGTTAACCTATACTTTGTTACAGGAATCACACATTCGTGGGAGGCCGTATGGCCTCCCTTTTGATACCGCAAGCGGGTAGGGGAGAAACACACAATGGCGACAGCGCAGCAGCCTGCCGTGGGAGCGCCGATCGGCCGCTCGGACGGCCCGGACAAGGTCACAGGACTCGGCCAGTACTCACTCGACGTGACGCTGCCCGGGACGTTGTGGTGCAAGATTCTCCGCTCCCCGTATCCGCACGCCCGTGTCAAGTCCATTGACACATCCGCCGCGCTGGCGCTGCCCGGCGTGCATGCGGTTCTCACGCCGGAGGATGTACAGGGACTGCGTTTCGGCAAGCGGATCATGGATGAACATGTGTTGGCGTACGATGCGGCGCGCTATATCGGGGACGCGATCGCAGCCGTTGCCGCCGAGGATGAGGACATCGCCGAGCGTGCGCTGGAGCTCCTCGACGTTCAGTACGAAGAGTTGCCTGCCGTGGTGACCATGGACGAGGCGCTGGCTGACGGCGCGCCGATTCTGCACCCGGAATTCAATACCTACTTTGGCATTCCGGGCGAGCAGGAAACGCCGTCCAATATCTTTGCGAAAGGAACGTGGGGCAAGGGAGACATTGCGCAGGGTTTCGCTGAAGCTGATCTCATTGTTGAGCACGAGTACACAACCCCCCGCACGCACCAGGGCTACCTTGAGGTCCACAACACCATTGTCTGGATCGACGAGACCGGCCACGTGCAGGTCTGGCTGGGATCAAAGTCGCCGTTCGCCAACCGCCGCGCGATTGCGCTTGTTATCGGTGAGGAGCCGGACAACATCACCGTGAATTACGCGTACGTGGGCGGCGATTTCGGCGGCAAGGGCGACATCAACGGCGCGCCCATTTGTTACTTCCTTGCAAAGAAGACGGGCAGGCCTGTCAAGCTGGCGTTCGACTACTCGGAAGAGTTCTCCGCCATGAATCCTCGCCATGAGAGCACAATGCGCGTCAAGGCGGGCGTCAAGCGTGACGGCACTCTCACAGCGTGGGAGGCAGAGGTTTATTTCAACTCCGGCGCGTACGGCAGCTACAAACCCGTGCCCGGCTCCAATCTCCCTGGCATCGCCGAGATCGCGGGGCCGTATGTGATTCCGCACGTGCAGATCGATGCCTACCAGGTGTACACCAACACGGTTCCGTGCGGATTCCATCGATCACCCGGCGAGGTGCAGGGCATCTTTGCCGGCGAGTCCCACATGGACCTCATCGCGCAGGAACTTGGCATGGACCCGCTGGAGTTGCGAATCAGGAACGTTCTTCACGACGGGGACGAAACGCCGGTGGGGCGCGTCTTCCTCGACGTGAAGGCCGAAGAGGTTCTGAGAGAGGCAGGCCGTCTCTCCGAGTGGGATTCCCCCAAGGCTGAGAACGTCGGGCGAGGCATCGCTTTTGGCCATCGCACGCAGGGCGGCGGCCAGACCACCATCAACATCACCGTGAACGCGGACGGCAGCGTGCTCGCCGCTAGTTCCATCTACGACCCCGGCATGGGCAACCACACCATGATGCAGCAGGTCACGGCAGACGAATTGGGCATCGATATCTCACGCGTGTCCGTTGTTCCCCTCAACACGGATCAGGCGGACTTTGACACCGGTGTCGGCGGCAGCCGCGGCAGCTTCATCATCACCGAGTCCGCCTTCATGGCCGCAGACGATGTTCGCGGCAAACTCAAGCGGCTCGCAGCGGAGTTCAACGGCTGGGACGAGGAGATCGTCGAGTTCGAGGCGGGCGCTCTCACCAACACGCGAACCGGCGAGTCGGTGCCGATGGAGCGCATCGCCGAAAGATCGGGCGAGCCGGTGTCCGGTCTGGGACGACTGGAAGAGGCCGCTCAAAGCCCGTATACATCCTTCGTCGCACAGGTTGCGGAGGTTGAAGTTGACCGCGAGACGGGCGAGCCCCAGGTCAAGGTCATCACGGCTGTCCATGACACCTCCCGCATCATCAACCCGGTCGGATTCTATGGACAGATCGAGGGCGGAATGATTAACGCCTACGGCTTCGCCATGATGGAGGAGTTGACGGTGGACGAGGGCGGCCGCGTGACGAATCCGTCGTTCGCCGACTTCAAGATGCCCACCGAGCCGGACATCCCTGAACTCCGCGTGGGAATTGTTGAGACCAGCGAGGGCAGGGGCGCGTACCGCGTCAAGGCCGTCGGTGAACACTCCAACATCACAACCCTCCCGGCCATCGCCAACGCCATCGATGATGCCGTCGGCATCAGGCTGGACAGCGCCCCGTTCACCGCGGAGAAACTCCACCGCGCGCTGAACGAGTAAGCGGACAGGGCGGCTCTGCGGAGCAGGGCACATGCCGGTCACGGTTGAATCTATCCTGCGTTCGCTTGCAGAGAGCGAACAGCCTCTCCGCACGCCCACTATGCGTGCAATCGCAACTGCCGCTGCCAAACAGCTCAAGGCCGACGGCGTGGATGCCGAGTCGGTATTTGCTCTGTGTGATGCGTTGATCGAGTCAGAAGAACTGCATGACGCGGCGCAAACGGTTGCGTTTGAGATTGCCTACCGTCATCTCGGACTGCGGGATTCTCTGAATAGGCAGATGCTGGAACGACTTGGCCGGACGCTGGACGGCTGGGCATCGGTCGATCACTTTGCACGCAAGCTGAGCGGTCCTGCCTGGCAGCGCGGCCAAATCGCTGATTCCGATGTGCTGGCGTGGGCCCGTTCAAAGAACTTCTGGTGGCAGAGGGCAGGGCTGGTCTCAACGATTGCTCTGAATGAGCGGCACCTTGGCGCAGGCGACGCCAAACGCACGCTGGCAATCTGCGAGTTGTTCATCGATGAGCGGGCGGACCTGCACGTGAAGGCGTTGAGCTGGGCATTGCGTGAACTCGGCCAGCGTGATTCGGAGTCCGTTCTGGGGTTCATTGAACGAAACGGGGATAAGCTCGTGCCCCGCATTATCCGTGAAGTTCGTAATAAGCTCACCACCGGCCACAAGATGGCCAATCCCTCGGAAGCCATGCGACGGCGGATGCAGTCTCGCGCCCGTACGTGACACAATACCGGCATGACGGAGCCTACAGAGGATCGGTTAGT
>DAOUKW010000118.1:0-28872 GCA_034420915.1 Dehalococcoidia bacterium
GGCGTTGGCGGCGCTGCCGAACATGGCGGCGAGTTCCCTCCCCGCCTGTATGGGCGCGGATGATGCCATCGCAACACGCCCGGTCTGCAGGGATTCACGGGCGAGACGATTCAATGCCCAGGCGTCCTCATTGGCGACGCGGGGGGAAATCACGACGGCAGCAGAACCGCCGGCATGGCCGCGGAGGCCTTCCGCAGCGGCAGCTATCGCATCATCCCAAGACGCTTCGCCAAGCGCGTCATTCGCATCCCGAATCATAGCGCTGATGAGGCGGGCCTCATTGTTGGACTCGTTGGCGAGTTCGAACTTGCCGTGGATGCAGGCAAAGCCGCCGTTCGCGCCGCCATCAATGTCAGGCGTGACGCGCAGCAGGCGGCCGTCCTGGAGTTCCGCGGTGACCTGGCAGCCAATCTCACATTCCGTGCAGACGGTTGTGACGTTGCTATCCGGCAGGCCGGCCCACTTGTTGTCCTTTTCCGTGAGCGCGCCAACGGGGCAGACATCCACGCAGGCGCCGCAGAAGATGCAGCCGGTCAGCGGGTCAGAGAGGGGAACATCATTCGGCGTGCCGGGCAGGATGCGATCGCCGCGATCCACCATTGAGATGGCCTCTGCGCCGATGACCTCATCACAGACACGGACGCAGCGTGCGCATGAGATGCAGAGGTTGTAGTCGCGGTCGATGTGCGGGTCTTCGGTGCGGATCGGCAGTTCACGGTAGTTGTATGGGAGCAGCTGCTCCGTGACGCCGACAATCTCGACAGTGGCCTGCAGTTCGCACCGCTGGTTCTGCGGGCAGACGACGCACCGGTCTGTGACAGAGACGTTGCGAAGACAGATATCGTTGGGGCCGCAGTGGACGATACGGTCGCAGGTCAGGCATCCGTGCGGATGCTCCGACATGAGGAGGTTGAGGACGGACTGGCGCAGTTCGACGGTTTCGTCGGAGTTGGTCTTGTAGGCGGCGTCCGGCGTTGCGGGGGCGACGCATGCGGCGGCGAAGCCAGGGCGGTCGACCTGCTCAACCATGCACATGCGGCAGGCGCCATAGGCTTTGAGACGCTCGTCGTAGCAGAGGGTGGGGATGTAGATACCGGCCTGCGCGGCGGCTTCAAGAATGGTAGACCCCGCGGGGGCAGTGACCTGCCTCCCGTCAATCGTGATGGTGATTGTGTTGGCAGGAGATGCCTGCGTCACGTCCGAAACCTCCCGGGAGTTCGTCTTTCTGTGTTCAGACTATCCCACGCGGGTAACACGCTCAAGTTTAGGGTTAGTGGGCCGCATAGACGTTTGAGTCGCCGCGTTCTCCCTCGACCATCTCATCCGGAGAACGGGGAGGCAGGGGCGGTTTGCGGGCGGCGGCAAAGAGGAACGCGCCCGCGGTTGTGACGAAAGCCATGAGGATGAACGCACCTGCATACGTGTCGAACACATCCTTGAAACCGGCGGCCACCACGGGGCCCAACATCGTCCCGAGCTGCACCACAAGCGAGGAGAAGCCCATGATTGTCGCGAAGGAGCCGCGGCCAAAGTACTCTGCGCGAATTGCCGTCATCAGCGGACCCCTGAATCCCCACGAAAGGGCCTGAACGACTGCGAAAGTGAGCAGGATCGGAATGGCGTATTCCGGATTTCCCAGGGGGAGGACAAGCAGGATGAGGGCGAGCGTATGGCCAAACATGCAGGCGACGATGATGAGTCGCATCTCGACCCTCTCCGCGAGGAAACCCGTTGCCAATTGCGCGCCGATCATGATTGTGGTGAGGAACGTGTATATCCACGCTCCGGTCACCCTGGAGATACCGAGATCATCTTCGAGATACGGGATGAATTGCGCGTTGATGGCAGAAACGGCGAACATCGCGCTTCCATGACCGAAGGAAACGAACCAGAAGGAAGGGTTCTTAAGCGCTTCACGGGCAGTGAATCCCCGCGCAACCAAGCTGAGAATCGGTCGCGCAGTCGCAGGAACCCCGTCTCCTTCCTGGCCGCCATTGTCCGGTTTTTCACCGTCCGGCAGATAGCCGTATGGCTCCGGGGAGTGCCTGAAGAGAACGGTCAGCGGCAGGCCGATAACGAGGACAATCACACCGGACCACAGGGCGAGACCGCGCCATCCTAAAGCGTCCATCCCGAAGACGACGGCTGGCACTGCCCAGCCGGATACGCCCCATCCGACGGCGGCCAGTCCCATCGCGCGGGACCGTTTCTTGTCGAACCAGTTGGCGATGGCGGCGTTGATCGTGATGAACCCGCCGAGGCTCGATCCAACGGAGATGATCAGGTACGCGCCGTAGTACTGCCAGAGTTCCTCGATATTCGCGAAGAGAAGGAAGCCGCCAGCATAGAGCAGCACGCCGGCCTGGAGGATACGGCGAGTCCCGAACCGGTCAACCAGCCAGCCCTGAAACGGGCCAAGAACACCACTCTCGGCACGAGCGAGGGTGAACGCCAGCGCAATCTGCGCCCTGGTCCAGCCAAAATCTCGCTGGAGGTGGTTGAAGTAGACCTGGAACGCTTGAAAAAACAGTCCGCCGTTGAGGACCTGGATAAGAAACGCACCCAATACAATCCACCAGCCGAAGAAGACCTGGCTGGGATTGAGTCGACTGCCGCTTCTTAGTCGGAACACCTACCTGTAAGCCATGAGGACAAAGATCGTATTCAAAACGTAGAGAAATCGTAACACAGGCAGGGGTGGGGGATGGGGCAGTACGATGCGCCCTGCAACTTAGCTCGGAGCAGGAAGGGAGGCTATATCAGGAATGATCTCGGTGAGCATTTGCTCCAGTTCGCCGATATTCTGGGCAGCATCGTCATAGTCAAAGGTCTTTCCTCGCGCCCCACGCGTTGGAACCTCTATACCAAAAGGCAATGCCGCACACATGTCGGCCCAGTGGTCTATCACGTTCTTCAAGTCGCCTTCAGGGGGTGACTCATAGAGGCTAACGGAATCACCAAATGTGACATTTACCAAGCCCATCCATCCCCCTGTGTCAGGCGGGAATAGCCACACCAGAGTGATGAAATTGTGGGTCCAGGCCTTACATGCCACGCGGATGCTTATACCAGTTGAGCCCAATGATACGCTGGCTCCCTGTGCTTCGGCCGTGCCAATAAGCCGTTCGACAAATTGACGATGACTTGGAATGGAGTATTCCTCCAGAAAGCTCTGGCGTGTCAGTTTGCGACGCGGCGATCCGGAAGAAGTCTTTGGGGCTGTTAGCGCACGTCCCAATACGCGCGGTACAAGTGTCTGTGAAGTTCTCCCTTTGAATCGTTTGATTTCAACCGCAAGAACCTCAATGTTTGGCATCTGCGCGTTTAGGAAAGTGACCACACGCTCAAGTTCATCCGGGATGTCGTCAGATACGAACAGCAGACGAAGTCTGCTTGCGGCAAGGTTGACCGCGACTCGCTCCCAGAATGCATCCGCGTCCGGCTCGGTATCCGAGCCCACGAGCCAAGCAAGTTCATCGTCAGCATTGCTATCGTGCCCTGCGGCCCTTGTCTCAAATGTCTGACGTAATTCCTCAATGGTCCACGTCTGTTGAGCGTGAGCAGCATAGTCAAGCATCTGGCCGACAATTGTTCTGCGTATTTCGGAATTGTTGCCTAGCTTAGCTTCGACTAAAGTAGGCCTGCCATCTTGATCCAGAATTAGGTGGTCAACCGACCAGCGACTTGCTGTATCCGGCCTGTCAGGTATGCCTTGCTCGCGCGTGATGAGTATCCAGCGCAAAGGATTTCCCGGGCGCATCTGTTCGCCATCCAAGAGCTCCGGATGTTCCGCGATAAGAACTTGCAAATGGTCTTCAAGTTCAAAAGGCGACTCTTCCAGGGGCTCCAGTTTGCCGCCCTCATCTTGAGAGTAGATGCGTTCAGACATTGCAGACTCAGGATATGATCGCCACCAAGATCACGCAATTCGCCCCCGAGTAGTCCTGCAGGAGTGAATTGACTATCGGGTGCCATCGCGAGATTCTTCGCTACGCTCAGAATGACAGATGTATGTCATATGCGTTTCTTGACATACGACATACGTTTCTGTAACTTGATCTCAGGAGGACGTGATGCGGATTGGAATCAATATCTCGAATGGGCTGCATCGACGGCTCAAGGCGATTGGGGAGCCGATCAACGTATCGAAAGTCTGCCGTGACGCGATTGAGTCGAAAGTGCTGGAGCACGAAATGTCGGCTGCGCGGGTCGACGAAGACGATCTCAGCGCTGTCATCACTGAATTTGCAGACGAGGGCGAGCAATGGTCGGACATTGACTGGAGGGAGTACGGCTGGACAGACGCGCGGGATTGGTTCAAGAAAGTGACAAGCGAACAGTATGAGAGGTTCGTTTACGAGAAGGAAGTCTACTTGAAAACTCCAAGGTCCCCCGAGGAAATTCTCACACTGGCACGGTGGACGCCGCCAGTTGAAGGCGTGCTCAATTTCCATGATCGGTTCGTTCAGCATCAGGATTTACTGGATCTGGATAAGGAATATGACCGTTTGGATCGGTTGGGCCTCGGCGGTTATCCGCGGGGTAATGCCGAGAACGAATACAACGCTGCCTGGCTCGCATACTTCAACGCTGTTCACAAACTCATCGAGGATCAACGCAAGCAGCGAGCTGAAGAAAAGTTTCGAAATCGTGCGCAAATGCCCAGACCCGATTTACCGGAGCATCTGGTATAACGATGTTCCATGAAATTACGACGGCCAAGTCAGGGCGTCGGGAAAGGAGGACCTGCATGAAGGCATTCGCGAAAGGTGGCGGCAAGGGCGGCGGTGGCAACAACCCCAATTACCCGAGCACGACCGGCAATCCGTCCGGCGGCGGCCGGGGCAACGAGCCCAAGAAGTAGTCGCCAACAGCCGCCTGTCCGGTACCGGACAGGCGGCCACTTTTTTGCGGTCGTTGTAGCCGTTTCTTACGCCGCCATGCCGCAGGTGCCGGGGTTGAGGGGGCACGTGGAGCAGTTGGCCGCCGACGCGTTGTGCAGTTCCATTGTGCGTTTGGACGGCTGGGCAGCCTTTGCGGGACGCTCCTGGAAGAGGGGCATCTCGGCCTGCTTGGCGGGGGTGGGTTTGTGGCCCGGGAAGCGCAAGAACGGGAGGGCGCGCTTCATCACAACACCCATCGCCTTGAGTTCGCGGTTCTGCGTTATGGAGTGCTGGCTCCTCTGGTCGATGATGCGGCTTGCCGCCAATGGCCCAACACCAGGGACGCGCAGCAACTCCTGTTCGGTCGCCTGGTTCACGTCCACCGGAAAGCGTTCGTAGTTGGTCATCGCGATCATGAGCTTCGGGTCGGTGCGGATATCCAGAAAGCCGTCGTCGCTGAAGGCGGGGCGCAGTTCTTCAGAGTCATAGCCATAGATGCGCGACAGCCAATCCATCTGGTAGAGGCGATGCTCCCGCGCGGGCGGCGTTGCAGGGTGCTCCTCCAGCGGCGTGTACTGCACGGGACGGAACGCCGAGTAGTAGACGCGTTTGAATCCGTAGTTCCCGTAGAGGCTCGTCATCCGGTTGTAGATGTCCCAGTCCGACTCATCCGCCGCGCCGACGACCATCTGCGTAGCCTGGCCAACCGCGCCGCCGTAATGCTCCTGCATGAGATCGCTGATGCGCCCCATCGGGTCGATAATGCCCTTATCAAAGTCCTTCATCTTGCTGACCTTGCGGAGGTGCTCGGCGGACGGCGACTCGATATTGATGGAGAGGCGCGCGCCGAGCCGCTGGCTGGCTTCCAGCAACGAGTCGTCGTTGGTGCCGGGCATCACTTTGAGATGGATGTAGCCGCGGAATCCGTAGCGGGAACGAACCGCGTCCACCACATCAAGCAGGCGCTCCTGCGTGGCGTTGGGATTCTTGAAGATCCCGGAGCTGAGGAAGAGTCCGTCAACCATGTGGCGCTGGTGCATCTCATTGAATAACCGCGCGAGCTCATCCACCTTGAACCCGTAGCGCCGGCGCGGGACCCAGTGGGAATTGGGGCAGTAGTGGCAGTCCATGATGCAGTGATCGGTGAACATCACGCGCATCAATGAAATGCGCTTGCCGTTCGGCATGGCGGCCTTGTAGACGCCGGCATGGGGAGTTGCGCCGCCGCGCGGGCCCACACGTTCCCCGCCGACACTTGGCCGCGTGGTTCCGTCCGAACGCTCGGCAGGCGACAGGATGTCATCCGTTGCCATTCCACCGAGGTGGCGAAGCTTCTCATAGACGTCCGGAGTGCTTTTGATGAGCATGGCAGGCCTCCCTATATGAACGTATGTTCTATATGATAGAGGACTCTTTGCGCCTGTCAAGCCCCTATCGGGGTAAGTGGGGCGCTCACCCTTCGACAGGCTCAGGGTGAACGGGGGAGTTGTGACCCTGCGGGCCACGCGGTGGATTCTGGCCTTCGCCAGAATGACGGGGGAGGTGGAGGGGGTTAGGAGCGGAGGGTGTAGAGCCAGCCTTCGTCGTGGGCGAAGCCTTGTTGGACGTAATCGGGCCGGATGAAGGCGTCGGGGTTGCGATGCCATTGCAGCGCGCCCGCCAGGTTCACGACGGCGTCGAGGCAGTCGGCATTGGCGCGACCGGCGAGGCGGACGTGTTCAGGGAGCGGCGAGCCAATCCAATTTTCGACGATTGAGAGGATCTCATGGCGGCGTTGGAGGTTGTTGTCGCCGTTCTTATAGCCGACGCCCCTGTCACCGCGAGCACGCAGGAGTTGGCCAGGCATCAGCTCCACGAGAGTCACGTCCCAATTTGCGGCATTGGCGGGGATGGGCGGGATGTGGAATCGGCCCTGGGCACGAGCGAGGATACGGCCAAGCATCCTCATGCCGTGGTAGGTCATGGGAACCATGTTGGGGTTGGTAGTGTGGAGGGGTGAGAAGGCGGGGGCTACATCGCAGGCGCGGCGCGGCTCGCCGTAGGCAGAAACGTACTCCCTCGCAACCTGCTCGAATTCGGCCTGGGGGATCTGCGCCGTGCGGTCGCAAGAGTCCATCTGACCCTCGCCCCACCTGATGAAACCTTGCGTGACAGCAAAGTCAACCGGCAGTCCAAAGGGGAAATCGAGGGCGGCGACGGTGGGGGCGTCGATGGTCAGCAGCAGTTGTTCAAGATCGGCGCGCCGAATGGGGAACGGGGTCTGCCAGTCGATGCCGTCAACTTCACCGATGGTGGCCATGGCGATCCACGTCGCGTTGTCAGCCTGCGAGCCGCTGAAGTCTACGCCGATAAGAGTTGTCATCTGATCGGCCCCTATGTCAGCTAGAGTTCCCTTATCTCAGCGCGTCAGCAGCTACCAGCTCGCGCGTCTCCTCCTGGCCGATGCCGAGGATCTCGGTGAGGATGGCGTCCGTGTGCTCGTTGAGCATCGGCGCGCGGCGCAGTTCACCGGCGTACTCGCCGTTCACCTGCCAAGGCACTTTGGCAGTGCGCCGCGGACCGGCCTCAGGATGGTCAATCGTTGCGAAGAAACCGCGAGCCTGCTGGTGCGGGTGCTCAACGACCTCAAGCGGGTCGAGGATGGGAGCGGCGGACACGCCTGCGGCGGCCAGTTGGTCGGCCATCTCGTACTTGTCACGCGATGCCGCCCATGCCGCGATGATCTCATCCAGCGTGGCCTCGTTCTGCTTGCGGGATTCGGGCGTGGCAAAGCGGTCATCGTTGGCAAGGCCGTCGATGATGCTGCACAGGCCTGCCCATTCGGCATCGGTCCGGGCGGTGATGGCGATCCACTGGTCATCGCCGCTCGTTGCGTAGACGTTATGCGGGGCGTGGAACGGGTGATGCGAGCCGTCTCGGACGGGTTCGTAGCTGCCGATGGCGCGGGCGACCATCGGCTCCGTGATGAGCGTCATCAGGGCCTCGGTCATCGCAACGTCGACGTGATGCCCCATGCCAGTGCGCTTGCG
Organism: Dehalococcoidia bacterium; assembly: GCA_034420915.1. Lineage (GTDB taxonomy): Bacteria > Chloroflexota > Dehalococcoidia > UBA6926 > UBA6926 > VXMO01. The sequence continues at coordinate 7,913 of DAOUKW010000118.1, forward strand.
GTCGTGGAGGGCCGTCAGCGTGGCCATAGTCGCGTACGTGGCGGACACAACGTCCGGGAAGTAGGAGCCGAGGAGTCGGCGGTGACCGTCCGTGTAGCCGGTGACATCTGCAAGACCGCAGAAGGCGTTGATGATGCTGTGGAGGCCGCTGTAGTCCTTGAGCGGGCCGGAGCGGCCAAACGCGGCGACGGACGTGTAAATGACACGCGGGTTGAGCGGGGCGATGTCGTTGTAGCCAAGGCCCCACCGCTCCATCAGGCCGGTCGAGAAGTTCTCGAGCACGATGTCCGCGGTCGCGCAGAGTCGGCGGGCAACGTCCCTGCCCTCTTCGGTACGGAGATTGATGGGGATGGCGCGTTTGCCCATGCTGAGCGTGTTGTATGCTCCGGCGCGGTTCATGCCCGGGGTTTGGGCGGCAAACGGCGGGGAGTTACGGAAGTCGGCAGGGTTCTCACGGCTTTCGACCTGGATCACGTCTGCGCCGAGGGCGGCCAGCCACTTGGCGCAGTAGGGTATGGCGATGTACTGGCCGAAATCGACGACGCGGAGGCCCTTGAGCGGAAGGCTGGGTGTTGAGCCCATGTGCGACGCGGCAGCGCCATTGGCTGACGTTGGCGCGGGGACAGAGCCATCGGCCTCCGGCTTGCCGTCCTCGTTCCGCGGGTATCCGGTCAGGATGAACGGCGCGCCGGTGAACGGGACTTCCTGTCCATCCTGAGTCTTTACGCGGCGAATGTAGCGCCGGGCCTTCACATGCTCATGGGTTGTGACCTCTTCGAGGGATGTTGCCCAGAATGCAGGGATGTTTCGGGCCTGCAGCTCAGTGGTGATTTCCTCACCTGTGCGCTCCATCGTCCAGTTGGTCATAAGAACGCTGACGGCGTCCCAGTTCATGGCGCGCTTTGTGCCGTCGTCAAAGTCCTCGGTGTACGCCCACTCCGGGCTGCCCATGACTTCGGCGAACTGCTCCCAGTGGCGGGGGCTCGTGGCGACGATGACGATGTAGCCGTCCTTGCACGGGATGTAGCAGTTGGGCTGCCGCGCAAGGATGTTGGGGCCGCGATCAAGCACATACTCCAGGTATTCGCGCTGCGTTACGGGATGGTAGTTGAGGGCCGTGATGGCTTCCAGTTCAGAGAGCTCAATACGTGTGCCTGTTACCCCCGGCCCTGTGCCGTTGCCGCTGCCGGAGTCGGCGTACAGCGTGGCAAGCGTTCCCACCACGCTGACCGCCCCGGCCATGAGCGATGGGACGGACGCGCCGGTGGGCATGAGGGGCGGCTCATTCGGGAGGTCATAGGTGGTGTCGGGCGGGCCGGGCGTTGTCCACGCCATGCCGCAGAGCGCCCATGTTGCGAGGTCGCTTGGCGACAGATGGAACAAGGTGCCGCGTAGAGGTGCGCCGTAGGGCGTGAGCGATACCACGGTCAAATGGGGATAGCGAGCGTGAAGTTCTTCCCAAAAGATGAATGGAAGATTCGTTGCGTCAAACAGACCCACGTCCTCAATGAGAATGTCTTGCCCATCGAGGATTTCAAGGAGGGCTTCCGGCGTAATTGTCTCAGCATCCGTGTTCGAGCGGTGAGACTTGTTGGCGTTGAGGGAGCGATGCAGCATCGGATCCCATTTAGGGATTTCGTGCATCCGGATGCGGTTGTAGAGGCTCCGCATCCGTCGGACACGATCGACGTCTGCGCCAAGCTCGCCGAGGAGGCGGGCGGCGTATGCTCCGGCAAGCGATGCCGTAACATCGACAACTCGCAGATGCGCTAGCGGACCTGACATATCGCCCCCTTTGGCCGGATTCGTCGGCCTACCCCACTGAACGATAAATATACCTACCGTCACCCCCAGATGCTACAACTTTGCCGTTTTCAGTGATTGTTTTTCCGCGGACGAGGGTGCGGACAGGCCAGCCGGTGTAGGACATGCCCTCGTAGATGGAGTAGTCGGCACGGCCCTGCAGGCTCGCGGCGGTGACGGTTCGGGTCTCGTCCATATCGACGATGGCGAGATCAGCGTCAGCCCCAATTTGCAATGACCCCTTTTGGGGCCACATGCCAAAGATGCGGGCGACGTTGGCGGATGTTACCTCCGCGACGCGCTCAAGCGGCAGTCCGCGAGCGAGGACGCCATCATTGAGCATGACGGGCAAGAGCATAGGCATATTTGGCTGGCCGGGCGACGCGCTCCATATTGTGCCCTGTTTGCGGTCACCCAACCGGGCGGCGTGGTCTGAACCCATAGTGTCGACCGTACCGTCCGCGATAGCTTCCCACAATGCGTCCTGATCCTCAGGGCTGCGGAGCGGCGGGTTCTGCTTGCCGAACGTGCCAACGGGTGATTCATACGTGTGGGAGAGATAGTGCGGACACGTCTCAATATAGATGCTGCCGCCGTCGCGACGGAATGCGCGGGCGGCTGCCAGGGTATCCGCCGAAGTTGTATGAACGATGTACGGCGTGGAGCCGGTTTCGCGCCCAAAGAGCATGACGCGAACGGCGGCCTCCGCCTCCGTGAACGGGGGGCGCGACTCGTGCCATGCCTTGAGGTCGTCACGGCCTGATTCCTCAAGGCGCTTGCGGATCGACCAGACGACCTCGATGTTCTCCGTGTGGACGCAGAGGACGCTGCCGGGGCGCTGGCCGAGTTTCTCCAGCACTTCGTACATCAGGCCATCGTCGATTGGCGGGAGGCCGATATAGGCGCCCTCCTCACCGCGGAAGCTCATAAAGAACTTGAAGCTGCCGATGCCGAATTCGTCGATATATTTGTCGATCTCCGTCAGCTGGTCACGGGTGGAGATGACGGCGTGGAGCCCGTAATCTATGAGGCTCTGGGAATCGCCCCATTCGCGGTATTGCCGGTACTCGGCCTCATACGGATCGTTGGACATGAGGAAGTGGATGAGGGTGGTGATGCCGTGCAGGGCGGCGGCACGGGTTTCGGTCTCAAAGGCGGTCTCGGCGTCGCCGAGATTGAGGTGCGTATGCGGATCGATAACCCCGGGGAAAATGACCTTGCCGGTGGCGTCGATGGTTTCGGACGCCTCGGCGTTCGCGCCGGGTTCAAGGTGGGCGGCAATGCGGCCATCGGTGACTGCGAGATCAAGGCGGCGGGCTCCGTCGCTGTACGGCAGCACAACGTCGCCACCGCGGATGAGTGTGTCGAAAGGCATGCGTTACTCCGTTTTGGTGAATTCCTATAGGGAATCATAGTGGTTTTGGGGCGAGGACGGTTGGCTGGGAAATGAGTCTCAGATTCCCGCTTTCGCGGGAATGACGGAGGGTGAGCGGGTTGGTTGGCGGGATGAGTTTAGGGGACGTCCATGTTGCGGAGTTGAATGAGGGTGAGGCCGAGGAACACAATCATCACGGTGGCGGCTCCTGCGAGGACAACCTCAAGGCCGATCTCCGTCTGACCAACCGCGCCGATCCCGGCCAACGCTTCTCCACCCGTTTCTGACATGGTGATAAGACTATAGCTGCGGATGCTCAGGTAGCGGATACCGTCGAAAATGCCTGCCGCAAACCCCTCCCACACAACGACGTACACGATTGCCAGACCGAGAGCCTGCGACGAAATGAGCCCCAGCCACATGAACACGGCGGAATAGGCAAGCACACCGACCGCAAGTCCTGCGAGAACGCCAAGAATGGGTCTGATGACATCTTCGTAGTTGCCGATGCTGCCGGCGTCCTGCGCGAAAGCAACTCCTGCCATCACTGCGCCAAATACCAGCAGGGGCGCCATGCCGAGAATCACCACTGCGAGGTACTTCGCAGCGACAATCTGCCAACGCGCCACGGGCCGCAGCATGATAAACGACAGCGTTCGATCCTCAACGTCATCGCCCAAGGCGGTTGTCGCAAGTATCGCGACGACAAGCGGCAGCACCGCAGCGACGAGCAACAGGTCAAAGAGCCCGGTTATCTGGTTCGTGTAATCGTCTGTGAGATAGCGAACCAGGATTGCCATGCCGACAGGCGCTGCGGCAAAGAGCAGCAGGATGACCTGGCGGCGCACACCGGTCAGTTGGCGGAGCGTGAGTGAGAAAACTGTCAGCATACCTAGCGCTCCACGATATAGGTGAATACGCTCTCAAGCGACTCGTCCTGTGGCTCTACCGTTTGCAGAACCGCGCCGGCGTCGCGGGCGGCAGTGGCAATCTGCATCTGCAGCGCAGGCAGGTCATGTGTTAGCAACAGGATGGACCCGTCATCCTCCATCGTGACGGACGTCACGGCCTCGCTGCCGATGAGCCCTCCTGCCAGCGCACGCTGATTCGTGGACGTAACGCGAATCCTATAGGGCCTGTCATCCAGAAGTTCGCGAATTGAATGGAAATCGCCGGACGCTGCCAGCTTGCCGCTCACCATCAGGACAACGTTGTCAGCCAGCGTCTCGACTTCTTCAAGGATGTGAGAGGAAACGACAATTGTGCGACCCTCTGCGGCCAGCCGCCTTGCGAGATCATGAAACTCCAAGCGCTGGCGCGGGTCGGTGCCGTTCAGTGGTTCATCCAGGACGAGAACGGGCGGGTCATGCACAAGGGTGGCGGCGAGCCTCATCCGCTGTCTCATACCGCGTGAGTACGTGGAGAGACGGCGGTCCTGCGCGTCCACGAGATTGACCGATTCGATGGCCTTATCGACAGCTTCCGGGATATTCGAAAGCTTGTGCATCCGGGCGGAGAACTCAACGAATTCGCGGCCCGTATAGAAGTCATAGACGGCCTGATGCTCGGTCATGACGCCGATCTGGCGATAGAGTTGCGTATCACCGCGCGCCGGCTGCCCAAGCACAGTAATCGTGCCGCGGGATGTTGCGGACAGGCCGGTCATCATGTGGAGAAGCGTGGTCTTGCCCGCGCCGTTGGGGCCCAGAAGTCCCGTGATGCCGGGGCCGATCTCCAGCGAGACCTCGTTGACCGCAACGACGTTGCCGAACCACTTGGAAACATTATCGACGACGATGGTGGCGTCCGAAGAGGGTTCCACGTTATTGTCCATGCTGGCCTCATCAGTAGTCATGCCACATACCTCCGATACCGAACCCACATAAGGAACATCGGCAATAGAACCCAGGCGGCATAGGAGATGATGGCGTAGTATTCGGGGTGCCTGGCGACCAATTGGCGGTATGTGTTCGACTGAACATCCTCGAACACCAAATCCGTTATGAACACCGTCGCGCCGGTTGGGTCCGCAAACACAACCCATTGACCAATGTCCGGATTAAGGATTGACTCAGGGGCGCTGCCCTCTTCAAAGGTCCGCACATTGCCGCCCTCCAACGCGGCTTCAACCTCAGCGCCGGTCATAAGGTATTGGCGAGATTCTCCCGACTCCAGAGTCACCGTGAATCTGAACTCGGCCTCGTCGGGAATTGAGCGCGTTGCGTCAATGAATTGATCGCTAACCTCGAGTTCTTCCTCGGTGATTGGACGTTCTACGGTCTCAGTGAACGATGAGCCGTCAAAATCGATTGGCTCGGTCAGGAACCCAATGGCCGTGCTTATCACCAGCGCTCCGCCAATAACGACTGCAGCGGCATAGGCGCGGCGTGGTGTGAATGCGGCGATGCCGAGGGGAATTGCCGTCAGGAACGCGCCAATAGCAGCAGCTCCCAGGATGATTCCGAAATACTCCTGCCACGTACCCTGCAATTCCTGCCACGCGTTTCCGGACAGCAGCACGTACCCGGTGAGGAGAAGCAGCGGCCCCAGCGCGATGATAATCGTGGTGACAAGGAAGAACGCCAGCCATCTCGCAGCGAGATAATCGGCTATCACCGCAGGTCGAACGAGATATAGGCTGAGCACATTGTCCCGTCGGTCGGGAATCAGCAGGTTGGGGGCCATGATTCCGGCAAGTATCAACATGAGCAACGCCGTGATCGGGAAGTAGTCGCCCAATTCGACGGGCCGAGACTCGACGCCAAGCAGCGAGCCGGTCAGAACGGCAATGACGAGAATGATTGCCGCAGGCACGACCGATGTGAGGAGTAAGAGGACCGGCAGAATCTTGGCGCGCCCGCCGCGGCCTAATCCAAGAGTCTGGCGTACTCCTGCGGTGAACAGGGCGATACGGGCGCGGCTGCGGCCCTGTCGCGGGCCGTCATACCGCTGATAGCCGATGTCAAAGAGTTGGCCTGCAGGACGCGTTTCCATCGTGGCTAGTCGTCCGGGCCGTCCCGGAATATCTCCGTCAACATACGGCGGCGGAATGCCATGCGACGCAGCGGCGCCTGCGCTTCGATGAGGGCATCCTGGATGGCTTGCGCATGGCTTCCATCCTCTTGCCCGCCCACGAGCACGACGTTGCCATCCCGTTGCGCTTCAATGTTTCGTGAGGCCAGCGCAGCGATCACCTCATCGTGCCGTGCGTCAACTTCAACGGCGAGGACATCCGTGTTCTCCGTGAAACCGGTGACACTACCCTGCTGAGTGACCCGCCCCGCCTCCAGCACGATAATGTTGTCACAAGTGCGCTCCACCTCTCCCAACAGGTGCGAGGAAAAGACGATGCTGATGCCGAAGTCGCGCCCCGTCCGTCTGACAAGGTCAAGCATCTCGTCGCGGCCGCCCGGATCAAGGCCGGCGGTCGGCTCATCCAGCAGGACAAGGCGCGGATCATGGACGATGGCCTGCGCGAGCTTGACCCGCTGTTTCATGCCCGTCGAATACTCGCCGATGCTGCGGTAGCGGGCCTCATCAAGGCCGACGTGGCGCATGGTATCGGCGGCGCGTGTGCGAGCCTGCGCAGGCGGCAAACCGCTGACCTGCGCCATGTGTGTGAGGAACTCCGAGGCGTTGACGGATGTTGGGAGACAGTCATGCTCCGGCATATAGCCAATCAGGGACCGGGCATTCACATCGTGATAAGGCTGGGCGCCCATTACCTGGGCGACACCATCGGTCGGTTGAAGCAGGCCGAGAAAGAGCTTTATTGCGGTGCTCTTGCCCGCGCCATTGGGGCCGAGAAGACCCGTTATACCGTCGCCAACCGTGAAGCTAACGCTATCAAGGGCGAGAACCCGGCCATATCGCTTCGTAAGACTATTGGCTTCTAGTAGCGGAGTTGGTTCCATCGAGACACTAACTTAACTGACCGACGCACCCATCTTGTATGCAAATCCCGTGCGGGTCAAGGTACACCTGCCGCCGGCACAATAACCTCAAGGCTGATATCCGGTAAGAGATCCCGGCTCGCTTACAGTTCCGTTAAGGTGTCTTCCTCAAGCGCCTGCCATTTCGACAGTTCGAGAATCTCATTACGGTCGCTCAATGGCATGACGTGGTCGATGAGATCGACATTACCGCCCTGCTCTTTCAGGGCATTCAAACTGTCCTGCACGGCCTTTGCCGCAGAGCCAATGGCGAGGCCGGAGTAGCCGATGAGGCTGTAACCCATGTCCGCAAGTTGAGCGGCGGGGAGGAGGGGCGTCTTTCCGCCTTCGGTCAAGACGACCATGAATTTGCCCTGCCCGACCAGTTTCGGGAATTTCTCCAGTTCTTCTACCGTGCCCGGTCCTGCCAGAAACGCCATGTCTGCGCCGGCGTCAAGATAGGCGCGGGCGCGTTTCGCCGCGCCCTCGACTCCCTCGGTCTCAACAGCATCCGTGCGGGCAATGATGAAGAATTCGTTGTCGCGGCGCGCCCCGAGCGCGGCTTTCAGTTTGCCCAGCATCGCCTCCACCGGGATGACAGTTGTTCCTGCTAGATGCGCGCAGCGCTTGGGATCCTCCTGGTCTTCCATGAACAGACCTGCAAGTCCGGCGTCCTCCATGGCGCGTACCGTGTGCGCGGCTTGTAATGGTCCGCCGTAGCCGGTGTCGGCATCCGCGATGACAGGGATGGTGACGGCTGCGGCGATGCGGCGGGCCTGTCCCACAACATCCTCGCGTGAAAGCAGCCCAACGTCCGGCAGGCCGAATGCGGAGGCGGCGACGGAAGAGCCGCTGATGCCTGCAGCGGGAAAACCGGCAGCTTCTATGAGCTTGGCGGAGAAGGCGTCATAGGCGAACGGGACAACGAGGGGGCCGGGGGCGCTCAGAAGTTGGCGGAGGGTTGTCAATGCCATTAGACGGTGGCGGGGCTTTCCGTGCGAGCGGGGACGGCGTCGAGGATGGGTTCGAGTTCGTCCAGCGGCATGACATCGGCGTATTTCTGGGCGATGTCAAACAGGTTGATGGCGTGGGACGCCTGCCCGCGATCCCAGACGCAGTCCTCGGGCACGATGCAACGGAAACCGTAGCTCATGCCGTCAACGACGGTGCCGCGCACGCATCCGCTGGTGGTGCATCCAACGACAACGAGCGTGTCCGCGCCTGCCGCGACAAGCTGTGTTACGAGGTTTGTGCCAAAGAAGATGGACGGAAATCGCTTGTAGATGATGACGTCACTGGGCTCCGGTGTGAGCGGCTCAACGATCTGCGCACCGCGGCTGCCGGGGAGGTTGTAGTCGGCGGAGAGCGACGGAATCTTGTCGGTGTAGCGCGCGCCCTCCTGCACGCCGGTGCGTTCACCTTGCGCGTACATGACCGGCCAGCCCTTGTCTCGAAACACCTTGACCAGCTGCTCAATCTTGTCGACGGCGCGCCACGCATCCTCGCCAACGGCGGTGGCGTACTGCTGCATCGCCTCCTGGATGGGGACAGGGCCTTCCCCGGTGGTGCGGTACTGGGCGTCGATGATGAGAAGCGCGGGGCGCTCGCCGACCCCGACGCTCGCTCCGAAGCCGCTCTTGGCGTAGATCTCACGGTCGCGGTCACTGATGAATGCGTCCCACGGGCGGGGCCGCCCTTCGACAGGCTCAGGGTGAGCGGGGTGTTGTCCGTTTGTTGTCATTAGTCTCCTCCCCTGGGTGACGTTCAGTTCTTGGAGATGAGGGGGTTCAGCAAATCGGCCAGCGTGGCGATGGTGCGCGTCTGCACCCACACCTTGCCCTCACCGCGGAACTTCATGACCAGACCCTCGCCGCCTCCGATTAGCGAGACGAGGCCGCCAACCTTGCCGATGGAGTAGTCGACGCCATCCGTGAACGCGACGAGGTGGCCGGTGTCGACAACGAGCTCCTGGCCGCCCGAGACGGTCAGTTCCTTGATCGCGCCGTAGCAGTTGCAGAAGACCGTGCCGGTAGCCCGCTCCGTATAAGCTCGCAGGAAGAACAGGTTCTCCCCGCTGAACAGGCCGCGCATGCCCTGGAACTTGGTGTCCAGTTCAACGTTCAAGTCGGACGCAAGGAACGAGCCGCCCTGGATATAGAGGTTCTGGCCCGGCTCAATATCAAACGACTTCACATCACCGGGGACGGTTGAGGCAATTCCCACCCAGCCGCCGCCGGGGCCCCCGGTAAACGTGTTGACGAAAAAGGACTCGCCGGCGACCATGCGGCGCACTTTGCCGAAAAGGCCGCCGCCGGTCATGCCGGTCTGCATGTCGACGCCCTGGGAGGTGGCCATCGCACCGGGCTCAACCCTGATTGACTCGCCCTGATCGAGCTCCACCGTCAGATACGAATACGCCGGATCGAATTCAGTCGTTACCTTCATGTTTTTCCCTCCTGCGAATAAAGGGGTGATGGGTTGTCGTCCCGTTTCCCTACTCCATGATAACGGTCGCATCATAGTAAAGAGGCATTCACAGCACCGCCCATCTCACGCCACGCAGCGAGAACCTGTTCCAACTCATCGGATACGGGGGCGTCACGCGTGCCCGGGCGAGAAACGTTGATGCCGGCGGCGGCCGTTGCGCCGAGCAGGGCATCGGTGACTTCGTGTCCTTCGGCCTCGAGAGCGGCGAGCGCGCCATGGAATGCGTCCCCCGCCCCAACGCTGTTGACCGGATTCATGCCGAGATCTGTGAGCGGGAGCGGCAGCACTTCAATGAGTTGACTGCTCGCAAGGTCAATGACGGTTGCTCCCTGCCCGCCCCGTTTGAGGATGATGCGGTTGGTCCAGCCCTCATCCCGCAACCGTTGAGCGATGGCAGGAGGGTTGTATTCGCCAAAGAGAGCCGCCGTTTCTTCTTCATTCAAGAGCAGAGTGTCGACACGCCGCGCAAGACGGAAGGCGGCGTCACGGTCGGCTGCCAGCACGCCCGGATCCCACGAGACACGGCACTCTGTGGCCTCTGTAATGCTCAGGATTTCCTCGATGACAGGCAGCGGTGGGTCGGTAATGGCACAGTTGCGGGCATTCGCGATCATGTCCCGAACAATGGGTTGGCGGATATGGTCAGGAGTGAGCAAGGCGTTTGCGCCGAGGGCGCTGGCGATGACATTCTGGCTGTTCGAATCAACAAGGATGAACGCCTGGCCGGACTCGGCTTCCGGGATGGTCACGATGCCGTCTGCAGACACTCCCTCCAAGCGCAGGATATCGCGCTGCTGATCTGCAATGGCGTCAGCGCCGAGCGCGCCTACAAAGGCGACGGCGTCAGCGCGGAGCAGTCGCGCGGCGGCGACGGCGACGTTGGCCGCCGTGCCGCCCGGAACGCGGGCCACTTCAGAAACGGTGACCTCCTGCCCGGGGGTCGGCAGCGACTCCACGAACAGGGTGATGTCCCAGTTGATGGCCCCGACAGCCACGACGAGGGGCGCTTGTGTAGTCGTTACGCCTCCTGCGTCAGCCGCCCCAACAGGAGCTCAAGAAAGCGCGGACCGTCAACGGCGGTGGCAACAGCAATCTCGGGGCCGCTGCTGCGTCGGGAACCGGGGCGTCGATCCACGATCGTCTGCCCGCGCACTGACCCGTCCTGCGTGATGATCTCAATGGGGTAGGTTTCGAGTCGCATGAGCGTGGGATCGATGACGGCGGCAACGGCCTGAGCATCATGGATGTTGACGACGCCGAATCGCTCAAGGACCTGCGTGCTGATAAGGGCGGCAGTTTGCGCGTAGGAATCGCTGCTGTTGCGTAGCATCTCGTGGCGCTCAGGGTTGATGGAGGCGGTGGGGTCGGTCGTCACATCGAGTCCGACTGCCGTAATGGGAATATCGGCCTGAACGAGTTCGGCGGCGGCCTCGGGATCGGCCCAGATATTGAACTCAGAGACGGTGGTGACGTTGCCGTGACCATACGGTGTGAGCGCGAACGCGCCGCCCATCAGGACGACGCTGTTCAGACGCGCGAAAGCGTCGGGGGCTTCACGCATAAGGTGGGCGACGTTTGTCATGGGGCCCGTGGGAGTGAGGGTGATCTCGCCCGGTTCGTGCGCCATAACGATGTCAGAGATGAATTGAACGGCGGGGCGCTCATCAAAGGTCATCTGCGTGGGTTGAGGGACGGGCGCACCGCCGAGGCCGTCGTTGCCATGAACATGCAGCGCGGCCTCAGGCTCGCGGGTGAGCGGTTTTGCCGCGCCCTTTGCTACCGGAATCTCGGTCCGGCCCGCCGCTTCCAGAACACGCAAGACGTTGACGGAGGTGTTTGCCAGTGGGGCGTTGCCCGCGACAGCCGTGATGCCGAGGATTTCAAGTTCCGGGGAACGGAGCGCAAGGAGGATGGCGAGGGAGTCATCGACGCCGACGTCCATATCCAGGATTACCTTGGTGGGCATGGCGTTTCTCTCACGATCTGGATTCCCGCTTTCGCGGGAATGACGGGTGGTGGCTAGGCAACGGACTGCTCCCGGCGAGTCAGTGCTGCGCATGAGCCGGTGCGGCAGAACTTGTCGTTGATGTGCTCCTCAAATTCCGCTCGGAAGTAGCGGATGGCATTGTTCAGGACACCGGGCGCGAGCTGCCCCAAGCCGCATAGCGAGCCCTGCACCATGGACGTGCCGACGTTCTGCATCTTGGCAAGGTCGTCCTCCTGCCCGTAGCCCTCGGTGATGGTGGCGAGCAGGCGTGAGATGTGCGTGGCGCCCTTGCGGCAGGGGAAGCACTTGCCGCAGGATTCGGCATCGATGAATTCGGCGATGTTCTTGACGACATCCACGATGCAGGTGTCCTCATCAAGGACGAGGATGCCGCCGGAGCCGAGCGGGCTGCCCTTGGCGGTCATGGCCTGGAACTCAGCCGGCATGTCCATCTCGGCAGCGGGCATGATGCCGCCGAGCGGGCCGCCGCACTGGAGGGCCTTCACTTGCTTGCCGCCGCGTATGCCGCCCGCAACGTTTTCGATAACTCCTGCCAGATTAATTCCAACGGGGATTTCTGCAATTCCCGGTTTATTTATATGGCCGGAAAGTGACAACATCGCGGTGCCGGATGCGTTTTCAGTGCCGATGGCGGCGAATGCCTCTGCGCCCATCTCGAGCACGTGCGGTACATAGGAGATCGTCTTGACGTTGTTGATGGTGGTTGGGCGGCCAAAGATGCCGTAGGCGGCGGGGAACGGGGGACGTGGGCGAGGCGCGCCGCGCTTGCCCTCAACGGACTCCATCAGCGCCGTTTCTTCGCCACAGATGTAGGCGTGGCCGGTGGCCTCGATCTCGACCTCGTGGGAGAAGTCGGTGCCCATGATGTTATCGCCGACGAGTCCGCGCTCCTCCATCTCATGGAGCGCACGGCGGAGCCGCTCAAGAGGCAAACGATATTCGGCACGGATGTGGATATAGCTCTTGTTCGCGCCCATCGCATATGAGGCGATCAGGATGCCCTCCAAAAGGCGATGGGGATCATTCTCGACGATGGCGGCGTCCGTGAACGCTCCGGGGTCGCCCTCCTCGCCGTTGATAGCGAGATAGCGGTCGCCGGGGCCGGGCGGGCCCATGAAGCTCCACTTGACGCCGGCGGGGAACAACGCGCCGCCGCGCCCGCGCAGGCCCGAGTTGCGAACCGTATCCACAACGTCCTGCGGCGACATCTCATGGAGGGCCTTGTCCAGCGATTCCAGGCCGCCCCGTGCCACGTAGTGCATCAGGTTGCCGGGTTCAATGTGGCCGAAGTTGGCCATCAAGAGACGGAGTTGGTCGCGCATCCAAGACTGTTCATTGAGGAGAGGAATGTCTGCGCCGTCGATGGGCGCATCGCCCTGCACGCCAAGCGCGAGGTCCGGCCTGAGGTTACCGTCCACAAGCACATCACGGATCAGTTGGGGCGCAGCGTTCGCCGTCACGTTTCCGTAGGTGATGCGCGGCATGTTGGGCGGGGCAATATGAACGACAAGATCGGCCCACGAGAAGCCGATGTCTCCGACTTCCAGCAGCCGAACTTCAAGACCGAGTTCCCCTACTGTCGCCCGAATTGCCTCAAGGGTCTCGCCCGCGCCGACGGTTAGGGCGGCGGCGGAGATGCCGACGCTGACGCGGGCAACGGATGGGTCATCCCACTCCGCCCACGCGGCATCAGCCTCCTGCTTGAGGGTGGTGTAGATATCAGACGGCATAGTTAGGAAGCAACTCCCATGTTTCGAGCGAATTCGGCGGCGGTATCAGGCGTTAGCTGGCCGCGCCATTGCTGGTCGTAGGCGACGACGGGGGCCTGGTTGCAGAGGCGCGGGCACGAGATGGGGCGCACCTCCACATCCGAGTCAGCTACTGCGTCGCGAATGGCGCGTTCGATGGATCGCGCGCCGGTAACGTGGCACGGGGCATCGATGCACACGTCGATAAAGTGGTCGCTGCCCTGCCCTACGGAGAAATCAGAGTAGAAGGAGAGGACGCCCCACACTTCCGGCTGTGAGTAGCCGAGGATCTCGGCGGCGTCATCGACGGTCGTTTCAGGAATGTAGTTGAGCTGGTATTGAACGTCCAGGAGGGCCATGAGGAGCGCGCCCTTGTGGCCGACGTAGCCGGAGATGATGTCACGCGCGCGCTGGCGGTCGTCCGGGTTGGCGCCGTTTGAACGATTGGATGCCGTCATGTGGACAGAATAGCAGAGGGCGGGAGACAGATAGTATTGTTAACGTTGCCTCCTGAGAGGGGCAGTGTCGGAGGGGTAAGCGGTGTCATCACGGTATCAGTCGGTTTTCACTATTTCCGGCCCCGGCAGGAACGGACCTGACCTTCTAGAGCATGTACGGAACTATATCCGTGGCATTGTTCATGAGCAGTTTGGCATCCCGCTAGCGGCCTGGACTGACGAAGGTGTGTGGGAAAACGAGAACGGTGAGCTCCGGATCGACTCGGATCGGCGCGACAGTTTCGCGTATTTCACTCTGACCTGGAAACGACTGGACGAATGGGAGATGCGCTGGCGCCTCTCCACAAAGGGAGATGACGTTGAGGTCGAGGTTCAGGTGTTGGGGCCTGAAAACGACAGGCGTACTGCAGGGGCGCCGGCTCTTCTGGACGATGTTCTGCGTACATACCATTGCCGAATTCAGAGCGAGACACCGTATCCGGACGTTGTAACAGTTACCAGTGAGAATGCGGACTGGTATGCAGAGTCGCTGATACTCGGGCAGGAGCGCCGGATTCCGGTGGCGGCGGTGTCCGAGCGATTACGTGGAGAGCCGGATGACAGGATAAACCGCGCTATCAACATCTTGCGCGGTGTTGCGACGGTTGTGACGTATTCGTATGTGGATTCCCTCCCAATCAGTAGCAAATTGGGTCGGCTGGCGTGTTCGGGCGGCGAGGTCCGGGTGTACCGGCCGGGCGCGACGCGGAACGACGCGCAGGAACTCCACCGTAAGTGGCGTCCAAATGATGTTGATTGGGGTGAAGTTCGCGATGAGTGCATGCACCTCTTAGCTTTGAGTGAGGAGCCGCGTCTGTATCACGAGGTCCGTGAGGAGATTTTTCGACGGTGGGACGCGGAGTTGGCGGAGGAGGACGACCACGACGCCGAGAGTGCCGCGCGTATTCAGTCGCTTGAGGCGGAATTGGCGGAAGCGCGCGAGACGGCCGCAAATGTACAGCTCGAACTTGAGAACACAAAAAGGGAACGCACCGAAGAGATTGAACGATATGAGACAAGGATAACGTCCGCAACTGATGAGGCTAGCAGGCTCACTACTGAAAATAGCTCCCTGCAGGAGCAACTGGATCAGCTCAGTGGTCTGGCTGACAAGGATGCCCAACGAGATTCTTTAATCACGAATTTGCAACAGCAACGAGACCGGTTGCAACAATCGCTGGATGCCAGAAAGAATCGGAACGAGGAACTAGAGTCGCGTATCGAAGAGGGTGCCAAAGAGTCGAACGAGTACAAGAGGCAGCTCGAGGACTCAAGAAACTCATTCCAGTACCTTGAGCGTGATTACAAAGCTGTGATTGCTGACCGTGATGCACTGCAAGGCCAAGTGAATGAGGCGGCACATCCCAGCACTGATAAGCATTCAGGTCGGAAGGAGATCGGAAGGCTCCGCGGTGAGCTAAGGGATAGAGAAAGCCTTATAGAGGATCTGCGCAAGGACCTGAGCGCGATGGAGAATCGTAATCGGGAACTCCAGAGAGAGCTGGCAGAACAGGGGCAACACATAGAGGACATACGGCAAGGTCGAGAGCCCTATTTTGAGCCTGGTGATGAACCCCCTGACCTCGGAGAATCACTTGATTTTGTCAACGAGCCAAAGTCTGTCACCGAAGTGGTTCTGAATACACAACATCTTGATGGGCTACGCCTACTTGAATCTGCCTTTCGATCCGCGAATCGCTCACCATATGTTCATTTGGAGTCTTTACAAAAGGCGTTGCGCGCGATTAGCGAATGTGGAATTGCTAAGGCCAAGGGATCACTAGATGGGGACCTAAGAGGTTGGTTCAAGAGCCATGGCGTGGACTATCGGCCACACGAAAGCGAATCGACCAATCGTCGCGAACCTCGCATCTGGACAGATGACCAGTGCGGCAAAGACCTTGGCATGGAAGAACATATCGCGTTGGGGGGCGGCGGCAATCGTGACCCCAAGGATGTTCTGCGGATTCATATGGCGTGGTGTGACAAGGAGAAACTGTGGATCATCGGTCATGTGGGGCGGCATCTGGGCGTGGCTACATCGTAAGGAGATTGGGAGATGTGCCGGAGTATCAAGCGGTTGAGGGTCAGTGACGGGCCGGCGGCGTCCGAGGATGAGATCCGGGAGGCGGCGCTGCAGTTCGTGCGGAAGATCAGCGGCTATCGTGTTCCTTCTCAGCGCAATCGAGTGGCGTTTGATCAGGCCGTTCAGGACATTGCTCGCGTTTCCGCGACTCTCCTCGACTCCCTCGCGCCAACATCGGCCTCGACAGCGACTCGATAGCCGCACCGTCATTCCCGCGAAAGCGGTAATCCAGTACGCCCCGCTCCCACCGCCGCTTCCATGAGGAAGACGCCGATGGCGATGAGCCAGACGCCGACGAGCAGCTCGCCGAAGAAGAGGTTGTAGGCGCCGTAGACGATCATCGCGGCTGCGCCGAGTTGGCCCACTAAAGCAGCAATCCTGATTGCTCTCTGTCGGTCGTTCGTTGTCGCCCAGAGGACGGCGCTGAGGATGCGGCCGCCGTCGAGTGGAAAGAGGGGCAGGAGGTTGAATACCCCGATGATGATGTTAGCGATGGCAAGGTATTCAAAGCCCAGGCGCAGGAAAAAGCCCACGTCAAGCGTCGCTAGTTCCGCCATGCTCACGTAGCGGTATTCGATATCGGCCGGATCGAGCAACGCGTTTGGGATGAGGGAGTTCATCCCAAGAGCCAGCCCAATTGCGAGGCTTGTGAGGGGGCCTGCTACTGAGACGGCAAGATCGGTGCGGGCTCTGCCAGCATCGCCATCATCAAGGTGGGAGACGCCGCCGAGGGCAAAGAGGGTGATGCCGCTGGCCCGGATGCCTAGTCGGCGCGCGACAAGGACGTGTGCGAATTCGTGGATGAGGACGGAGGCGACGAGGCAGAGGGCAACAATCGTCGCGAATGTGTACGGAACGAGGATTTCGCCAGTGGGGCTATACCTGTTACTCACCAAGGCGCCGAGGGCGATGGTGATGATGACGGGGGCGATGGGCCATGTGTAGGCGATGCGGATCGGAGTCCCGAAGAGGGTGAAGATTCGAAAGGAGCGGGACATACATCAAGAGGGATTGGTAGCGGGGGCAGGACTCGAACCTGCGACCTTTGGGTTATGAGCCCAACGAGCTGCCACTGCTCCACCCCGCGTTGTGATGAAACGTGGGTTCAAGTATACGCGCCGCGCTATGTGGTGGCAAAGGAGATTGGGGAGTCGGCGGTTGGCGCCGAAACAAGTGAATGGGTCAAGAAAAGGGATTTCATGTGCTGACCATTGCGGTCATCCATTGTGGGGTAGAAACGAGGTAAGTAGTAGGCGGTTAAGCCCTCGGCCGATTAGTACCGCTAAGCTCCACACATTGCTGTGCTTCCACATGCGGCCTATCAAACTGGTAGTCTTCCAGTGGCCTTACCTCGTTAACCGAGTGGGAGGTCTAATCTTGGGAGGGGCTTCGTGCTTAGATGCTTTCAGCGCTTATCCCGTCCAGACATGGCTACCCAGCGGCGCCTCTGGCGAGACGACTGGCACACCAGCGGTCTGTCCTTCCCGGTCCTCTCGTACAAGGGAAAGCTTCCCTCAAACCTCCTACGCCCACGGCGGATAGAGACCGACCTGTCTCACGACGGTCTGAACCCAGCTCGCGTAACGCTTTAATCGGCGAACAGCCGAACCCTTGGGACCGCCTTCAGCCCCAGGATGCGTTGAGCCGACATCGAGGTGCCAAACCCTGCCGTCGATGTGAACTCTTGGGCAGGATCAGCCTGTTATCCCCGGGGTAGCTTTTATCCGATAAGCCACGGCCCTTCCACACGGTACCGTAGGATCACTTTGCCCGACTTTCGTCCCTGCTTGGCTTGTAGGCCTCACAGTCAAGCTCCCTTGTGCCAATGCGCTCCACGGGTGATTTCCATCCACCCTGAGGGAACCTTTGGACGCCTCCATTACCTTTTGGGAGGCGACTGCCCCAGTCAAACTGCCCGCCTGACACGGTCTCCCTGCTTGATCAGGGGTTAGCATCAAAACCAAAGAAGAGCGGTATTTCAAGGTTGACTCCATGCCGGCTGGCGCCGACACTTCACAGTCTCCCGCCTATCCTACACATCTCTGGCCCCAACACAATGCCAGGGTACAGTAAAGCTCCACGGGGTCTTTTTGTCCTGCCGCGGGTAACCCGCATCTTCACGGGTACTTCAACTTCACCGAGTCCCCCCTCGAGACAGCGCCCAAGTCGTTACGCCATTCGTGCGGGTCGGAACTTACCCGACAAGGAATTTCGCTACCTTAGGACCGTTATAGTTACGGCCGCCGTTCACCGGGGCTTCAATTCGAAGCTTGCACCTCTCCTCTTAACCTTCCGGCACTGGGCAGGCGTCAGCCCCTACACGTCGGATTACTCCTTCGCAGAGACCTGTGTTTTAGTTAAACAGTCGCTCGGGCCGGTTTTCTGAGACCTCCAGAGCGCAGCGGCGTGAAGCTGCCACGCCCAGAGGCACCCCTTCTTCCAAAGTTACGGGGTTAGATTGCCTAGTTCCTTAAGGGGGGTTATCTCGAACGCCTTCTCCGTTTTCGGAGCACCCACCTGTGTTGGTTTGCGGTACGGGCGCCTGTGTGCCATAGCATACGAAGGTTTTCTGGACAGCGTGAACTCAGCGGGATCGCCCTATCGCCGTAGCGAGAAAGCTCTCCCCTCTCCTCACCTACCTATATCCGGGACGGATTTGCCTATCCCGGCATCGGCTGGGATCAGGGACACACCATGTCCAATAGGCATGCCCCGCCTATCCTCCTGCGTTACTCCGCAGCTTTAAACGACACACCGGCGGCGCTGGAATACTAACCAGCTGTCCATCGCTTACGGCTTTCGCCCTCAGCTTAGGCCCGGCTAACCCTACGTCGACAACCGTGGCGTAGGAACCCTTGGGTTTTCGGCGCCCGGGATTCTCACCCGGGTTCATTGCTACTCATGCCGGCATTCTCACTTCCCTGCGCTCCACTCAACCTCACGGTTGGGCTTCACAGCACAGGCAACGCTCCCCTACCACTCCCTCCTAGGGAGGAAGTTCACAGCTTCGGTGGCGGACTTAAGCCCCGGTACGTTGTCCGCGCAGAGTCCCTCGACCAGTGAGCTGTTACGCACTCTTTCAAGGGTGGCTGCTTCTAAGCCAACCTCCTGGCTGTCTGTGGAACTCCACCTCGTTGAACACTTAGACCGCACTTAGGGACCTTAGCTGGTGATCTGGGTTGTTTCCCTCTCGACGACGAAGCTTATCCCCCGCCGACTCACTCCCATGGTCTGGACCTCCGGCATTTGTGGTTTGATTGGGTTTGGTAAGCTCTCGCCCCCTAGCCCATTCAGAGCCCTACCTCCGGAGGTGAACCCATGGGGCTGCACCTCAATGCATTTCGGGGAGAACCAGCTATCTCCTGGTTCGATTGGCATATCACCTCTACCCACAGCTCATCCGAGAACTTTGCACCGTTCACCAGTTCGGGCCTCCACGAGCTTTTAGACTCGCTTCACCCTGGCCATGGGTAGCTCACCAGGTTTCGGGTCTAATCCGTGCCACTTTGGCGCCCTGTTCAGACTCGCTTTCGCTACGGCTGCGGATGGCCACATCCTTAACCTTGCGACACGGATTAACTCGCCGGCTCATTCTTCAATAGGCACGCCATCATCCCTCTTGCGAGAGACTCTGACCGCTTGTAGGCACGCGGTTTCAGATCTATTTCACTCCCCTCCCGGGGTGCTTTTCACCTTTCCCTCACGGTACTAGTACGCTATCGGTCGTCAGGAGTATTTAGCCTTGGAGAGTGGTCTCCCCGGCTTCCCACAAGATTTCCCGTGTCCCGTGGTACTCTCGTCCGCGATGCACGGAGCCATTCCCCTTCGCCTACAGGACTATCACCTTCTCTGGTGGCCGTTTCCACGGACCTTCGGCTGGAGTCCGGTTGGTAACTCCGCGAGAGATCGCGGGATCTCTCCCATCACGTCGCGCAACCCCGGACAGACATAGGACCCGCGTCCGTTAAGCCTCTCCGGTTTGGGCTGTTCCCCGTTCGCTCGCCACTACTGAGGGAATAATCTCTTTTCTTCCGGGTACTTAGATGTTTCAGTTCCCCGACTTGCCTCCATCCGGCCTAATGTGTTCGGCCGGCGGTGACCCGCGATAAAGCGGGCCGGGTTTCCCCATTCGGGCATCCCGGGATCAACTTGCTTGGCAATTCCCCCGGGCTTATCGCAGCCAAGCTACGCCCTTCTTCGGCTCCTGACGCCAAGGCATCCACCACGCGCCCTTAGTAGCTTAACCCTACTATCGTTTTTGACTCGTTTCTAATTCATTGAAGAACCGCGGTCAGTACATACTGACCATTCTTGACCTATTCACTTGTTAAGGCGCCAACCATCAAGCCCCCGTCCGAAGACGGGCGCGAACTACCACTATACGGACGCCGAGAAGCGCATGTCAATGCGAAAGGTGGGGGTTAGGCTTCGATGAGCGCGCGGCAGAATTGGGCGCCCTGCTCAAGTTCCGAGATCCTGACGCTTTCACGCACGGTGTGGGCGTCATGCATGGCCGCGCCGACGACCACGGCCTCGATTCCGTTGAGGACAAAAACGTTGCCGTCGGTGCCGCCGCCGGAAATCGCCAGCTCAGCAGTCATGCCAAGTCCAGTGAGGGTTTCCTTGACCCGGGCGAGCAGGCCGGCGCTCTCATCCAGGCGATAACCGACAAATTGCTCATGCAGTTCACAGTTAATGGTGGCTTCCGTCCACCGCCCCTGCGTGTCCTGGACGATGTTGAGGAGATAGGCGCGGACGCGCTCCAGCGCCTCCGGGTCATGGCTGCGCGTCTCGCCGGTGACACGGGCATGCTCGGGCACGGCGTTGCGGACGCTGCCACCCTCGATGAGACCGACGTTGAACGTGGTGTTTTCATCGAGACGGCCGAGCCGCATCTGGACGATCATCTCGGCGGCAATCTGGATGGCGGAGATGCCCTTTTCCGGTTCGACACCGGCGTGCGCGGCGCGTCCGGTCACGTCGATATCAAAGGCGATGTAGGTGGGGCTGCCCGTTGTCACCTG
>DAOUKW010000119.1:0-4641 GCA_034420915.1 Dehalococcoidia bacterium
GACGACGTGAAGCTGAAGTTGGCAGTCGTCACGCAATTCGATGAGGCTCGCCAGCAGCGCCGTTGAATCCGGCCCGCCGGACACCCCCACAAGGAGACGCGCTCCGCGTCCCAGAAAACCGCCAGACGCCAGCGCGTTATGGACACTGGCAACGAGTTCCGATTCTGCCGGCCGGTTGATCGGCGTCATGACGAGATCAGTCCACGGACGGCGCAGGGGTGACGTTCAGGCTCGTCAGCGCCCATTGCAGCTCATCGGCAGGCCCGATGACGTTGGGCGCGCGCGACACGAGAAGGCTGTACGTGCCCGGGGTTATTCTCAGCCGCCCGTAGTTGGACAGCGGCATCCCCAGCGCACGGCACATGATGGAATACAGCGCGAAGGCGTGCGACACGATGATCACGTTGTCCTGCGCGTCATGTGACCGCGCGACGGACTCCACGGCGGCCCACGTCCGATCCTGGAGCTGTTGGAGCGTCTCGCCGCCGTCCGGGAACTGCGCGGTGGCGGGATCGCGCGTCCAGTGCTCGAAGAAGTCCGGGAACATCTCGCGCATGTCCCGCAGAGGCGCGCCGTCCAGCCCGCCGAAATTGAGTTCTAGTAAATCATCTTTGGGAGTCACGGCGAGATCGTGCGGCGCCGCGATGGCCTCCGCGGTGCGGACTGCCCGCCGTGAAGAACTCGACATAACTGCTGCTACGTTAAGGGAGGCAAAGTTGGCTGCCAGCGCCTGCGACTGCGCGATGCCGGCCTCATTGAGCGGAACGTCGGCGCGCCCCTGGGCGCGCCCCTCGCGGTTCCACTCCGTCTCCCCGTGCCGCACCAGGTAGAGGTTCATTCCGTGACCTCTGGGCGGAAATGCTTGTCGGCTGTGGGCGATGTGGTCGGCACTATTGACCATCCTCCGTGCGTACTGTGACCTCGTCGATGCGCGCGCCGTGGATCTGCGCCACCGTGATCTCATAGGGGCCGTGCACGAGGGCCTCTCCCTCCTCGGGAATCCGCCCAAGCTGCTTGAGCACGAAGCCGGCGATGGTCTCATACTCGCCGTCGCCGTCCGGCAGGTGGATGTTCAACTGCTCCGCGAGTTCGTCGATGTGCATGATGCCGTCCACGCGCACGGTGCGCTCATCCACCGCCTGGAACGCCTGGGGGTCGCCGGGATCATCCACGCGTCCGACGATGAGCTCGATGGCGCGGCTGAGCGTCACAAGGCCGGAAATGTCGCCAAACTCGTCCACCACCATCACCATGCGTGACCGCTGCGCCCGCATCTCGTCCATGAGGTCGTCGATCATCTTGGTCTCAGGAACGAAGTGCGTCTCACGCAGATCCGTCGTGATGGAGCTGTTCATCGTGAGTTCGCCCAAGGCGTGCTTGTGGAGGACGCTCTTGATGGCGAGGATGCCCGCCACGGTGTCCGGCTCATCTCCCAGAACGGGGAAGTGTGAGTGGGAATGCTGCGCGTAGATCTCAAGAAACTCCGAGAGCGTCGTCCCGTTCCGCACCCAGATGATCTCCGTCCGCGGCGTCATGATCTCCCGGACCATGCGGTCGCCGAACTGGAACACCTTGTGGACAAGCTCCGCCTCCCGCTCCTCCACGGTTCCCTGTTCCACGCCGGTCCTGATCATCGCGCGGAACTCCTGCGCGTCCACCACGGCGCGGCGCGTCCCGCCCGTCACCCATGCCACAAAGCCCGCGAACGTCGTGAAGACAATCGTTACGGGCGCGAAAACGAATGAAAAGACACGGAAAGGCGGCGCGAGGAAAATCATGACACGCTCCGCATGACGCGCGCCGACCGTCTTGGGCGTGATTTCCGCGAAGACAAGCAGGGCAATGGTGGTGATGACCGTGGCGGCAACGAGGCCCTGCTCCGAGTTCTCGAGCAGTGTCAGGGCGATGCTTGTGGCGATGGCAGCGGCGGCCGTGTTGGTGAGGTTGTTGCCGACCAGGAGCGTCGAAAGGAATCGCTCCGGTCTTTCCTTCAGCCCCGCCGCGATGCGCGCCCCTCGTGAACCGTTCTCGGCGCGGTGCCTCAGGCGATGTGGTTGAGACGCAAGAAAAGCCGCCTCGGTGCCCGAGAAGATTGCCGAAAAGAGAAAGGAGAGCCCCAATAGCGCAAGGCTAATGGTCTCGACCTCCTGCATGCGCGCGCGTCCCTCCTCCCTGATGGGAGATTGCCGTCGTTATAGGTGACTATTCTACATGTCGCGCAGGAATCGTTCGCGCCAAGCCGAGGGAGTAGCGCCCACTGGTATCATTAATGGAATGCTATTTTGAGAGCGCGGGGATTTTTCGAATGGCAACATACACGACGGCCAGTTTCAGCATTGCGGGCGGCGAGGCGCAGCCGATGGCGCCCTATATCCGCTTATGGGATGACGGGCGACCGGATGGCATCGAGGCCGTTTACGGCTTGGTGGAGGTTGTTTCAGGCCCGGCAGCAACAGTCTCGGACATCGTCTGGGAGGCGCTTGAGGAAGGCCTCAATGCGCAGCGAAGACTGACGACGACACGCTACCTGCAGAACGCGATTGAGTCTGCGCAATCGACCCTCAGCGAATACTCGGTGCGCGGCTGGCGCGCAAGCGCAGTATTGGCCGCGCTCACGGGGAATGAAGTCTACCTTGCCTGGGCCGGACCGGCGGTCTCCTGGGTTGTCACCAGTGAGCAGATCTATTATCCGGGCTATGTGACGCCGGGTAGCCCGGGCGGCGCGCTGGGAGAAGACGGCGAAGTGCCCATCTATGTGGCAAACGAGCAGATTGGTGACGGCGATACCATCGTGATCGGCTGGTCGCAGATGCCGGAAGTCATCGAGGAAGATCACATACCGACGATTATCAAGTCCGGCATTGACCCTGCAATGCGTTCGCTCTACCGCATGGCGGCCCAGGAGAATGAATTCGCCATGTTGATGCTGCAACTCACTGCCGCGTGAGCCACGCAGGCTCACCATGAGGATTCTCGGTATCGAATCATCGTGCGATGAGACGGGCATCGCCGTCGTCGATGACGGCCGTCGCCTCATCGTCCATGGCCTCTCATCACAGGCGGATATCCATGCGCGATTCGGCGGCGTGGTTCCGGAGATCGCGTCACGCCAACACCTGCTGACATTCCCCACGCTCTTGCGTGACGTCATGGAGCGGCATGACGGAGACCTCAATCCCGATGCCATCGCCGTGACGTACGGCCCCGGACTGGCGGGCTCCCTGTTGGTGGGTGTCAATTTCGCCAAGGCGCTCGCGATGGCGTGGGACCTGCCGTTGTACGGTGTCCACCATCTTGAGGGGCACGTCTATGCAAACTGGATCGTGGACGGGCAGTGGGACAGTGAGGAGCGGGGCGACCCGCTGCTGCCATCCGTGGCGCTCATCGTCTCCGGCGGCCATACGGACATCGTGCTGGTTGAGGAGCACGGGAACTACCGGCTGCTGAGCGAAACGAGAGACGATGCTGCGGGCGAGGCGTTCGACAAGGTGGCGCGGCTGCTTGGCCTTGGCTACCCGGGCGGCCCGATCATCGAACGCGTCGCTCGTGAGGCGACCGACCCCGTCCGCTTTCCCAGCCCGCTGATCAGGGATTCATGGGATTTCAGCTTCAGCGGCCTCAAGACGGCGGTGCTCCGCGTGGTGAATGAACGGGGCGGGACGGACGCGCTGACGCAGGAAGATGTCGCCAATATCGCCGCAGGCTTTCAGCAAACCGCCGTTACGGGCCTGACGGACCGCCTGCTGGAGGTTGCTCGGGCAACAAAGGCGAAGTCGGTCATGTTGTCCGGCGGTGTCGCGGCAAACAGCGCGCTCGGCGAGGACGTTCTGCGCAAAGCGGACATGCCGGTATGGCGGCCGCGCCCCGGACTCTGCACGGATAACGGCGTCATGATCGCCGCCCGCGCCGCGTTCGTCATCGAACACGGCGCACAACCCGATGACGGAGGACTTGACGCCGTCCCCAGCCTCAGAATGACGGCGTGACTCTGGGTTAACCGCGTCCCAGGAATGGCTGCCTGATGGGCAGAACGGTCGCATCAAGCATGGTGGCATACTCCGGCATCACCGCCATTGCCAATGCCGCGATGGCGATATCGTCCACCGACATCGTTGCGTTCGGGTCCTCGGGCCCGCGCCACTCCAGGGTGACGCTTCCCGGGTGAAGCGCGCCCGCCGAGATGCCATAGTCCCTGCCTTCAAGCGCCGTCGACTTTGTCAGGCCGATGATTCCGTGCTTGGAGGATGCGTAGGCGGCCGAGTTCATCCTGGGGATACTCGACGAGATGCTGCCGATGTTGATGATTCGTCCGCCTCCCTGCGGCTTCATGATCTTCATGGCCTCTCTCGTGCAGATGAAAGCCGCGGTGAGGTTGATGCTGATGACTTTGTTCCACGTTTCCAGCGATAGCTCATCGACGGGGCCGCCATCGAACACCCCGGAGTTGTTTACGAGAATGTCGACTCTCCCGTATTCCGCCATTGTCGTCTCAAAGAGGCTTATGATCTGCTCCTCGCTGGTCACGTCCGTCTGGACCACGAGGGTAGGCGATCCGTATCCGCGCATCTCCTCGGCGGTTTCATTGAGATTCTCAAGTTGTCGCGAAGCCAGAACAAGGGTCGCGCCCTCCTTGGCGAATGC
>DAOUKW010000120.1:0-10962 GCA_034420915.1 Dehalococcoidia bacterium
AAACACGCAGGTGGGCGGCGAGATGCCTGCGCCGCAGCACCGGGAAGATCGGTGGATTGTTTCCCGTATGGCGAGCGTGGCAGCCGACGTGAACCGGCTGCTTGAGGATTTCCAGCTTGGGCAGGCTGAGCAGATAATCCGCGATTTCCTGTGGGATGAATTCGCGGATTGGTATATCGAGCTTGCCAAGGTCCGCGTTCGCAATGGTGATGTCAGGCCCGTTCACTACCTGGTCGGGGTGCTCGAGCAGTCGATGCGGCTGCTCCACCCGTTCATGCCATTCGTGACAGAGGAGATCTGGCAGAGCCTGATTGCCCGCGCGCCGGAGTTGGCGCGGGGCGTGGACTCCATCATGATCAGCGCCTATCCGGAGGCAGACACAGTTCATGTCGACGGGGCGGCGGAGTCTGAGGTTGCCGATGTTATCAGCGTCGTGCGGGCAATCCGCAATGCGCGCGCCGAGGGCAACGTTGAACATTCGCGCATGATCGAGATAATTGTTGACGCCGTGCCGGAATCACAGGAGGCCATCGCAGATTCTCGTGAGGCCATAGGAGTGCTGGCTCGCGTGTCTTCTCTGAACATTCTCGCGCCCGAGGATGAGCGGCCCGATCCCGCGTCGGTGATGACGGCCATCCTTGACGGCGTAACAGTCATGGCGCCGCTGGCCGGGCTGGTGGACGCTGACGCGGAGCGGTCACGGCTGTCAAAGGAATTGGATGAAACGCGCGGGCGCCTGACCGGCCTCGAGCAGCGACTGTCCAACGAGAGTTTCCGTTCCAAGGCGCCGCCGCAGGTTGTGGCCAAGGAAGAGGAGCGGCTGGAGGAATCACGCCAGCGGGTGCAGCGCATCGAGGAACAGCTGGCAAGATTGGGTTAGCGATGTACTACATCCTGATCTATGAATATGTGGCGGATGTGCTGGAGCGGCGGCCGGCGCATCGGGATGAGCACCTGGCTCTTCTGAGAGACCTCCATGCCCGCGGGGTCGTCCCCATTGCCGGAGCGTATGACGATCCCGTCGACGGCGCGTCAATCGTTTTCCGCACTGACGATACGTCCGTCATCGATGACTTTGTTGCAAAGGACCCGTACATCAACAACGGCCTGGTCGCCTCATGGCGAATCAGGAAGTGGAACGTGGTAATCGGCGGGTAGCTGCGCTACGACGCGTCGTCCCACGTTTGGGGCTGGAATCCAAGCTCGCTCGCAATTTGGTCGGGGCCGTAGCCGGGCGAGACTTCCTTGCGGGTTCGTAGGTCTGCGTAGAGCAGGAAAATCATGATTGCCTGAATCGGTCCCGCTATCGTGGGGGCGACGAGGTTGGAATACCACGTGCCAACGGCCTCCAGGCCGGCACCGGTTGCAATGAGACCGGGAAAGCCGATGGCAAAGACGGCGAGCGTAACGATGACGACGATGCCGAACGTCCGCCACCAGAAATTCTCCGTCAGCTCCCAGCTGCGACGGAGGGCTACGATACCAATCAGGCCCTCAAAGGCAATGACAGGCCAGATGAACGTCCATCGGACGGCAACATACACGGTTATGACTACCGCGCCCACAAACCCGGTGAAAGACAGCAGTCCGAACAGAGCAGCAACCAGGGCGGCATCCATAGTCGCGTTTGCAATCATGAACGGCGCAATGAACAGGACGGCCCAGACGGCAAACACCACGGCCAATGCTATCAGCGTCGTGATGATCAGGCCGCCAACGCGCTGTAAGGAAAACGCCAGGGCCTCCGAGATCAGGACGCGCCCAACCACATAATGAGCGCCGATGACGAACATGTAGGCGCCCGCGGCCACGGCGGAAACCAGCAACTCGGCGCCAATCAATAGAGCTGATCTGAGCAGTTCGAGAGGCAAATCGGCCAACTGCAGTTCGGCTATCTCCTGGAGTTGCTCATTCGTTGGAGTCTCGTCCTCCGGCACACTCGTGAGAATATCGTCGATTGCGGGCTGATTTCCGTCGGGCAGAATGGCGTCGATGCCGGACATTGCGCCAAACACGACGGCGGCGCTGACAATCGAGATGAGAAGCAGGCGAACAACCCGCGCAAGGTAAACGGACCAGAGCTCCGCAAAGAGATCATTCATTCCCCGCTCAGGGAATGCGTTCTCACTCCGCACGTTCACGCCTCCGGAGAATCGTGGAGGCCAAGGCGGCCCGTCTAATAACTAACACCAACCGCCGACGCCATGCGCTGGCCCGGCCGTGCCTAGCTGCCTCCGCCGGCTGCGCCCATGCCGCCCGCGCCTCGCTGCTGCAACTCGATGAAGACCATCTTCGTGCCAAGTGGATGTACCCACGCGACGTTGGCGTTGCCCTCTTCACGCTGGATGCGGCCGCCCTTTTCCTCGATGTTCTTGATGGTCGCCTCGATGTCATCGACCTCAAGGCAGACCATGTACATGCCCTCACCCTTGGGGTTTCGCTCGTTCTTGCGCTCCTCCATCATCCGGGCCAGGGCGGTATCCGGGCCTGCGGGCGTCATCACCTCGATGACGGGCTGGCCGTTGTAACCGAGCATCTGCGCCCGGATGCCAAACTGGTTGCCGCGCGCTTGGTTGAGTTCCTCAAGACCGAAGAGGTCTTTCCACAGCTGCACGCCCTCTTCCAGATCCTCCACCATGACGGCGTTGTAGCGAATATCAGTGATCATCGTCTCCCTCCCCCCGCGCCACTAGGGCGCTTTCCCTGCTCATGACTTGTACCGCGAGTGTGGCCAATGGCAACACGCCGTGTCAACGATATTCCGCCCTCACCCCAACCCTCTCCCCTATGGAGAGGGTAGCTAGCTAGGTGTCAATCTTGGGGCGTTCAAGCAGCGCGGGCGGCCAAACGGCGCTGTCCACCACGCCAACGAACGGCAGGTTTCGATAAAAGCCTTCGTAGTCGAGGCCATATCCCACGACAAAGACGGGGTCTATCGAAAAGCCGACATAGTCGATCTGAACATCCACCTCGCGGTGGGCGGGCTTGTCCAGCAGCGTGCAGACCTTTACAGAGGCGGGATTCTCGGCGAGAACCTTATCGACAAGCAGCTTGAGCGTGACACCGGTGTCCACGATGTCCTCGACGATGAGGACGTCTCGGCCGCGCAGGCTCTCGCGGAACGGGTTGGGCATCTCAACGGTGTGGCCGCGTTCGTCGATGAACCGGTCAACGTGAACAAGCTCCACCGGCGCGGGGATGTCCATCTCCCGCACGAGGTCCGCGAGGAAACAGATGACGCCGTTGAGAGCGCCGACGCAAACGATCTCTCCATCCGCATACTCGGCGCTCAACTGATCGGCGAGTTCTCTTACACGGCGCTGGAGGCGCGTCTTGCTGATGAGGACGCGGTCGACGCCCTTGGCAGCGGGGCCCGCAAGGCCATTATTCCGCCGGGTTTTTTCTGTGCCGGAGGCCATAGTGAAAGCATAGCGGACGCGGGGCGCTGGTGGCGAGATGGCAAGACGTTCCTTGACCCTGTTTGGCGCGGTTCCCATACTCGAATGTGTGATGGATATTCTTGAGTTGATTGACCGCATCCGGCAGAACCACGCGATTGAACACGCGACGATTGCCGTGCTCGGCCGCAAGCATGACCAGTTTGGCCGGCTCGGCGGCAGCGCGAAGCAGGACGGGTTCTTCGTCTATGGCCCGACGACGGCAGACCGCATCGAGGACGCGGCGCAGGAAGCCGTCGAGCGGTTGAGGGCGGGGGAATCCGATCTGGCTATTTCGCCATTCTGCGGGACGAATTTCCTGCTGGGCGGCATGACGACTGCCCTGCTGACGGGAATGATCCTCGGCACACGGAACCGCGTTGGGCGGCTGCCGCAGGCGATGGGGCTTTCCGCGCTGGCGCTCATCGGATCGTTCAGAGCGGGCGCGTACGTGCAGCGCAAATGGACAACGAAGGCGGACATCGGCGGGCTGGAGATCAAGAGCGTCTCACAGGTGAGCGGGGCGTACCGCCCCCTGCATAGGGTCTACACCTGGCTGCCGGACGTGGTGGACACTCCACCGCCGCAGAACGAGTCTGCCGAATCCGGCGCGTAAGAGCGCACGGCTGCGGCGGCCCATCCCTTTACGGACAGGCTGCCAAAAGAGCGCGGCTTCGCCCATAGATTCGCGGCGCTATCATGGATGAGATGCCGCGGCCTCAGCGCGTCCCTGTAGCTCAACCGGACAGAGCAGCGGACTTCTAATCCGCAGGTTGTGGGTTCGAGTCCCACCGGGGACGCCAGGTATTCTTGTAGGAACATAGTCGGAATTAAACAGGTCTGAGCGCTTGGTGGGGAATGATGCTGTACGAGATGAGCAATAAGAGCCTGACGGGAATCGACAGGACTTCTTTTCATGAGCAAGGCGTCCTGGAGGCTGATCTGCAGGAAGCGTTGCGGGAGCATCCTGAAATCATTGAGCAGGGCCTGCTCGTCATCGCGGATGAGTTCACGGATTGGGAGGATGCCTGGCGGTATATCGACCTGCTCTGCATCGATTCGTCCGCGAGACTGGTCGTCGTTGAGTTGAAGCGTGGCGACGGCGTACATATGGAGTTACAGGCAATTCGCTATGCGGCGATGCTGGCGAACTCCACTACCCAGCGCATCATTGCGGGACACGCTGAGTATCTGCGCGTCAAGGGCATCAGTGGAACCGCCGAGGAGCGAATCCGCAACCATCTCAGGTTGGCGGCTGACGACGAACTATCCATCGCGACTGAGCGCCCGCGTATCATCCTCGTTTCGGAGGATTTTAACCGGGAGATCACGACGTCCGTCCTATGGCTAAATGAGATGGGGCTCGATATTCGCTGCGTACGCGCCCGGGCGTACCGCCACCAAGGCAAACTTCTCCTAGACATCGACCAAGTCATCCCCCTGCCGGAGGCAGAAGATTATCTAGTTACAGCAAGAAGCCGAGAGCAGGAGACGCGGGCAGCGGAAGCCAATCAGGCACCGGAGCGGGTGCCGGACGCATCAGAGTTCATGGAGTCAATCAGTGAACTCCCCGAAGAGTCACAATCACGATTCGACCAACTCCTAGCCTTTGTGAAACGACTGGAAAGCAGCGGGTTGGTTCGTTTCGTGAGTTATCGATACAAGCGCGGTGGCGCAGGTTTACAGCTTCTCATGCCGAAACATGGTACCCACCTCTCTATTGTGGGGAGCGACAACGGTCGACCGTTTGTCTATCTTTATCAGCCGTACTTCGATAGGTACGCTCCCGGGCACTCTGAAACTCTATGGGAAAAGTTCGATGTTGAGCCACGCGATAAACCGGACGCTTGGCTTTATGACACGTTCTCCGAAGATGCCCTTGATGCTCTTTTTTATGCGTACCGCACGGCGAATGAGGGCTAGCAACTCAACCCAGAACGGGCAACAAATCAGCTAATCTTTGAATAGCTAATCTAGCGAACGCAGGCCCGTGCATCGCGGGTAGTCGGAGCAACCCCAGAATGGCTGCACACTGTGATGGGGAAGACGTTGCAGCATCACTTTGCCACAATCCGGGCAGGATGGCGCATTCATGGGCTCAATCACGAGATTGCCGATACCGTCACACGGGTTCTGTTTGGCTCGCGCTCCAAGTTCAGCAAGAGTTTCAGGGCCATACAAGTCTATGACCCAGCCTTCCGCAAACTTCTCTGCTTTTTCGGAGAATCCCGTGGTGGTCGCGCATCCCACATGGTCTGCTAACTTTGCTTCACCAACTTCCAATATTGCCTTGAGAACTCCCCGACTCACCCTATATCGCTCCGCCTTGCATTGAATAAGTGTCGTCTCTCCACCCTTCTCGAGGTGTATGTCAACGCCCCCGTCACCGGAATATTGAGTGACCAATACGTCGAAGCACAGGTCTCTAAAGAGTTCCCCGACGGCTTTTTCAAAAGCGCGCCCATAGCCGGTCAGCGACCGCCAATAGGCAAGGGAGTCACGCACATAGTCTTCATCCCGCGGATGTATCGGAAACTCGTCAAGCCAGCGCTGACGATACTGCTCCCCTGCTTGAGTTGCGTCAAACGCGAATGCACTAGCGCTTGGTTGATTCTCTTGGGTCGCCCGTTGTTGCTCACACTCCTCTTGTTGATCGGACAGTTCGCGCACGATTTCAACCCAACGCCTCTCTTCCGCGTCAGCGCCCGCCAAGTTGCTCAATAGAGTGACATCCTTGGGCGATTGCAGAGTGGCTTGTCGGAATTCGGCAACTCTCTCTTGGGCAATCCTATGTTCCCTCTTAGCTTCCCGAAGCATCCTGTCCAGTGCGCCACCGTCGTTTGGCGAAGAGTCATCCGGCGTCGTCATTATTGGCTCCTTATCATCGGGATAGGATCATACACCCATCACTCCTCTGCGACGATGACACCTTCTGTGCGTAGGCGTTCCAGCGTTTCTTCCGTGTAGCCGGTTAGTCCTTGCAGGACGGTTTCGTTGTGTTGGCCCAGGTCGGGGGCAGGGCCAAGGTCGCCGACGGGGGTGCGGGAGAATCGCAGGGGAGAGTTGACGACGGGGATGTTGCTGACGCGCGGGTGCGGGACATCCACTATCGCGCCGCGATACTGCACTTGCTCATCCGCGAGCACCTGGTCGATGCGATTGACGGGGCCGCATGCGATGCCGAGCCGCCCAAAGTCACGGAGCCATGTGGCGGCGGGCTTTGTTGCCAGCGCCGCCTCCAGTTCAGGGATCAGTTGATCGTAGTTCAGGGTGCGGTGATAGCCATCCACGTAGCGGACGTCGTCGATCATGTCCACGCGGTCTATGGCGGCGCAGAACAGCGGCCACTGGTCGTTCACGCCGCCGACAATCGCCACGACAATCCAGTCGTCCGCCGTTTTGAACGCCTGGAACGGCGTGAACGAGGGGTGGCGGGTGCCGATAGGGCCGGGGACGTGGCCCGTCGAGACGTATCGGCCAACAGCGGCCTCGAGGATGGCCAACTGGCACTCCAACATTGAGACGTCGATGTACTGCCCCTGCCCGCTGCGTTCCCGTTCCTGCACGGCGGCGAGGATGGCGGTTGTGGCGAAGAGTCCGGCAATCATGTCGCCAAGCGAACTGCCTGGGCGAACGGGGCCGCCGTTGGGCTCGCCGGTGATGCTCATGATGCCGCCCATGGCCTGCACGATGATGTCCAATGCCGGACGCTGGGCGTAGGGGCCGGTCTGACCAAAGCCGGAGATGGAACAATAAACGAGGCGGGGATTGACCGCCTGAAGGTCGTCGTAGGAGAGGCCAAAATCGGCCATCGTGCCGGGGACGAAGTTCTCCACGAGCACGTCGCACTCGGCGGCGATATCCTTGAGCGCCTGCTGGCCGTCCGGGTGAGCGAGGTTTATGCTGACGCTCTTCTTGCCGCGGTTGACGCTGACGAAGTAATAGCTCTCGCCCTCAAAGAACGGGCCTGTGCCGCGAGAGAGGTCGCCGCCCTCGGGGCGTTCAACCTTTATGACCTCCGCGCCCATGTCGGATAGAATCATGGTTGCGAACGGGCCCGCGAGGATGCGGGTTAAATCGACGATTCGGAGACCTTCAAGTGGGCCACTCATACGTTTATGCCTTCCATCAGTAGGGTCGCGCGTCAGAGCGCATCGGGTTTCATTGTAGACGGGGGAGCGCCGCCGACGCGCTGCGGCCGCAGCGGCGCGAGACCGGCATGATTCCTCTTTCTGACAACGCCGGCGAGCGGCACGGCGCGCCGTGGCTGACCATCACGCTGATCATAATCAATGCTCTTGCGTTCCTGTACACAATCATCCTCGACCCTGAACAGCGGGCGATATTCCATTTCCGATTTGGCGTGGTTCCCTACGAATTCACGCACGGAGAGCTGTTCGACCAGATAATGTCGCTGCCCGAGTATGCGGCAGTCGCGCCTCTCGTTCCGTCATGGATGACGCTGTTCACGTCGATGTTCCTGCACGGTGGGTGGGCGCACATCCTGGGCAATATGGTGTTCCTCTGGGTGTTCGGCGACAATCTTGAGCACCACTTCGGGCGCGTGGGTTTTCTTGTCTTCTACCTTGCGACCGGCGTTCTCGCCTCCGCCACGCACATCCTGTTCAACTGGGACAGTACGATTCCGGCAATCGGGGCGAGCGGGGCGATCGCGGGCATTCTCGGGGCGTACCTGCTGCTTTTCCCGCGCCGCCGGGTTCGGACACTGTTCATGATGGGCCTGATCACGGTGATGGAGATACCGGCGGTTTGGCTGCTGGTCGTGTGGATGGTGATTCAACTCTTCCAGGGCGTTGGCGGGCTTGTCGTGGCCGGGGGTGGCGGCGGCGTGGCGTACTGGGCGCACGTGGGCGGCTTTGTCGCGGGCGCCGGAATCGTTGCAGGGTGGCGCATCCTGAGGCGGGAACGGATCTGGCAGCCAAACAGGTATGAGACGAGACGATCCAGGTTATATCAGTACGATGATGACGATGACGACTACTATGAGCCGCCGATGCCGCCGCGGTATCCGCCCTATCGACGGCGTTAGTTTCTCAGGAGGCGCGCTCCGATGAACGAATACGAGCCGCAGGACATCATCGGCCTCGCTGGCATGGTTTTCTACGGGCACCATGGCGCGACTGAAGAAGAGCAGGCCGTCGGACAGCGGTTCGTTGTCGATCTGGAAATGGCCATGGATCTCTCCGTCGCGGGACATTCCGACGATCTGAACGACACAGCTGATTACGGGCGGGCATTCGAGATCGTGCAGGGAGTGGTGGAGGGGCCGCCGCACGCGCTGTTGGAGAGCCTTGCGGAGGAATCAGCTCAACGCTTGCTCGATGAGCTACCAATTGAGCAGGTGCGTATCCGCGTCAGCAAGCCTTCAGTGCCCATCAGGGGAACTCTTGATGCGGCGTGGGTGGAGATAACGCGGCGGCGGTGATTGAGGAGGACTGCGGATGACCCTGCGCGAGTCACCTGACACCGAGGCTTTGGTTCAACGTGTCATTGAAGGCGATGCGGCGTCCGTTGCGGCGGAGCTTCGCGAACAGCTGCCGGCGGATGCTGCGGATGTCATCAATCAACTGCCTGAGCACACGCGGGCGGACATCCTTTCACATCTCTCTGCCCGTGACGTTAGCCGACTGCTGGAATACCTGGTGCGGCACGGTGAGAGCGCGATCATGCCGCTGGCCCGGCTCCCGGGTGAAAGCCTGACGGCGATTTTCAATCGGACTCCTCTAGGCACCGCGGCACGAGTCCTGCGTGAAATGCCGGGAGGAATACGCTCTGAGATCGTTGAAACGCTCTCCGAGCAGGATTTCCTGCGGAATCTCCTCGCTCAGGAAGAAGAAACGGCTGGAGCTCTCGTCACAACGGAGTTCCTCGCTTTGCGTGAACGGATGACGGCTACGCAGGCGCAGGCATCCATTCGTGCATCGGAATCGCTTACGCGCCGTCTTTCCCGCGTGTTTGTAGTGGATGAAGAGGGCAGGCTTTCCGGCAGCGTCAGCTTTCGACAGCTGCTGCTTGCGCCGCCGGGCGTCACTTTGTCCCGAATCATGGATCGCGACCCGATATCCGTGCTGGCCGGCACGGACCAGGAAGAGTGCGCGCGGATCATGGAGCGGTACCGGCTGGACACGCTGCCAACCGTGGATGAGGACGGCCGCCTGCTGGGATTCATCGACCTGCCGGAGATGATGCGTGTTGCCGAGGGCGAGGCGACCGAGGACATGTATATGATCGTCGGCCTCAATGCCGAGGAGTCCGTCCAGACCGGAATCGTGCGGTCGATGCGCCTCCGGATGCCGTGGCTGGTGGTCAACCTTGTAACGGCATTTGCGGCGGCGGCCGTCGTTGGGATGTTTGAGTCCACGATTGCCAAGGCGGCGGTGCTGGCGGCGTTTCTTCCCATTGTTGGAGGACAGGGCGGCAACGCGATCATCCAGACGGTGACCATCGCCGTGCGGAGCATCGCGCTGGGTGATTTGACTCTTCGTAATGCGCGGCAGGTGCTTGGCAAAGAGCTAGTGCTTGGGCTGGCACACGGAGCAGCGATGGGGCTTGTCGCAGCCGCGGCAGCCTTTTTATGGTCCCAGGAGTTGGTGCTGTCGATCGCGCTAGGCATCGCAATGGTCATCACTATGACTGTGGCGGGCGCCGCAGGCGTGCTCATTCCGCTGATCCTGCGGCGATTCGGTGTTGATCCCGCGCTGGCAGCGGGGATATTCGGCACAACCGTGACGGACGTGGTTGGGTTCGGTGTGCTGTTGGCGCTGGCGGCTACTTCTATCGCGATGTTGGGGTTGTAGGGCTCGCTAGAAGTCGTAGCGTTCTGAGCGCCACGGGTCTCCGTTGGAGTTATAGCCGTGCAGTTCCCAGAAGCCGCGCTTGTTCTCCGGCATGAGCTCCAACGCCTTGATCCACTTGGCGCTCTTGTAGGCGTAGCGGTCAGGCACGATGAGGCGCGCGGGGCCGCCATGTTCAGATTCCAACGGCATACCGTCGTGCCGGTGGGCAATCAAGACATCGGGATTCAACAACACCGCCAGAGGCAGATTCGTCGTGTACCCGCCGTAGCAGTGAGCCATGACGTGGGTGGCGGTTGGGCGGATGCGGGCCTCGTCGAATAGATCGCGGACAAAGAGGCCCTCCCATCGGTTATCGAGGCGGGACCATCCCGTGACGCAGTGAAAATCCGCGGTCACGGCGTCATTGGCGCGAGTGAGGAATTGCTCCCACGTGAGGCGAATGGGGTTATCGACGAAACCCATGACCTCAAACGTCCAGGTAGAGAGGTCAATCCGGGGGATCTGCCCGTAAGAGAGGACGGGAAACTTCTGCGTGACGGTCTGGCCGGGCGGAACGCGATCCTTGTCCACCGCCGGCGCGCCGCCGAACATTCGCTGCGCTTTGTCGATAATGCTCATGTCTCAATTCTACATGCGCGGCATGAGGATCAGGCAGGAAAGCGCTTATGTGATGGCATACTGTCGATGAGGAATCCCGCACGCAGGGA
>DAOUKW010000121.1:0-5746 GCA_034420915.1 Dehalococcoidia bacterium
ACGAGCACAGCAGCCCGCCAAGCTGCGCGCTGAATGACGACTGCCCCCGAGAGCCGTTCACATCCGCATCGCACGACGCGCAGCGGTCCAGCACGGGCTGGAACCCCGCCCAGCTCAACACCTGGATCTCAAACGCCCGCGCAAGTGAATCGGCCCGATGCCCCGCGTCAAGACGGCGCAATGCTTCAAGCAAAAGGTTAAAAAGCTCTTCCTGCGGCTCCTGTTCCTGCGTGAACCTGTCCACCAGCTCCGCCATGTGCAGACCGTGGAGCAGGGTCAAAAAATCCGCACGCGCCGCGTGAAACACCTCCACCGCCTGGGCCTGCGTAACCAAGTCCAGCGTCCTGCCCCGTGCAATCTGCACCGAGGCCCGCGTCAACGGCTCCAAATGGCCG
This sequence comes from Dehalococcoidia bacterium, assembly GCA_034420915.1. GTDB lineage: Bacteria > Chloroflexota > Dehalococcoidia > UBA6926 > UBA6926 > VXMO01. Next base: position 396 of record DAOUKW010000121.1, read on the forward strand.
CCCAGCCTGCTCTTCGGCTTGCGCGCGCCGCGTACGCTCACGCGCAGCTTGCCGTGCTCTGCCGTGAACAGTGTCAGCACTCGGTCAGCCTCTCCCAGGTCTCTTTGACGGAGCACAACGGCGTCCGCTCGATAGAGCGTCGACTGCGGCAGCGTCGAGGGCGGCCGTCCGGATGTCATCTGCCCGAGCCTGAAAACGGGTTAGGAGCCGGTCCAGTTCGGCGGGCGCTTCTCCACGAAAGCCCTCCGCCCCTCAACAACATCTTCCGAAGCCATGACCTCGGCGCTGATCGGATTCGAATACTCCTTCAGGTCGTCTTCATCGTTCCGACGTTGAAAGAGCGCCATGGCCTTGGACGCGCGAACGGCAAGCGGAGCGTTCTTGGCGATAAGCTCCGCAATCTCCACCGCCCTGTCCATGAGCTTCTCCGGCTCGAGGACCTCATGCACCAGCCCAACCCGATGCGCCTCGTCGATTGGAATATTCTCCGCCGTCAGCAGGTAGAACATCGCCTCCCCGGGCGCGATCATCCGCCCCAGGTACTGGCTCCCGTAGCTCGCCGCGATGCCCCGCTTCGGCTCAGGCAACCCGAGATACGACTCCGACGACGCGATCCGAATATCGCAGTCCATCACGAAGTGCATCCCGCCGCCCACCGCAAGGCCGTTGATGGCCGCGATGAACGGCTTGGGATTCGGGGAGAAGAGATCGAATTTGACAGGCGCGGACGGCGCAATCGCCGCAACCTCCGCCGTGAATTCATCCTCGGTAATCTCACCGGCGTCGCGTCGCGCGGCAAGCGCCTTTGTCGCCGCGTCGCGGTCGGCGCCCTCGCGCATATCGGCCCCCGCGCAGAACGCCCTCCCAGCCCCCGTCAGGATGCCCACCCGCATCTCCGGGTCGTTCGTGAAATCCTCCAGTGCTTCTAGCAGCTCCGCCATGAGCCGCCCGCCGATGGCGTTCAGCCGGTCAGGCCGATTCAGCGTGAACACGGCATAGTGCTGCTCAGCATTCTTCTCATACAGGACATCCGGCATGATTCCCCACTCCTTGCGCCCCTCCGGCGCTCCCAACGCGTCCCCCTGCCGTAAGAATACTCCTCTCCCGCTCATCCTGAGCCTGTCGAAGGACGAGCGGGGTCCACCCCTCCGTCATTCCGGCGTAGGCCGGAATCCATCGCGTGGCCCCCAGGGCCACATCCCCCTGTCATTCCGAGCGCCCTTACATGTCATTCCGAGCGCAGTCGAGGAATCTAAAACATATTTGGCCGGGCAGGCGAGAACTCAAATCAGGCCCAGTCGTCCAAGGTCATCCTCGGTCCACTGAACGCCTCTCAGAATCTCCCGCAGGGTCTTCCGCACCAGCGTATCCGAGCCTCGATGGTAGTGTATGACCGCCCTACGCCCATCGGGATGCCGATAGATTCGCGATCCCGTCCTGGTGGACCTCCGAAGGGAGAAGCCGTCCTTCTCTAGCGCTGTGATGATCTCTCGCACGGGCGTATTCCTGAGCAGAAACAGAACACGCGCCGGGTCGTTCACAACGTAACTGTCACTGTGGGAGCATCGCCAACGGGCAACCCCTCATCCGGGTTCAGATCGCCCGCCTCGATCATATCTTCCAGGTATGCTTGCGCCGCTTCCCGCAGCGCTTCCAGCGCTTCTTCCGCCGTATGGCCCCAGGTTGCACAGCCGGGCAGAGCCGGTATCCCCGCGCCCCAGCGACCGTCATCATCTTGCTCGATTTCGACGCTGAAAACATACGTCTGCGGTCTTGCTTTTCCGTTAGCCGCGGTCATGCATCTCACCCCATGTACGGCACATTGTACCGCAGGCCATCCGTGCCCCTACACCATCCGCCACGACTCCCCCCCTCATCCTGACCCCGTCGAAGGACGCCCCCCACCGTCATTTCCACGAAAGCGGGAATCCAAAATCCCCTCCCCTCGATGGGGGAGGGTCAGAGCCTGCCCCGTACTTAATACAGGGGTGGGGGTGTTCCCCACTCACTCTGAGCCTCTCAAAGGGACTTATATACCGTTCTACCCACCAGCTATCCCAATACGTGGGACAATCGCACCATCGTTCGGAACATATCGCCTGCACCGATTCCGTCCCCCCCTAGCTCAACCAAGCTCCACTTTCCTGCGAAATTCGACGAATTATCCACGGTGACGGTTTCTGGGGCATATGCGTATAGTTGGTATAGGTGTGGCTTTCTAGCCCGCCGAAATGCCCATGACGTAGGAAAGGACATGGAGTAAATGGCTCTTGACGTAGCAGCTGTTCACCTAGAAGTCCCGATAACGGTTGAGGAGCGCGAAAGTTACTTCGCTGCGCGTTTGGATGGATTCGGTGTGTTTGGCTACGGTGATACGCATGATGACGCCCTTTCTGATGCTTTCGGCGCATTAGAGTTCATCATTGAAACGTTTAGGATGAATCACTCGTTTGATGACTTCCGCCGCTATCTGGATAAGCGGCGTGTAAGCCACAAGGTTGAGTATACCGAGGGTGTTGATCGTGGCGAAAGGCACCTTATTGGGCGTGAAGTGATATTTGCCGGTGAGTAGGACCCGCCTTACAACCCCCCGTATTGAGGCTGCGTTAGAGCGCATGGAGTATAGGAGGCTGCATACCAGCAAGACGCGGTCAGCTTACACAAATGGCTCAGACCAAATATTCATCACGTGGCTATCACCCAATGACAATCCAGAGGAGATTGCGGAAGAACAGCTTATCGAGCAATTAGAGGCGCAAGGAATCAATATCGACACGTTCTATGCGCACCTAGACGCTCTTTAGCGTCCGCCAAATCCCGATACCGCAAGCGCTTCCCACCCGCGTTCTGTACCAGTATGTCCACCGGGGATTCAGTGTCCATCGCGCGCGCATTGTGGCGTCCGGCGAACTCCGCGACGTAGCAATCCACGTGTTTCATGCTCACATGATGATACGTGCCATGGCCAAGCTTGGCATGATCCAGAAGATTGGCCACAACCCCCTAAAACTCCTGCCGACCCTCCAAAGCCCGCGCCACGGTGACCGCGTCCGCGAATTCTAGATCGGAGCCGGACGGCAGCCCCCGCGCCAGCCGCGTCACCCGGACGCCCAGCGGCGCGATCAGGCCCTGCACATACATCGCCGTCACCTCACCCTCCATCGAAGGGTTGGTGGCGATGATGACCTCCTTGACCGTGTCGTCCCTCAGCCGCTCGATCAGTTCACGAATGCGTAGATTCTCCGGCGTGACCCCGTCCATCGGCGACAAAAGCCCGTGGAGAACATGATACCGCCCCTTGAACGCCCCGCTCCGTTCGATCGCGACGACGTCCAAAGGCTCCTCAACAACGCAGATAATCGATTGGTCTTCCGCCGGCAGCGCGCAGCGTGAGCATGGATCGGTTTGGGTGACGTTCTGGCAGACCGAGCAGAACTTGACCGTCTCGATGACCCCCAGCAGCGCCTCCGCCAGCTCCCGCGTCTCCTCCTTGGGGGCCCGAATGACGTGGTAGGCGAGTCGTTGCGCGCTGCGGGGCCCGATGCCGGGCAAACGGCTCAGCTGCTCGGTCAGGCGTGTGAGAGATTCCGCCTGCCCGCCACTTTGCTCAGGCTGGGAATTCACTAGAAGTTGGGCAGGCCCATGCCGCCCGTGATCGCGCCAAGATGCTTCGACGCGAGGTCTTTGGCCTTGTCGTTGGCGTCGCTGACCGCGCCCAGCACAAGATCCTCGAGCGTCTCGATGTCCTCAGGGTCAACCGCTTCGGGCGCGATGGATACCGAGCGAACATTCTGGTGGCCGTCCATGACGACCGTCACCGCGCCGCCCCCGGCGCTCCCCTCCACGGTCATCTCGCCCAACTCGTTCTGCGCCTTCTCCAGTTTCGACTGGAGTTGCTGCATCTGGCGCATCATGTTCCGATTCATCCCCATCCGCCTGCCTCCCGCGTCTCTCAGTCAGCCCTCATCGTCCTCGTTCTTCTCTCCGCCGGAGACGATCTGGCCTCCCATTTGCTGCGCCGCCCTCACAAGGTGCCCGCCGCCGCGCTCCTCCTGCCCGACCTTCTCGCATCGGATCGTGTAATGCTTGCCCAGCAGCTGCGCGAAACGCTGTTCCACCAGGTGGCGGTACTTCGGGTCGTCGATCTTGTTCTTCTGAAAATCGTGCGCGAATCCTATCACGATTGTGTCGTTGTTCTCGATGGCCAGCGGCTGCGACACACTGCGAAGATACGCATCGAGATTTCCGGCTGAGCCGACTCCCCGCAGACCGTTGATAAGCTCGCGCCAATTCTGGCGGAGGGTCTCAAGAGTCAGCTCGCCCGGCGGCATCTCGAACGGCTCCGCGCCCCCCTGCCGCTGCGCCACCATCGGCGACTGGCGAGTGCCCGTCCGCGGGTACTCCGACTCCGTCCTCGCCGGGCTCAGCCGCGCAGGCTCCTGCTTGGGCTGGGGAGGACGCTGTTGTTGTTCCGGCGGCGGCTCAGAGCGTTGTTGTCCCGGTTGCTGCTGGCGAGGCTGGCGCGCGGGTGCTGGCTCGGTTGCCCGTGTTTCGGCAACCCTGCGTTCCTCCTGGGTGGCCTGCGCCCTCTCCTCCGCGCCGCGCTGCGCCGACTCTCCGCTGAGCGAGATGCCCGCAAAGGCCATCTCCAACGGCAGCGGCGGACTCCCGCTTGGCACGGACAACGCCGCGATCTGCCCCAGCGCATGGCGAATCACCGGCAGCTCGATCTTCTCCGCCAGTTCCCGCGCCGACCCTTTCTCATCATCAGAAACATCCAGCACATCCGCCGCCCCCGCGCGCACCAGCATCAGCGCCCGCAGTTCATTCACCAACTCGCGATGGATCTGCCGCATATCCACGCCCGCCGCGTGCAGCGCCGATAGGCCGCGCAGCGCAGCTGCCAGGTCTTTCTCTCCCAGCAGCGACGCGATCAGCTCCCGCGCCCGCCCCGACCCCGCGATGCCGAACAGACGCCGCGCGTCATTCGCAGTCGCGTCCGCGCCCGCCGTCAGCGCAAGCTGCTCAAGCAGATTCTCGGCGTCCCGCAGGCTCCCGCCGGACGCCTTGACCACCGTATTCAGCGCCTCCGGCTCCATGCTCAGCCCTTCCGCGTGGGCGATCTCACCCAGCAGTGAGGCCGCTCGCTCCTCCGGGATGCGCTGAAAATCAAATCTCTGGCACCGCGACGCAATGGTCAGCGGGACGGCGTGCGGCTCCGTCGTCGCGAGTAGAAATACCACGTGGTCCGGCGGCTCCTCCAGCGTTTTCAGCAGCGCGTTGAACGCCGCCGCCGTAAGCATGTGCACCTCATCTATGATGTACACCTTCTTTCGGCCCCGCGCCGGCAT
>DAOUKW010000122.1:0-13035 GCA_034420915.1 Dehalococcoidia bacterium
ACAAGAGGCGCTGCTTGACACTGGTGCCCTTAAGGCGACTGAGGACAACACGGTTGACTTCGGCTGGTACAAGCCATTGGAGGACGGTGAACCAGTCGACGGCAGGCCTGACTATACCCGAACAGCTATGGGCGCGATCCCGGCGTTTGGGTTGGGGGTTGGTACTCCAGCCGCGGTCTGGACATTGGTCAGCATATACGGGACCGCCGCCACCGGCACGGCAATAGGAACCACTACAGGAGCAGCCACCATAACGGCAACAGCTGCTTGGATCGGTCGTGCTGTAACGCTAGGTAGGGGCGGGATGGTAGCCGGAGGACTAGCGCTTGGTCCCATTGGAATCGCAGCTTCAGCCATAACGATTCCCCTTGGAGTCGCGATAGCCCGCAATAGGGAAAAGAACTACACCCAACGAGCGAACGAAGCCATGGGCAAGATGGCTGCGCTCGAGATGATTGTCACCCAGTCTCAAGACGAACTGAAAAAGTTGCGACAGGACATGATATTGACGACCGACACATTGCAGAGGCTAACGACACAGCTAAAGGCAGCAACACCCGACACTCCTGAATCCCACACTATTGTCAGCGATTTAGATGGCTCGATGAGTAAGACGAAGGCTCACATTGACGACCTTGAGAGGATCATCAAGACACGCGACGATACAGTCGGGTCGGCAGGGCTCCCCGACGAAAATGGCGGAGAAGAATAGATTCTTCGCTGTGCTCAGAATGACACAGGCTGTTCTCGGCGACACTGGATTCCCGCTTTCGCGGGAATGACGGAGAGGGTTAGGACGCGATCTGCGCAGCCGGAGTTACTTCCTTGACGCGATCGATCATGCCCTCGGCGATCTCACGATAGCGCTTCTGCGCCTTCTTGTGCTTGATGACCGCGAGGTCAGGGCCGATGTCGCTGAAGTCACGCGACAACTCCAGCCGTCCCAGGAACGGCACATCAAGATCCTTTGCGAGGACCTCGCCGCCGCCCTTGCCAAAGATATCGCCGGACATGTTCTCCACAACGCCGAGGATGTCTATGTTCATCTTCTTAATCATGTTGATGGAACGCTTGGCGTCGAGGACGGCGAGATCCTGTGGAGTCGTGACGACGACGAATCCGTGCAGTTGAAGCGTCTGCATAATTGTCAGCGGAGCGTCAGACGTGCCGGGCGGCAGGTCGACAACCAGGTATTCAAGATCGCCCCACTCCGTTAGCTCGAGGAACTGGTTGATGGCGTTCGTGACCATCGGCCCGCGCCAGATGATAGCCTCATCCTCGTTTTCCTGGAACGACGCCATGGAGATGGTCTTGACACCGGCGCGCTGCGGCGGATGGAGAACCCCATCCACATAGCGTGGGCGCTCCGTCACACCGAGCAGCTTGTCCGCGTTTGGGCAGTCGATGTCAGCGTCAAGCAGCCCGACGGAATGCCCCATCTGCGACAGCGCGACCGCGAGGTTGACGGCGACTGTCGTTTTGCCGACTCCGCCCTTGCCACTGTAGACGGCGACGCGATATTGGATCTGATTAAGGTGCTCAGCAATCTTCTTGCGGCGCTCCCATGTCTTCATCATGGAGCCAAGGCGCGCTCGGGCCTGATCATTCATTCCGGGTTGAGCCACTGTCTTCCCCTCTCCGTCCTATACGGCGACGCGCTTATGACCGGAACGCCGCCAACTCTTTCATTCTAGCGGGTTAATTCCGGCGGTTTAGGAACTGTGAACGCCGAGCGCGTCTCAGTTGGGTATCAGTTCGAGTATCTGCGCGGCGTCTTCAGGGTTTGACGATGCCGCAACCTGTATATCGCCCTGTCTGACCTGCGCGAGCACGACTGCGCCATCGCCTTCGTAGCGATAATAGCGGCCGGTTCGAGATTCGACCCTATCCAGACCGGCTCGCAGCGCCCCCACGTTGAATCCCCACGAAACGAGGGGGGCCGGGACTCCGGTTTGGGCGATAGCGAGCCCGGTGATGCCATGAGACGCCAACTCTTCAGGCGCGATGTTCACGCTCAGCTCGGGGAGAGAGTCGCCATAAACCGCAAAGACGGCGTTGTCCAGCTGGAGCGTCTCAAGCATTTCACCGAACTGCGTGAGGTCGATGATGCCCTGCCCTGCAAGCCATTCGAGGATTTCATTCATGCGCTCGGGAGGAACCTGTGTGAATCCCGCGGCGAGCACCGGCTTTGGCGGCGCTTGCGGCAAGTTGAGGGCATTGCGCCAGATTCTTGTTCGGGACAGTTGCTCGTCGGGAACGAATAGGTTTCCATTCAGTGCGCTGCGCATGGACCAAACCTGCGCCCGATCGCCAAGAACGACCTCTGCGTCGCGACCATTCCTGGTGGTCCATGTCGGCACACCCGCATCAACGCGGGAGAGCACGTTGTGTGCGGAAATCGCATCGAACTCGCTTCCAAATGAGAAGCGAATGGTTGTCGTTATTGCTTGCTGATCCGCGCCGGCCGGACTCAGCCAAAGAGAAATTGAGCGGGCTTCTGCCCGCCACGGGATAGTTGAGCCGTCTCGTTGCCTGAGATCTGCGCTGATGTTGATGGCCGAATCATCGCCGGGCGGCTTCACAAAGATGTAGCCGCCAAGGGGCACGTCGGGAACTCGTTCGCCAAAGCCCTCAGGAACGCCGGGCTCGCCATCAACGGACAGGCGCTCGACGCAGCCCGTGAGGACGACGGCGCTGAGGGCCAGGATGGTGGCCGGAAGCAGACTCCCAAGTCCCCGTAGTGTGCGCAGCACAGACATGGCTCACTCGATCATCAATCGGCGCAGCTCAACCATCTGGTCTCGCAGGGCAGCGGCTTTCTCGAACTCCAGGTTGCGCGCGGCTTGTTTCATCTGCTTCTCAAGCTCGCGGACGGTAGCAGCGACGTTCTCCTGCGATATTTCGCTCGGGACCGTTTCATATACGGCGCGAGATTCCGCCACCTGCCTGACACGTTCCGTGATGTCATGCACCGCCTTCTGGATTCCCTGCGGCACAACGCCGTGATCCGTGTTGTACTCCTCCTGCAGGTCACGACGACGATACGTTTCTTCAATGGCGTTTCGCATGGAATCCGTCACGCGGTCGGCGTACATGATGACGTGGCCATTCACATGGCGCGCGGCGCGCCCGACAGTCTGGATGAGCGACGTTCCTGAACGGAGATACCCCTCCTTGTCGGCATCAAGGATGGCGACAAGGCTGACCTCCGGCAGGTCCAGACCCTCGCGCAGGAGATTGATGCCGACAACAACGTCATAAACGCCGAGTCGGAGATCTCGCAGTATCTCGCTGCGGTCCAGCGTCTTGACGTCCGCGTGGATGTAATGGGTCTTGACGCCCATCTCCTGCAGGTAATCCGCAAGCTGCTCGGCCATCCGCTTGGTCAGCGTGGTAACCAGCGCACGCTCACCGCGGTCCACCCGCTCCTTGATCTGGGCGAGCAAGTCATCAACCTGCCCGCGCGTGGGTTTGACCTCTACCGTCGGATCAAGGAGACCCGTCGGGCGAATAACCTGCTCAACGACGCTGTTGCTGACCTCGTGCTCATATGGGCCCGGCGTGGCGGACACGAAGACAATCTGCCCAAAGAGCTGCTCAAACTCCGTGTAGTTGAGCGGACGGTTATCCAGGGCGGAGGGGAGACGGAAACCGTAATCAACGAGCACCTGCTTGCGGGCGACGTCGCCGTGGAACATGCCGCGCAGCTGCGGGATGGTCATGTGTGACTCATCGATAAAGATGAGGTAGTCCTTCGGGAAGTAGTCGAGCAGCGTCCAGGGTCGGCTGTGGGCCTCGCGCCTCTGGAGGTGGCGTGAATAGTTCTCAACGCCGGCGCAGTAGCCCGCTTCACGCAGCATCTCAAGGTCGTAGCGGGTGCGCTGTTCAAGGCGCTGCGCCTCAACGAGTTGGCCCTGCTCCCGGAACCATGAAACGCGCTCATGCAACTCTTCTTCGATATCGATGATGGCGGAGCGCAGCTTCTCTTCGCCGGTTACCCAGTGCTTGGCGGGATAGATGGCCACCTTTGAGCGGTCGCCTAGGAGCTGCCCTGTTGTGGTATCGACAGTGACGATTCGCTCAATCTCGTCGCCGAAGAACTCGATGCGAACGGCGGTCTCTTCGTATGCGGGCTGCAGCTCAATGGTGTCGCCGTTGACACGGAACCGCCCGCGTGTGAAATCAAAGTCGTTCCGCGCGTACTGCATGTCGATGAGGCGGCGGATGACATCGTCTCGTCGGTGCCGCGACCCGCGCTCCAGCACGAGGATGAACGCGGCGTATTCATCAGGAGCGCCGAGGCCGTAGATGCAGGAGACGGAGGCAACAATGAGCGTGTCCCGGCGCTCCCACAGAGCCTTTGTCGCCGCGTGGCGCAGGCGGTCTATCTCATCGTTGATCTGGGCGTCCTTCTCGATGTAGGTGTCTGAACGCGGGACATATGCCTCCGGCTGGTAGTAATCGTAGTAGGAGACGAAATACTCGACAGCGTTGTTAGGGAAGAAGTCACGGAACTCCATCGCCAGCTGTGCAGCGAGTGTCTTGTTGTGCGCGATGACGAGAGAGGGACGTTGGACCTGGGCAATGATGTTGGCCATGGTAAACGTCTTGCCGCTGCCCGTGACGCCCTTGAGCGTTTGATAACGGCGACCATCCCCAAGACCGTCCACAATTGTGCCGACGGCGTCGGGCTGATCGCCCATCATGCCAAACGGCGAGACAAGCTCAAACCGCTGATCCGTCGCCGGGTATTCTGCAATCGTCATCGATTGATCCTGACTTCGGGCTCCCAGGTTCGCCCAACACCCTAGTATAACTAGGGTTTGAGTTGAGAGTCGCGCAATCTCTACGTTCGGTCGGTTTGCTCATTCACCGCCCGCAAGAACTCCGCGGACGTTACAAACTCCACACCGCCATACCCCCACATTCGCAGCACTTCCCTGTCCGCCGTCACAAGATAGCGCGCTGTCCCCGCGTGAGCGGCCTCAACCAGTCGCCGGTCTCCCGCATCCTTCAGGGTCAACTCTTCCAGAATAGGCGCTTCGACGAGGATCGATCGCTCCTTCAGTTCCGTTAGCAGTCCATCCCGTTCTTCTCTGCTACTGAGCCTTTCGACCCATCGTGCACCGACAACCAGTTCCGCCTCTCGCAGCGTCTCCCTAGAGGCAACGTGTTCAAATCGACCGGCGCGCCACAGATCTAGTATGCGGCTCGCAGAGCCGCCACGCCGCGCAAGCGCACCCACCAGGAGATTGGTATCGATGATTGCCCTCACCGGAACTCCATGCGTGGAGAGATCTCCTCACTCCACAGAGGATTACAACCTTATTGATACTTATCGGGTCGCTGAGCCATGATGCGCGTGATGGCCCACCTGACCATGAGCAGTGGGGTGATGATGGCGGCGATTATGGGCCCACGATCAACGTCCGGCAGCTGCGGGTCAACGTTGATTGCGGCGTAGATGCTCACGACGATGAGGATGATTTCCATGAACAGCTCCCGGTTGCCGGGGCGCTTGAGCAGCCCGGCGTTCCAGAAGGAAATCTCCCGGAATGCCGCGAAAAGGCTTGCGCCGATGGCAATGGCAATGAGCACCCAGACGATGATTGTAAATGACGGCAGCAGCAACCCGATGACGTGCATGTTGATCAAAACTGCCATGAGGCCGATAACGGCCCACCACGGGTTAGAAGCCGCCATGCCGTAGCGCCCGCCAGTGTACAAAACCCACGCGCAGAGCACACTAATCAGCGCCAGAGCGACGAAAAAACTCTCAAGCATGTCTCTAGGTTCCGCCGTCGCTCAACGTGGCCAGCGCTAAGCGGACTCGCTCGTCAAGAGGGGGCGGTTCCTCCGTCTCCGGGTTTACAACCGCCGAGACGGCCAGACGAATCTCTTGCGATGTATACCCCAACGACTGCAGTACAGCGGTCAGTTCGGCGTCCAGAATGGTGGGCGCACGCGTTGGGGCGGCAGTCAGCCCGGCGAGGTCCAGCTCATCCAGCTTGCCCTTGAGTTCCACGATGACTCGCGACGCGCTGCGCTTGCCCACGCCGGGCGCGCGCGCCAGCGCCCCAGCATCCCCCTGCTCTATCGCCTCCACCAGGTCTGCGGGTGACAGCACTGACAGAATGACCAATCCAAGGCGCGGCCCGATGCCGGAGACTCCGAGAAGCGCCGTGAACGCTGCCTTCTCTTCAGCACTGCGAAAGCCGTAGAGGGTGATGCTGTCGTCACGGACCATGAGATGGGTGAAAAGACGGACGGGCGCGCCGACAGGGCCGAGGCCGGACAGGGCGGACGATGGCACCTGAGCACGAACGCTAACGCCGCCGATGGCAACGTCAACCCAGTCTTCACCGCGCGCCTCAAGAATGCCCTGAATACTGGAAATCATCGTTCACAGCGTACCAGAGCGAGGCCACCATGCGCCTTGGTGGACTTGCCATCCGTTGTTTGTCTAGACTACGTGATGCGAGATGCACATCTTTGACTGATAGTATGAATATGATAATATGAATATGAATTACATGAGGGGTGAATCATGAAAATCTCTGAGCGGGGACAGATTACCATTCCAAAGGTGCTGCGCGATCAACTTGGGCTCTATAGCACCGTTGAGGTGGAGATCAGCGCCACGGATGACGGGCTGCTCATCAGGAAGCGGGCCGGGGCGGATCATCCTGTAGATCGCGTGGCGGGCATCCTGGATGACACGGACTTCGATATTGATGAGTACATAGAGGAGATCCGGGGGCGGTGATTACGGCTCTGGACACCAATGTCCTCATCGACCTGTTCCGCAATGATTCAGAGCACCATGAGCAGTCCAGAAACTGGATACGGTCTGCGTATGATGCCGGCGCGATCCTGGTATGCGACGTCGTCTACGCAGAGCTTGTTCCTGTCTTCAGAAGCCGCGGCGCGCTGGATCAGGCACTACGGAACATGGGCGCAACGACCGCGCCGCTCTCTCCCAACGTGGCCTATGAAGCTGGAGTTCGCTGGGCTCGATACCGGGCCGCCGGAGGCCCAAGGGAACGCATCATCACTGACTTCCTGATAGGCGCTCATGCCCTGCAAGCCGCAGACACTTTCCTCACACGGGACAGAGGGTTCTTTACCTCATACTTCCCGGAACTGCGGGGCGCAGAGGTGTTGCACAGGTAGTATCCGGCTGGGGTCTTATCGCGGCAGGCCCAGGCCGCGCCAGGCGATGATGTTGGCACCCAGCGCAATGCCACCGCCGCCGCCAGACTCATTCTGGGACAGCATGTAATGCGTGCCATAGATGCCGTCGCCGGGCGCGCGATGCTCGCCCTTATGCAGCGCAATATACGGCCCCAAGGCTCGGGCAAACGTGGGCCAGAGCCAGTACTTTGACGTGTGGAGCACACGCCAGCCCGACATCGCGCCTTCTGCCTGCGGAACCTCTCCTGCCGCCTGCATCGCCGCGACCCTATACGCCAGCATTCGGTCGATCTCAAGCGTGACGCGCAGATCCGCCAATTGGTGTCGTGTGACGCCGTTGTTCAGAATCGACTCCCCGTTGAAGTTCAAATCGCGCGCCATGGCGACGAACCGGTCAAAAACGCCGATCTGTCTCGCGGCGTTGTCGATACCCGTCCGTTCAAAATTGAGCGTCGTCATGGCCGCATACCAGCCGCGATTCATCTCACCGATGAGATAACGCTTTGGCACGCGAACCTCATCCATGAACACCTCATTCCATCGGCGGGTGCCGAAGAAGTCATACAGAGGCCGCAGCGTGATGCCGGGCATCATGTTTCCGTCGTCATCCGTCAGCTGCATTGCCAGGTACGTGATACCGCGATGCTTCGGCGCGCTCGGGTCTGTGCGAACAAGGATGTGATACCAGTTGGAGAAATGTGACCCGGACGACCAGATTTTCTGGCCTGTCACGACGATGTCGTCGCCGTCTTCCACACCACGCGTCTGCAGGCTGGCAAGGTCCGTTCCCGCATTCGGCTCGCTGTAACCCTGCGCCCAATCGATATCCGCGGTGGCCATCTTGGGGAGGAACTGCTCCTTGAGCCAGTCGGAGCCATGGAACATGATTGCGCCGGTGATGTTGGCACTCGGCGTGCCCTCGGGAGCATCCGCATACCCGAGTTCCTCCATGTAGACGAATTGATTGTCAAACGAGGCATTCGCGCCGCCGAATTCCTCCGGCCAGTGCATCGTGTACCAGCCCTTGTCGACGAGTTTCTTGATGAACTCATGGTCGTTCTTCCGTGACTCGGCGTTCGCAAAGTCCATTGAGCGAACGTTGATGGAGTGAGCCTCGAAATTGCGAGGGTCCCAGTTCTCCCTTAAGAACGCGCGAACCTCATCACGGAACTGCTCCGCCTCCGACGATAGTCTGAAGTCCATGAGTTTTCCCCCTCACCCCAACCCTCTCCCCTAAAGGAGAGGGGATGCGTGTCAGGCGCAGTAGCCTTTCAGTTAGCGTAACAAACTGCCTGCCTGTGAATGAAGTGATGACGAGTGAACCGCGTCACACATTGCGACGGCGAGCGCATCCGTGGCGTCTGCCGGGACCTTGCCGTCCGGCATCGTCACCTGCAGCCTCAGTAGCCGCTCAACGTCCTGCTTGGTCGCCCGTCCATGACCGGCAACGGTGCTCTTGATTTCCGCAGGCGCATACTGACGAACAGGGATGCCATGTTCCGCTGCGATGACGAGAGCGACACCTCGCGCCTCACCCACTGAAAAGGCTGCCTTGACATTTCGCCCGACGAACGGACTTTCAATGGCGATAGCGTCAGGACTCAACCGACCGACAACCTCCAAAAGCCCTTCCCGCAGTCGCAAGAGCCGTATCTCTAGTGGATCATCCCGCTTCAGGCGAACCACACCGCACTCCACGAACAGATGCGGGCTGCCGTCATCCCGGACATCGAGCACGCCATAACCTGCGATATGTGTTCCGGGATCGATACCGAGGACGCGCGCCATCACAGGCCGCCGTGTCACGCGGGCCTAGACGGCCGCGGCGTCTTCCAGCACTTCCGCGGGGAAATTGGCGTTGGTGTATACCTGCTGAACGTCATCGAGCTCATCGAGTCGCTCCAACAGGCGGAGATTCTGCTTCGCTGCAGACACTTCAAGGTCAACCTGCGTCTTGGGACGCATGGTGATTTCCGCCTGGACGACCTTTGCGCCCTGCTCGGCCATTGCCGTGCGAACCGCCTCAAGCTGGCCGGGAGCCGTATAGACCTCCAACTGTCCGCTGTACGGGTCGCCCACGTCCTCCGCGCCCGCATCAATGGCAGACAGCGCAACTTCCTCAAGCTCTTCGTCAGTCCCTTCAACGACGATCGTACCGGTGTTGTCGAAGATCCAGTTGACGCTTCCGACTTCCCCGATGTTGCCGCCTTGCCTGCTGAAGGTGGACCGCACGTCGTTTGAGGTCCGGTTGCGATTGTCCGTCAGCGCCTGCACAAGGACCGCTGCGCCGCCTGCGCCATAGCCCTCATACCAGATTTCCTCCAGCGAATCGCCATTGTCACCGCCGGCGATCTTCTTGAGGGTACGGTCGATGTTGTCGTTGGGCATGCCCGAGTCTTTGGCGCGCTGAACAGCGAGACGCAGGCGTGGGTTGAACTCAGGGTTGACGCCACCATCTCTGGCCGCGGTAGAAATCTCGCGAGACAGCTTGGTAAACAGCTTGGCGCGCTTGGCGTCATTAGCGCCTTTCTGCCGCTGAATCGTCGACCAATGAGAGTGTCCAGACATGACTTTATTCTACGTCATGCGGAATTGACCGGTGTCAAGCACGCCGGGTTTCTCGACGCGGCCGGTGAGATGCCGCATCTCGGGTTAGCGCCGTCGCCTGCGCCGGCGGCGTCGCTGCTGTGTCGGTTGATCCTGTGGCTTCTCCGGCGCTGCCGAAGGTATCAGTCCCTCTATAGGTTTCACCCGGATGACGGCGTTCTCAAGGTCGATCGTGACGACCTCGTCCGTATTCGGAATCAGTGTTTCCGGCCGGCCCTCTGCCCGGACAACCAGCACGTCATTCACACCGGTCTCGATAATGTCTTCAACCGTTCCTATTGATTCGCCGTCAGTCTCCGTGACAGCGGGCAGGCCGATCAACTGAAATCGGTAGTAGGCGCCGTCCGGCAACGGGATGACATCCTCTTCCCGGATATCAAGTGTTGCGCCGCGGGGGATTGTTTCAGCCTGTGTGCGGGAGCGAACCTCATCAAGCTGAACGATAAGTCGGTCCATGCCGCTGGCGCGAGCGCTTGCAACGGTTACGGGCTCTTCCGTGAGAAAGAGCTTGCTGCCCGGTTCAAACCGTTGAGGGAAGTCCGTCAGGACCTCAATTTTGAGTTCGCCTTTGACGCCAAAAGGGCCACTGATGCGACCAACTGCTATGTATGGCGATGAAGTGAAGCGTCGATCCACGGGCTTGACGACTCTAGACGATCTCCAAGCTGGCTCTCACACCGCGTCTAATCGCAGCAATCCTGAGGACCGTGCGGATGGCTTCAGCAACGCGGCCCCCACGACCAATCACCTTGCCCTTATCACCCTCTGCGACAACAAGGCTGATCAGGATTCGGCCGTCCTCAGCGACGCTCTCGGTCACGCGAACTGCATCCTTGTCTTCAACAATGCTCATAGCGATAAATTCAACGAGCTCCTTCACGATCACGTCCCAACTGCCATTGCTGGCGCATTTTTCATGCCGACGCGATTATCCCCTGCCGCCGAAAGAGCTTGGTGACAGCTTCACTAGGCTGAGCGCCCCTACTCAACCATTCCCGCGCTTTATCGTGATCGACTTGAAGAGAATCAGGGCCGGTGCGCGGGTCGTAATGCCCTATGATCTCGACAAACGCTCCGTCCCGTGGCGCTCGTTGGTCGGCCACCACGACACGATAGTGCGGTTGCTTACGGAAGCCCTTTCGAGTTAGGCGGATTCGCAGCATGCGTTCCTTTTACCTTTACAGTATTACTATGTGTGGAGGGTTGGAAGTAACCGTCGCGACAATACTAAACCACAGTATAGCCCCCTAGGGCAAATGTCCGCATCCTACCGTGGTATTCGCCATCATCGTTGACGGAACTTTCCTGCCTCAATACGATTGTTCTACCACGCTCTTGCTCGATTAACCCCGCAGGTGTGTCGGCCGGCATAGAGGTACCGTTGACTGCGCACGATTCCATCTTTGATGAACAGGATCATCCACGGCGCGGACGATTCAACGTCCGTTTGCTTATTGGCGCCGGCGTGGTCGCCCTCGTGGTCGCATACCTGATCTTCCTTTCACTCGATGCGACTGCCGCCGCCTACATGAACGTGGACGAATTAGCTGCCGCGCCGGACATTACGGATGATCGTCGACTCAGGGTAGGCGGAACAGTGACCGCCGGCTCCATCGTCCGCGGGGAGGACCTCATCTATGAATTTGAGGTGCATGGAGAAGAATCAACGATTCCCGTTGTCTACCAGGGAGCGCCGCCGGACATCTTTGGCGACAACGCAGTTGTTTTCGTTGAGGGCTACTACACTCCCGGCGGCACGTTCACTGCCGACGTCTTGCTGACGCGCCACCCGGACACCATGGAGCCCCTTCCCGACGGCGCGACGGCTCCCAACTACGAACCAACATACGGCTAGGCGATATACGCCACCATGCAGCTTTCAGACGCCGGTTACATTGCGTTGATTCTCGCGCTTGGCGCTGCCTTGTACGGCAGCGCCGCGTCAGTGTTGGGGGCACGCCTGTCCATTGCTCCACTGACCGCGAGCGGGCGGAACGCCATATATGTTGTGGCGCTCTTGCTCGTTATGACGTCCTCTATCCTCGTGTATTCCTTTGTCACACAGGACTTTGGTCTGCGCTACGTGACACTCCATTCCAGCACAACCATGCCGTGGTATTACATCCTGTCGGCCTTCTACGCGGGGCAAGAAGGCTCCCTGCTCTACTGGTCAACACTTTTGGCGGTGTTTGGGAGCGTGATGATCCTCGTCATGCGCAGGCGATACCCGGCGCTGATGGGCTACGCCAACGCCGTTATCCTTGCGAATCTGTCCTTTTTCCTCATCGTCCTGGTGTTCTTCGCCAGTCCAATGACGCGTCTCCCCGCAACGATGCCGGACGGAGTCGGACTGAATCCCCTCCTGCAGGACCCGGGAATGCTGGTGCATCCTCCAATGCTGCTGGCCGGATACATGAGCTGGACGCTGCCCTTTGCGATCGGCATCGCCGCGCTGGCAACAGGCCGGGTGGGAGTTGAGTGGACGCGAGCGCTGCGGACACCGACCCTGATTGCCTGGAGCATTCAGACCGCGGGACTCATCCTCGGCGGGTGGTGGGCCTACCATGTGCTGGGTTGGGGCGGCTACTGGGGCTGGGACCCGGTGGAGAACGTCGCGTTCTTGCCATGGCTCACGGGCACCGCGTTCCTGCACTCCGTCATGGTTGTGGAGCGGCGCGGCAAGCTCAAAGTGTGGACGCTGAGTCTTGTCTTCGCCACTTATCTGCTGGCTATTTTCGGAACGTTCATTGTTCGCAGCGGCATCCTCAGTTCCGTCCACAACTTTGCCGAATCAGACGTTGGCGGCCTGTTCCTCGGATATTTTGTGGGGGCGATGGCGCTGCCGCTCATTCTGCTCTTCTGGCGGCTGCCGCGCATCCGCGATGAGGAAGGATTCGAGGCCGTCCTCTCGCGGGAGTCCGGCTTTCTCTTCAACAATGTGCTGCTGTTCAGCATCGCCTTCGCCACGTTCTGGGGCACCGTGTACCCGATGGTGTCCGAGGCTCTTGGCAATCAGCGGCTGACAGTGGGCGCGCCCTTCTATCTCAAGGTGAACGGCCCGCTGTTTCTCGCGCTCATCCTGCTGATGGGCGTCGGTCCGCTCCTGGCGTGGCGGAAATCAACCGGTCAATCCCTGTGGCGAAGTCTACGGATTTCTATAGCAGTTGGCGCGGTGACGGCAGCACTCCTTGCGCCGTTGCTGCGCGACGTTATAACTCCCATCGCGTTCGGCGC
>DAOUKW010000123.1:0-5228 GCA_034420915.1 Dehalococcoidia bacterium
ACTGTGCCATGGCGCGGAGTTCGTCGGTGGACGGGGTTTCGCCCTGCCCGTCGGTCATGTCGTTCGCCATGTGAGCGTCATTCCGCCATCGACGACGATGGTCTGGCCGATGATCATCTGCGACTCCGGCAGGCAGAGGAAGGCCACGGCACGAGCGATATCTTCCGGTTCAACCATCCGGCCGGCAGGGGTCTCGCTCGTTGCTTTGGCAATCATGTTCTCGCGGTCTTCAAAGTGGTCGAGGGCATCGGTCTTGACGAGTCCGCCGGAGACGGTGTTCACGCGGATGCCCTGTGGGGCGAGTTCGACGGCAAGATAGCGCGTGAGGGATTCAAGCGCCGCCTTGGAGACGCCGACGCTGGTGTAGTCGGCCATGACGCGGGTGGAGCCAAGGCTGGAGATGTTGACGATTGCGCCGCCGCCCTGAGCGATCATGTGCGGGGCGGCCAACTTTGCGGCGAGCCAGGGGGCGCGGGCGTTGATGCCCATGGTCCAGTCCCAGTGCTTCGGCTCCAATTCCGTAGCAGCGCGCTGGATGCCGGAGGCGGCGTTGTTGACCAGGATGTCGAGTCGGCCAAAGGACTGGATGACATTAGAGATCAGTTCCTCGACCTGATCCGGCTCGCCAATATGGGCCTTAAACGATTCCGCCCGGACGCCATATCGTTCTTTCACGGTCGCGACGGTTTCTGCAGCCTGTTTGGGATTGCGAAAGAAGTTGACGCCGACGTCTGCGCCCAGAGATGCGAGTTCAAACGTGATAGCGCGGCCAATACCGCGGGAGCCGCCGGTGATGAGGGCGACGGAACCATCCAAAGGCTTGGCGGGGTCTGCGGAGTTGCGCTGCGTCATGGTGAGTGCATTGTATCGCGGAGCATGTTGGACATAGTGCAGTGAGTTTGCGGCTAGGTCAGCGCTGTGATGGCGGTCTTTTGGGCGGTGACGAGTTCTCCGATGCCCTGCATTGCGAGGTCGAGGACATCATCGAGTTGGGCGCGGGTGTAGGTTGAGCCTTCGGCTGTGCCCTGCACTTCCACGAGGCGGCCGGATTCGGTCGCGACGATGTTGAAATCGGCGCCTGCCTCGGAGTCTTCTTCATAGCAGAGGTCAAGGAGCATTTGATTCCCGGATGCGCCGGCTACGATGCCGACGGAGACCGCAGCGACGGCCTCGTTAAGGGGGAAATCCGGGAAGAGGTCTTCGCCACCGGCTTCCATCGCCGCGCGCTGCGCCCATCTCAGCGCCTGGTACAGCGCGACATACGCGCCGGTGATGGCGGCGGTGCGAGTTCCACCATCGGCCTGGATGACATCACAGTCGACAGTGATGCTGCGCTCTCCAAGCGCGCCAAGGTCGGTGACCGCGCGGAGCGAGCGGCCAATCAACCTCTGAATCTCCTGCGACCGCCCAACATCCCTACCCTGCGCCCTAGCACGGGCGGTGCGAGTGTGCGTGGAGCGCGGGAGCATGGCGTATTCCGCCGTGACCCATCCGCTCTGCTGGCCACGCAGCCAGCCGGGTATGCGGTCCTCAATAGACGCGGCGCAGAGCACCCTGGTGCTGCCCTGCACGATCAGCGCCGAGCCCTCGGCGTGGTCGAGGTAGCCGGGTGTGATAGAGACCGCGCGCAATTCATCGGCGGCACGACCATCAGGACGACTCATTGATGACAAACCGGTTGCACCTCCTAGCGAACTGCGGGTTAGTGGAGATCATTCTTGTCAGAGCAATTGAGGTTCCCTTTGAGTATATGAGGAGAGGGAGAGCGGCAGGAATCCGGCCCAAGACCACGCCAGGTCTTGATTACGACTACTGATGCACTAGTATGTATCTGTTACTGGTCAGTTACTGTGCGGATTGAATCGGATGGATCGGCCGGCTCCTGTTAACACTCCTACGGCTGTAGAAGAACCTCGTTCATCGCGGTTAAGGCCAATACTTGCGACGGCACTACTGGTTGTCGTCGCGGCGGCATTCGTCATCCTAATCGCTCGCGAGTGGGCGCTTGCGCCTGCTCCGGTTGAGATTCAACTTCCACCGCCTGAACCAACGACAGAC
This sequence comes from Dehalococcoidia bacterium, assembly GCA_034420915.1. Lineage (GTDB taxonomy): Bacteria > Chloroflexota > Dehalococcoidia > UBA6926 > UBA6926 > VXMO01. The sequence goes on from DAOUKW010000123.1 coordinate 2,059, forward strand.
ACGGTTACGGTCCACGTTGGGGGCGCAGTCCTGAAGCCCGGGGTGTATTCACTTCCGGTTCGCGCGCGGGTTGTCGATGCGGTGGAACTGGCCGGAGGGTTGGCCGAGGATGCAGATACGGACGCCGTGACCATGGCGGAGGAGCTGGAGGACGGCAACAGTTATGTCGTTCCCCTGCAAGAGGACACACCGCCTGAGAACAACATGCTGGTTGTGCATGTCCGGGGCGAAGTGCACGAGCCGGGGCTCTATGAATTGCCCCAGGGCTCACGGTTTACGGACGCATTGGCGGCGGCAGGCGGTCTGACAGATCGGGCAGATCTGTCCGATCTAAACCTTGCCGAGGTGCTCGCGGACGGCGCGCACTACGACGTGCCGGTTCTGGCTGATTCGGAGATTGCCACTGTCTTCGTTCACGTCGTGGGCGCGATCGAGCAGCCGGGAACGTACACGCTGACTCTCGGAACCCGACTAATCGATCTCATCACGATGGCCGGTGGAGTCTCAGCGGGCGCGGATACGGATGCCGTCGACCTTGCACTGCGGTTGGAGGACGGGCAGCGCTACTACGTGCCGTACCTGGGCGAGGAGGCCGTGGGCGACGTGACAGTTCACATCGCCGGCGCGGTGGCAAAGCCGGGGCTGTATACGCTGCCGACCGGATCCCGGCTCATTGACGCGATCACAGCCGCCGGGGGCACGCTTTCGACGGCGGACATGCACGCGCTGAACCTCGCCCACCCGGTTCAGGATGGCGCGCGGTACGCTGTTCCGACGCTGAGAGCAACAGTCAACATCAATATCGCGGGAGTTGGCGAGCTTGATTCCGTGCCGGGCATCAGTCGAACCGTGGCGCAGGCAATTGTGAGTTATCGGGAGGCGTCCGGGGCGTTCACGGAGGTCGATCAACTGCTGGACGTTCCGGGCATCGGCCCATCCACGTTGGCGGCAATTCGTCCTTTCGTGTCGGTTGGCTAGCTACCGATGCGTCCCTTTGCGCTGGCCGTCGGAATACTATGTGGTCTGGCGCTATCGCTTGTCTTTCAACTGCCACTCCCGATTATTGTTGCTCTCGCAGCGGTCACCGGATTGGCCGTCCTGGTGTCACATCGAGGCGGCCTTTTGTTGGCCTGCCTGATCGCTTTGGGGGTTCTGGCAGGAATGGCGCGGGGGGCCTTGCCGGATACGAATCCGACGGCAATTGCTGTGGGGACCCTTGCCGGACGAGAAGTATCCCTGGAGGGTGTCGTGCGGGATGCTCCGTCGCGCCGCGGGCAGCTGACCCGTGTACGAGTGACGCTTGAAAACGCGCAGGCGCTTGATCAAACCGAGGTTGGGGCGCTTGGCATAGTGGGTGATGCCATCGCGTGGGTCTATCCGCCGCCGTACGAACTCGGCCCCGGCGATCGGGTGACGCTGACAGGGATTCCGAGCTTGCCGACGCCGGATGACGATGACGAGAGCGTTGCATCGGGAGACCAACAGGCGGTCACCTCCTGGCCGGACGATCTTGTCATCCTGTTGCGGCCTGATCTTCGGTTAATCGAGCGCGCGCCTGCGCCAATGGCGGCGCTGAACTCCATCCGCAGCCGCCTCAGCGCGTCATTGGAGCGGAACCTGCCGTCGCCTCACGCGGAACTGGCGCGGGCGCTGCTTTTGGGTCAGCGGGATGATCTGCCGTCAGAGCTAAGCGAGGAGTGGCGGCGGGCGGGGACGGCGCACCTGCTGGCGATCTCCGGCCTGCACGTGAGTGTTGTGTTGGGCGTGACACTCGTTACGGGCGTGATGATGCTGGGGCGGCGGCGCGGATTGTTCGTGCTGCTGCCGCTTGGAATCGTCTGGGCGTACGCGATCCTTTCAGGGCTGAATCCTCCCGTGGTTCGAGCGGCAATCATGGGAAGTGTTTACCTGGGAGCGATTGCCTCCGGACGGCAGCCGAGCGGGGGACTGGCGCTGGTGCTCGCAGCAACGATCATCGCCCTCTGGGACCCGCGTGTGATGGCGACTGCGTCATTCCAGATGACCGTGGCGGCGATGGCAGGAATCGTCTTTCTCACAGACCCCCTGCAGCGCGTTATGGGCGGAAAAACCGGCGCCACAGGCGCAAATCCGGCAGGCGGCTGGCGGCAGGTTGGCGCGACGGGAATCGCGGCGTCGTTGGGCGCGGTAATCGGCATCAAGCCGCTGTTGCTGCACTATTTCGGCGCAGCCTCGCTGTTCACGATACCGGCGAGCCTGTTGGGGACAGCAGCCCTGCCTGCCGTCCTGCTTGCGTCCGCAGCGACAGGCCTGGCGGGGGTGTTTGCGGACGGGGCGCTCGCATCCGCGACGGCATGGGCGGCATGGCCTTTCCTGACCTTCCTGCTTGGGCTGTCGTCGGTGTTTTCGTCGCAGGAGTTTGCCGCGATCACGATAGCGCCGCTGAGCGTGCAGGCGGTAATCCTGATTTACCTGGTGATCGCCGGCTTATTCCTCATACCACTGTTGCGGAGTCCCTCCGGGCTGCTGGGGCCGGTGGTGTCTCTGCCGAGCATCTCCATGCCAAGCGGACGGCGGTTGTTGGCCTCGTGGCCGGTGGTGGGCGGACTGGTGATCATGACGGCGACCGCGGGGGTTGGAGCGGCGGCTCCCTATATCTACCAAGAAGAGCAGTTGACGGTTCACGTGCTGGACGTGGGACAGGGCGACTCCATCCTGATTGAATCGCCGACGGGCCGGCGCGTTCTTATCGACGGAGGGCCGGACGGGGCACTGCTGCAGCAGCGGCTTGCAGAGCACCTGCCGTGGTGGTCACGGCGCATCGACGTCGTTATCCTGACGCATCCCAGCGCGGATCACCTGATTGGGCTGACGGAAAGTCTACGACGCTATGACGTGGGATTTGTGGTGGATCCCCAGCTGGAATCCGGCACCGTTTACGGGCGGCAGTGGGCGGCGGCGTTGAGGGAACGCGCGGATTTGACCGTGGCGCGGGCAGAACGGGGGACGACTTTGGACCTGGGGGGAGGGGCGCGGCTGGAGCTGTTGCATCCTCCGCCTGACAGGCCATTCGATACGGCCACCGAACACGATGACAATTCCGTGGTTGCGAAGCTGTCTTATGGGGATGTGTCGTTCCTGTTCACGGCTGACATCTACAGTCCCGGCGAGAGGTTTCTGCTGGATTCCGG
>DAOUKW010000124.1:0-2034 GCA_034420915.1 Dehalococcoidia bacterium
ACACGCTTGGCCGCCACCGCAAGGGGGTCGTCGCCGTGCCTGCTCCATCGCGCGGCAAGTGTCTTGACCACCCGATAGGCCACGGCTCCGGGGATGCCGAAAATCGCAAAGTACAGGAGAGGACCCACGACGCCATCGCGGAAATCGTTACCCAGCTTGCGCAGGGCGTGAGAGCGTTGCTGCTGCAGCGTCTCCGGTGAGACCTCCTGCGCGGTTCCCGTGACGGACTCGCTCATGCCAGCTTCGCGCATCAGCCGCTCGACGTCGTCTGAAACGGCCTCTTGCCCGGTTTCCTGCTCGTTCTGCTGTTCAAGGTCGCGCAGGGCATTCAGGCCGCCGCGGATGGAGATTGCGCCCTTGAGCAGCGCCGTGGCGGCCTCACGGTAGACGGCGCGGTGGATGAGGCCGGCCGCGCCAAGAACCCACTTAGAGCCAAGCCAGGCGGCGTAGGGCAGGGCGAATGCCGCTCCCACGGCGTAGACGGTGCGGGCAACGTATGAGTTCCGGGGCGCGCGCGCCTCCAGCGCATCCGCGGCTCGTGTGGCGATGCCGACGGGATCAGCCTCTTCGGGGATATCTCCCAGCAGGACATCCCAACCGACTGCCCAAAGAAGTGTGCCCGGCTCTTGTCCACGCGGCATTGGCATCCTCCACTCCGCGGCGTGTTGCGCCGACGATGTCAGGCTGCCTTCATTGTGCCATCAAACGGATTCGTTATCGACTGTAACGCCTGCGCTCGATCATGTAGCGAACGATGATGAGGGCGAGAACGGCCAAGGCAATGACGATGAAAAGCAGGATGGCTCGCGGTCCGAGAATGCGGACGGCGATGAAGGCGAAGGCCAGCCCGACGGCCAGGCGCATGAGGAATAGCAGCACAGCGGCTCTCATGAATGTTCCTGTCGCAGCGCGCGCGCCATCGCCGCCCTTGTTGCCAAAGCTGCGGAACATCCCGGCCATGCTGTTGATCGGGCCGCCGTCACGCGCTCTCGGGGGGCGCGGCATGACGGGCTTTTCACCCTGCTCACGCAGGATCTCCTCGATTTCGTCGCGGAGGCCATCACCCTGATGTTCCGCCTCACTGTCCTGGTTGTCCCGGGGTGTGCTCATTGTGCTTCCCCTTACCCCATATCACGTACGACGCAGCTTCTAACCGGCTCCCGAGGGAGCGGGCGCTGCGGTCATGCCCTCACTTTACTCCCTTCTACAAGGAAGTGGGGGCTTTTAGCCGTTGTCCGGCGCGGCCCACCCTTCCCTTATCATCAGGGCCGGCAGCTCATTCACGCTGTCGAGGAAATAGTCCGGCGCCGGTTCATCGTCCATCGGGAAAGGGTACGACTTTCTGATGCGGATGGCGACAATGCCCATGTTGCGCGCGCCGACAACGTCTGCCTCCGTGCGGTCGCCGACGTAGATGCACTCCGGCGCCTCAACGTCCAGCCCGTCCAGGCAGTGCTGAAAGATCTTTGGGTCCGGTTTGTGCGCGCCCACCTCTCCGCCGATGGCGATACAGCCAAAGCGATCTTCCAGCCCCAGCACGTCGATCTTGCCGCGCTGCAGGTCCGTGGGCCCGTTTGTGATCAACCCGAGCTTGAACCGCGCTCCGAGCCATGACAGGGTCTCGTCCACGCCGTCGTAGAGGGTCAGATTGTCCATCAACACCTTGTTGTAGACGCTCCGCATGAATTGCGTCGCCTCATCGTCCAGGCCAAGCCGTTCCGCCATGCGGGACATCCGATTCAGGAATCGGCCCGGGACGCCGACCGAATCCCAGTTCAACGCCTCACGCATGACCTCCGCAAGGAGTGTCGGATCAACGGAATCCGCAAAGGCTTCATGCACCGCTTTCAGGCGGAGAGGTGTTAGGCCCTCTGAATCACAGAGAGTATCGTCCAGGTCCAGCAGGACCGCCCGGATGGATGCCATCTACCCGGCCTTCGTTCCGGCCGGGCGCATGAGGATGATTGCGCGCCAGTCTCCGCTTTCGTCGGACACAGCGTCGATGAGTCTCAGACCGGCCTCCATCAGCGCGTA
>DAOUKW010000125.1:0-2169 GCA_034420915.1 Dehalococcoidia bacterium
GAGGCAATATCTCGATCACCGAGCGGCGTGATGTCCAAACGGGCGCGATCTCCTGCCTCATCCACCGCGGAAAGCACACGGACATAATTTCGGTCCTGGTCAAGGTGATAGAACGCGCCACCGATCTCATCTGCGAACTGTCTGCCAAGCTGCGGAACGTCCGCTGCATCGACCACCAGATCGGCATCCGCGGTTGGAACGCCAAGGAGCATATCGCGGACGGAGCCGCCGACCACCCACGCGGCGACCTGTCGATTAGCAAGAAAGACGCGCGCGCGCTCAAGCACTTCGCCGATTGCTGTCCCGCGAACGTCGGCGGGAGACTCCATCACGCTCACCGTCGGCGCGCGACCTGCGCGACGGGTTGGCGCAGGCGCCAAATGAGGTTGGGATCGGGCGGCGGCTTTGGCTCTCCGTTTTCGGCGACCTGCCCTTCAGCATCTTCATCGGCCCGCATATCGAGAGGGTACAACTCCTCGATATTCTCCATGCGATCGATGTACACGATGCCGTTGAGATGGTCGGTCTCATGCTCCAACGCCTGCGCCAGCAGCCCGTCCGCCTTGATCCTGATCTCTCGTCCGTCCAGGTCGAGCGCCTTGACGGTCACGCGCTCGGAGCGGATCAGCTTGCCGCGCCAGCCCGGGATGCTCAGGCAGCCTTCCTCAACCTCTCGTTCGCCGACACGGCGGATGATCTCCGGGTTAATCAGGATGTGTGACGAGTGCTCCTGCACGACGTTGCCGTTCTCATCGTGTTCCTCGGGAATCTCAATGTAGGCGATGCGCAGGCCGCGTCCCACCTGGTTGGCGGCGATGCCGACGCCGTGTTCCTTGTACATCGTCTCGATCATGTCATCGACAAGCGAACGCAGCGCGGATGTGATGTTTGGCACGCGCTTGGTCTTCTCGCGCAGGACGGGGTCAGGTATGTGACGAACCGGAATGACAGTCATGAGCGGCAACTCAAATTATAAGCTACGCGGGAGTCAGAGTGTAGACGCGTGGCGCTTACTCCTCCCTATTGGGCGGCCACCTACAGCAATTGGGGGCGGTTCGGGTCCGGGCCGCCATTCTGTGGTGGTGGCTCGACTCCCAGGTGCTCGTAGGCGCGGCGAGTTGCACGACGGCCGCGCGGTGTCCTGTCAAGGAAACCCAATTGCAACAGGTACGGCTCATACACGTCCATGACGGTGTCCGGCTCCTCCGCAATGGATGACGCCAGCGTCTCCAGCCCCACCGGCCCGCCGCTAAACGTATTGATAAGGCTGTCCAGAACACGATGATCCGTATCGTCAAGGCCGAGCGAATCGATGCCGAGACTGTTCAGCGCCTCACGCGCGGCCTCGCCGTTCACCGTGCCGTCGCCCTTGACCTGGGCATAGTCACGGACGCGGCGCAGCAGCCTGTTGGCAACACGCGGCGTTCCCCGTGACCGCCCTGCAATCTCCACGAGGCCGTCGCTTCTCGCATCAACATTCAGCACAGTGGCAGAGCGAACGAGAATCCTCTCGATCTCCTCCGGCGAGTAGAAGTCCAACCGGTACGTCGCGCCGAAACGATCGCGGAGGGGGTTGCTAAGGAGGGCGTAGCGTGTGGTTGCGCCAACGAGCGTGAACGGCGGCAGGCTCACGCGCACGGAATGCGCGCCCGGACCTTTGCCGATCATGATATCCAATACATGATCCTCCATCACGGGATAGAGGACTTCCTCTACTGAACGTGGTAGACGGTGGAACTCATCCACAAAGAGGACATCATGTGGGCGGAGCTGGGTAAGCATCTGCGCGAGGTCACCCGCACGGGTGAATGACGGACCGGCGGTGACGCGAACGCTGACACCCATCTCCGCCGCGATGATGAAGGCAAGCGTCGTCTTGCCGAGTCCCGGCGGGCCGTGCAGGAGAACGTGGTCCAGCGGCTCATTGCGCTGCAGGGCGGCCTGGATGGAGACCTTGAGGTTGTCAATGACGCGGCTCTGGCCGACGTAGTCCGGCAGGCGGCGAGGGCGCAGACCGCTTTCAAGCGCGGTGTCCTCGTTCTGCGGTTCCGGCGCGACTAACCGATCCTCTGTAGGCTCCGTCATGCCGGTATTGTGTCACGTACGGGCGCGAGACTGCATCCGCCGTCGCATGGCTTCCGAGGGATTGGCCATCTTGTGGCCGGTGGT
>DAOUKW010000126.1:0-8836 GCA_034420915.1 Dehalococcoidia bacterium
AGTGCCCACGGCGCTCGCCGTCTGCGCCTCTCCCTCAGGATCGATGAGCCGCACGGTGGCTGTCGGAACCGCCGGGGAGCCGCTGAGCGCCTGAACATGATCCAGGACATAGGTCTCATCTCCTGACGTGCGCCGATCCTCGCCCATCAGGGTTTCGAGGTCGCGATCCGTCACGCTCTCTTTCTTGTCGGCCAGGTCCTTGAAGGCAACATACACGCGCCCCAGGTCTTCCTTGGACACGTCGTAGCCCAGCTCATGCAGGCGGGCCTCCAGCGCGTGGCTGCCGCTCTGCCGTCCCAGCACAAGCGCGGTGCCGGGCACACCGACGGATTGCGGTGTCATGATTTCAAACGTGATCGGCGCTTTGAGCATGGCGTCCTGGTGGATGCCGGACTCGTGGCGGAACGCGTTCAGCCCCACGATGGCCTTGTTCGGCTGCACCGCGAAGCCCGTATAGTCGCTGACCATGCGGCTTGCGCGGTAGATTTGTGTCGTGTCCACGCCCGTCGTGAACCCCAGCAGATCTTCGCGTGTGTGGATGGCCATGACGACCTCTTCCAGCGAGGCGTTGCCTGCCCGCTCTCCGATGCCGTTCACACACACCTCAACCTGCCGCGCCCCGTTCTGGACGGCGGCGATGGAATTGGCGGACGCAAGGCCCAGATCGTTGTGGCAATGCACGCTAATGATGGCCTTGTCGATGTTCTTGACGTTCTCGAACACACTGGCGATGAGCCGCCCGAACTCGTCCGGTATCGCGTAGCCGACCGTGTCCGGGATATTGATCGTCGTTGCGCCCGCGTTGATTGCCTCGGTCACGAGTCGATAGATGAAATCCCAGTCCGTGCGGGTCGCGTCCATCGGTGAGAACTCGACGTTGTCACAGTAGCTCTTTGCCCGTTCTACGGACGTGATAGCCTGTTCCATCACCTCTTCGGGGCTCTTGCGCAGCTGGTGCGTGAGGTGAATATCGGAACTGGAGATGAAGACGTGGATGCGCGGCTTGTCCGCCACCTGCACGGCCTCCCACGCCGCGTCGATGTCTCCGGGCACGCAGCGCGCCAGCCCGGCGATAACCGGCTCACGCACCTCACGAGCGATGCGCTGCACAGTTTCAAGGTTGCCCGGCGATGAGGCGGGGAATCCCGCCTCGATAATGTCCACCCCGAGGCGTTCAAGCTGGCGGGCTATTTCCAGCTTCTCCTCCCAGTTGAGGCCTGCGCCTGCCGCCTGCTCCCCGTCGCGGAGCGTGGTGTCAAAGATTGTTATTCGTTCCTGCTCAACCATGACTGATGTCCTTTGTCTGTAGGTGTTCCGCGGCCTGTCAGACCGCGCCTCTTCCCTGTTTGCGCGCGCCCACCTGCTAGCGTCCCCGCAGCATGAGCGCGCCCGTAAGGTAGAGGTTGCCGCCGCATCCGGCGCCCAATGCGCGCCGCGGCGAGTCGGTATGTGACAGTGCAGTCATTGGAATCGTGTCCGCTTAGACCGTGTCCTTGAGCCAGGGCATCATCGAGCGCAGATCCCGCCCGACCACCTCGATGAGATGTGTCGTGTCCGCCGCCTTGAGTGCATTGAAACTTGGGCGTCCCGCCTGGTTCTCAAGGATCCACTGACGCGCGAACGTCCCGTCCTGAACCTCTTCGAGGATCTGCTGCATCCGCTCTTTCGCGCCGTCGTCGATGAGACGGGGCCCGGACACATAATCGCCGTACTCGGCCGTGTCGCTCACGGAATAACGCATGTACTCCAGCCCACCCTGATAGATGAGATCAACGATGAGTTTCATCTCGTGCAGGCACTCGAAATACGCAATCTCGGGCTGATAGCCTGCCTTGACCAGCGTCTCAAACCCGGCCTTGACCAGGCTGGTGATGCCGCCGCACAGCACGGCTTGCTCGCCGAACAGGTCGGTGATTGTTTCCTCAGCGAACGTCGTTTCGATGACGCCCGCCTTTGTCGCGCCGATTCCTTTTGCGTAGCCCAGCGCCCGCGCTCGCGCGCCCTCCGTTACGTCCTGGTGAATTGCCAGGAGAGCAGGGGTGCCGACGCCACGCTGGAAGAGTTGCCGTACGCGATGCCCCGGCGCCTTGGGAGCGATCATGGTCACATCCACGCCCGGCGGCGGCACGATCTGGCTGTAGTGGATATTGAAGCCGTGCGCGAACATCAGCGTCTTGCCATCGTCCAGGTGCGGGGCGATGGACTCGTCATAGACCTGCTTCTGACGTGTGTCCGGGATCAGCATCATAATGATGCTTGCCCGCTGGGCGACCTCTTCAACTGTCCCGACTTCCAGGCCGTCCGATTCCGCCTGTTCCCATGACTTGCTGCCGCGGTACAGGCCGACCATGACGTTCGCGCCGCTGTCCTTGAGATTCAGGGCGTGTGCGTGACCCTGGCTGCCATAGCCGATAACTCCGATCACCTCATCCTTGATGTGATCAAGATTCGCGTCGTTGTCGTAATAGATGTCTGCCATCGTGCCCTTCCTGCCCCGGTTTGTTCTGTGCGGCAGCCGTCGTCGGCCCTATCCCCGTCGCGGCGGCGCGCCCACGAGCGCCGGGCCGCGAAACTCGCCCTCCTGCGGAACCTCTTCGTCCTTCGTAAGGGCCACGAGGCCCGTCCGCATCAACTCAAGAATCCCATAGGGTTCCAGCAGATTCAGCAGACTTTCGACCTGCTCCGTCGGCCCCGTGATCTCGATGATGACCGTGCTCGGCGAGACGCTCACGACCTCCGCGCCTCGGAAAAGGTCAAGAATCTCGACGATATGTCCGCGGTTCTCCTGGGTTGCGCGCACCTTGACCAGCGCGGTCTCGCGCGCCACGTAGTCCTCGTCCGTGATGTCCATCACTTCCACGACGTCCACCACGTTCCACAACTGCGACGTCACCTGCCACAGTGCTGACTCCGGCACGTTGTCCACGACGATGGTCATGCGCGAGAACTCAGCTTTCTCCGAATGACCCACTGCCAGGCTGGCGATGTTGAAACCGCGCCGCCTGAACATGCTCGCCACACGATTGAGCACCCCCGGCCGGTCATGGACCAGCGCGGAGATGACGCGACGCATCGTCATCGCGCCACCGTCCCCAGGGGCTGCTGTTGGGTCCACGGATCCTCGACCATCTCGTTCACGGACTGGCCGGCCGGAATCATGGGGTACACCAACTCATCGATCTCGACCATGAAATCAAGAATGACCGGGCCGTCATGATCCTGCGCCCGCTTGATGGCGGAGTCCACGTCCTTGATGTCCTCGACACGGATGCCAAGCATGCCATACGCCTCGGCCAGCTTCACGAAGTCCGGCCCCGTCGTATTGATCTGGCTGTAGCGCTTGTCATAGAACAGCGTCTGCCATTGGCGCACCATGCCGTGGTGGAAGTTGTTCATGATTGCGAACTTGACGGGCGCTTTTTCGTCACGAATCGTCGCGAGTTCTTGCAGCGTCATCTGGAAACCGGCGTCGCCGCAGATGGACCACACTTCCTCATTTGGCATGCTCATCTGCGCGCCCATCGCGGCCGGGACCTCATAACCCATCGTGCCTAGGCCGCCGGAGGTGATGAAGCTGTTCGGCCTGTCCGTGATGTAGTGCTGCGCGGCCCACATCTGGTGCTGGCCAACGCCGGTCACGATGAACGCCTTGCCGTCCGTCATCTCATGGATGCGCTTGATGACGTATTGCGTCGACGGCTTGCCGTCAAAGTCCCTGACAACCAGCGGATGCTCGCGCCTCAGGTCGTCCACCCGTGAGAGCCACTCCGTCCTCGTCTGTTTTTCAACCTGCGGCAGCAATGCCTTGAGCGAATTCTTTGCGTCGCCGATCACCGGCGCATCCGCGAAGACGTTCTGGTGAATAGCAGAGCGGTCGATATTCAGATGCACGATCTTTGCGTTCGGGGCAAAGTCCGCCACCCGCCCGATGATACGGTCGTCGAACCGGGACCCCACGTTGACCAGCAGGTCGCACTCGTCCACCACAAGGTTGGCGAATGCGGACCCGTGCATCCCCATCAGGCTCAGGTACAGGTAGTGATTGCCCGGGAATGAGCCGATGCCAAGCAGGGTAGGGATGACGGGAATCTGCGCCTTCTCGGCCAGTTCCTGTAACTCCTTCTCCGCTTTGGCCACCAACACGCCCCGCCCCGCAAGGATGACCGGCCTCTTTGCCGAATTGATCAGCTCGGCAGCGGCTTCTACCTGTATCGGGTCGGGGTGTGTGATCGGCCTGAATCCGGGCAGGTCGTCGACGGTCTCGGGATAGCCGGTGAACTCGCCGATCTCCTGCAGCACGTCGCGCGGGAGGTCCACAAGCACCGGTCCCGGCCGCGCCGAACGCGCGATGTGGAACGCTTCCTTCATCACGCGCGGAATGTCCTCCGCAGTCATGACGAGGTAGTTGTGCTTGGTGACGGGAATGGTCACGCCCGTCACGTCCGTCTCCTGGAACGCGTCCTTGCCGATAGCGGGACGGGTTACCTGACCGGTGATCGCCACGATGGGCGTGGAGTCCATGAACGATGTGCCAAGCCCGACGGCCAGGTTGATCGCGCCGGGGCCGGACGTTGCGATGCAGACGCCCACCTTGCCCGTGGCCCTGGCATAGCCGTCTGCCGCGTGCGCCGCGCCCTGCTCATGGCGGGTCAGGACGTGGTGAATGGACGGGTACTTCAATATGTGGTCGTAGAGCGGCAGAATCGCGCCGCCGGGGACACCGAAGACGAGATCGACGCCCTCCGCTTGCAGCGACTCGCATACAAACTCTCCGCCCGCCAGCATCCTGCCTGACATCATTCTCCTCGCTACTCTCTCACCGGCTTACCTGCTAGTTGTACGCTTTCTTCTTGTTCCCTCCGCCCTTGTGAGGGAGGGTTAGGGTGGGGTTGATCCCGAATAACAACCCGGGGCCACTGCGCTCTTCGCGTCGGAGCGACCATTAAAAAACCCGTCCCGTGAAGGGACGGGAGCTTTCGCGATCCCGCGGTACCACCCTCCTTACCCGGCCCGGTGGCCGAGTCTCTCATTAGCGTTTGTTCGGGCGCGACCCCGCCAAAACACAATTGTCTCCATCCTGACGACGGAGACCGCGTTTCGGATGCTCCGGGGCGAGTTCACGGGTCATCACGACCGGGCTTCCACCATCCCCGGCTCGCTGTCCGCTAGACTTGCGCTACTACTCCCCTTCGTAGCAGTGTCGATTTTGCCATTCCTAGCTATGAGTGTCAACATGATTCCTATTGGACGCCAATTGAGCCTCCCTTCCACCCAAACCGCTCGCCACTGCCGTTAGACATGAGACTGCGCGACCTCGCTGACTCTGCCCTGCGACTCTTGTTTCCGTCCCGCTGCGTTCTCTGCGGGCGGGAGGGCGACCTGATTTGCGAGTCGTGCCGTCAGTCGTTTCCTCTGCGCCTTGACCCCGATGCCATCCCCAGGCTTTCCGGCATCCGTGCCGCACGTGCCGTTTGGCCGTACGAGGGCAGCGTCCGCGAGATCGTCCGACGCTATAAGTACAATGGCCTCCGCTCCCTCGCCCCGGTGCTCGCGTCAGAGATGGCTCATATCTTGCATGAATGGAGTCCGTCCATCGACCTAATAGTTCACGTCCCCGTTCATCCCGCGCGACTCCGTGAACGGGGATATGACCAGTCCGAACTCCTGGCGCGAGAACTCTCACGCACCGGGGGTATAGCAGCTATTCCGGCACTTGTCCGACTGCGGGAAACCGCCGTTCAAGCGCGAGCGATGAGCGCCGCCCAACGGGCTGACAATGTCCGCGGCGCGTTCAACGTGCCCGATTCGGCGCGAATCCGACGCGCCAATGTCCTGCTCATTGACGATGTCCTGACAACAGGCGCGACACTCAAAGAAGCCGCGCGCGCCCTGCGTCGCGCCGGTGCCAGAAACGTCTATGCGCTCACGCTGGCTCACGAGGTCTAGAGCCCGCATATTGCCACGACGCTCCGAAACATTCTCTGTGCGGGCGATAATGGCGTTATGACAAACGAACACGATGCCCCCCTGCGTGTTGGCAAGCTCCCCCCTGACCTTCTTGCCCAACTGCTTGAGCAGACCGATATAAACGATCCCAGCGTCATTCTCGGCCCTCGTATGGGAGAGGATGCAGCGCTCATCGACAATGGCGGGGAGAACTACCTCGTCGTCAGCTCAGACCCCATCACGTTCGCTGCGGACCAACTTGGCTGGTACACCGTACACGTCAACGCTAATGACATCGCCGCAACAGGCGGGACACCAAGGTGGATGGTCATGACCGTCATCCTGCCGGACGGCTCGCCGCCCCAACTCGCTAAAGACATCATGCGCCAGACGATGGACGCCTGCGCGGAGATCGGGGTCACGCTTGTGGGTGGTCACACCGAAGTGACATACGGCATTGACCGCCCAATCGCCGTCGGCACGATGGTTGGCGAGGTTGCAAAGGGGAAAGAGACACTCTCATCTAGAGTGCGACCGGGCAACGCCATGATCCTCACCAAAGGTGTTGGTATTGAAGGTACGGCCGTCCTCGCCCGTGAAAACGCCCGGAGACTCCGTTCCGCAGATGTCTCTCCTCCCATCATCGAACGCGCCGCAGAATTCCTGCGCGCCCCCGGCATAAGCGTCGTTCGTGACGCGGCAATCGCCGTGCGAGAGGCCCCGATTCACGCTATGCACGACCCCACAGAAGGCGGCGTTGCAACTGCTCTACACGAGATGGCTGACGCTTCTGACGTCGGCCTGTTGATCGACTACGCGGCCTTGTCGGACATGGTCTTGCCTGAAACGTCCGAGATCTGCCGGACGTTGGGCATTGACCCTCTTGGACTCATCGCCTCGGGCGCGTTGCTCATTTGTGTTCGTTCTGACCGCGCAGCAGGCGTTGTTGCCGCCTTGCAAGAAGAGGATATCCACGCCGCCACAATCGGACACGCAACTGACCGGTCCGAGGGCTTGCGATTCGTGGATGCCGCCCGCGACAGCACGGCAATTCCTTTGCCGCGCTTTGACCGGGATGAAATGACGCGGGTGCTCGGAGGGTAGGCAGCTGCTGCCTACGCCGCCTCTGGCATCGTCTCCAGGATGAGTTCCGCGTACTGAAGAAGATGCCGGTCCGGCAGGAATAGCTCCCGCGCACGTTCCCTTGCCGCAGCGCCCAATTCGGCCGCCCATACCGGATTAGCCAGAAGATCCCTGATCGCCTGACCGCACGCTGCCTCATCCAAGGGGTCGGGAAGGAGGATTCCCGATTGGCCGTCAATGATCTGTTGTCGGATGCCGCCCACTGCGCTCGCTACGATGGGCTTCCCTTTCCACATCGCCTCGGTCACCGTCAGCCCGAATCCCTCGGCGAGACTCTTCTGAACGATGACCGCCGCGTGGCTCTGAATCGCGTTGATGACCGCAGCGTTTTCCTCTCGATCCTCCATCGGCACGCTCACAAGATGAACTCGCCGCCGGATATCGTCCGGCAACGCACGCCACTCGGCGGTGCATTCCTCCAACACGCGCTGCGCCTCCGGGTCGTCCGCCACGCCGCTCACCGCCGGACCAACCAACCACAGGTGGGCGTTGTGTGACGCGTCCGCCATCTGTGCGAAGGAACGCATTACGCCTGCCATGTCCTTGAGCTTGTCCCAACGGGCAATCTGCGCGACGACCGGGTCCTCCTGGCGCGGCAGGGCGCCCTCCGTCATGGCTTCGACGCGATGGGCAATCGTTCCAAAGGTACCGTTGTCCCGTGAGAATTGTGGCGGCGTGGAGGGAGTCGGGCCGTTGAGGAGGCCGACCGTTACAAGAATGTCAGCCGCGGAACTGCTGATGTCCGTGTTCTTTGGACTTGCCGGGTCGATTGACGGATAGATAACGCGACTGCAGGCCGGCTCAAGCCAGGGTGGCGCGTATTCAGGCAGGCTGAAAATGCAGAAATCCGCCTGTTGAACGTAAGGACGCAAGAACTCCCACGCTCCGGTCACAAGCGCATCATGCTGTTCGTGACCAATGTGAGACCGCCAGATGACACGCGCGCCTGCCAGGAGCATTGCCTCGGCCAAACCCGCAGTTTGGGGATCATGCAGGATGACGATGTCTCCCGTCTGCACCTGTTTCGTGATGGTAACGGCGTTTTCAGCCAACACCCGTTCATAATGCGCGCGCTCCGCCTCGCCCAGCGGGCCGCCGTCGCCCGCCTCTCCGTGCAGATTGTTGTGAATCCGCTTTGTTATGCGAAAGAATTCACTATCTCCGTCGATGACCAGCCATCGTGAATCTACCCCTGCGCCTTTCGCGTAACCGCATAGCCCCTGCACGAGTTCTGCCACGCCGCCTCCCCGGGCCGTGGAGTTTATGTTGATGACGGTTCGGCCCTGAAGAGCGTGGCTGACCGTCTGCGCCGCCTCTGCAATCGCAGATCGACGTTTCTTGTTGACGAACGGAGCCAAAAGATCAATGGAGCGAGGCGGCACCTCGACTTCCATGATTTTTCCGCCATGGACAACCTTGCCGACTGATGACGTCACGATTTCCCCCGCGCACTTCTCAACGACCACAGAGCAGCCAATTACATTGTACGAGTCTAGTCTTGCTCTCCCATAGCACTCCGTGGATATGAACCTAACAAACGGATCCGCTTGCAGATCGTACCCAGTCCTGCCTCGACCTCCGCGAATGCCTCTCGCAGTCCCGCGTCACTGATGTGGCCCAGGAACTCCACGATGAACGTGTATTCCCACAGGCCCTCCTGCTGATCAAGCCGAGACGGCCGGGATTGAAGCATCGTTGCGTTCAACCCGCGCGACGAGAACAGGCTGAGCACCGTGACCAGCGCGCC
>DAOUKW010000127.1:0-17682 GCA_034420915.1 Dehalococcoidia bacterium
TACATTGGGTCTCGATTTCCCTGGTGTTCGGTGCGGAGACCGTTCATGGAATAGTCCATGAATTGATCTCCGAGGTACGTCATGAAATTCTCGGCAGTCGATAGCTCGATAAACAGGCCCTCGCCCGTCTTCTCACGGTGGCGCAGACCCGCCGAGAACGCCAACGCCCCCGCCGCGCCGCCCGCCGCGTCCGCAGTCAGCGTGTCGCCGGTCATATCGGGACTCTCGCCACGGTATCCCATGAACGAGTAATGCCCCACGACTGCCGCCATATGGCTGCCGAACGTGCGGTAGTTCTTATAGGGGCCGTCGATGCCGAATGCCGGTTGACGGATCATGATGGCGCGCGGATTCACCCTGTGAACCCGCTCCCACGTGACGTTCACGCGCTCCATGCTGATGGGCACGTTGTTCTCCATGACCCCGTCGGATATCTGCAGGAGGCGGTCAAATATCTCCTGCCCCTCAGGCCGCCGCAGATCCACGGTCATGCTCCGCTTGTTGCGGGCGTGCGCGTTGAACGATGCCCATCGATTCCACGGTCTCTCACCGGGCTCATGCTCCGGGAACTGCGCCGACCCGCCTCCCAGACTCGGCATATTCCTGTCCGGGTAAGGCATCATGCCGCGTGTCGTTGGCGGGAAATGCTTGATGGACTCGATGCGGATGATCTCCGCGCCCCAGTCCCCCAGCAACTGCGTGCCGTACGGCCCCGCCCACACGACGGTGATATCCAGTATCCGCACACCCTCCAGGGGCAGCCGACGTGATCCGGTGCTAACCATACCTACACCACCCCCTCCGCGCGCAGACTGGCAATCTCCGCCTCGTCGCGCCCCAACACGTCGCGCAGAATCTCATCCGTGTGCTCGCCCAGCAGGGGAGCGCGTTTCCGGGCAGGCAGCCCGCTGCCGTCCACAAAGTGCAGCTTCACGTGATAGCCCGGATAAGCGATCGCCCCGGTCGTCGGATGATCGATTTCTTGGAAGAACTCCCGGTGTTTGAGGTGGTCATCGTTATGCAGGTCTTCAAATGAGTTGATTGGCCCGCCGAGCACGCCGTACTGCTGACACTCGGCGCGGATCTCCTTCTTGGTGCGCTCCAGCATCCACGGCACGATGACTGCCAGCGCCTCATCAAGTCTCTCCGGAGCAGAACGCGCCATGGGCGTTGACCATTCCGGCGTCTGCAGCAGGTCGCCCATGCCCACCATCTGCATCATCCGCGGGAACATCGCCGGCCCCGCCGTCGTCATGAAATAGCCGTCCTGGCAGATCCACGTCCCGGAGCCGATTGCCCCTGCCGGCCACGGACGCGTTGAGTTTCCTCCCCCGT
Source organism: Dehalococcoidia bacterium (assembly GCA_034420915.1). Taxonomy (GTDB): domain Bacteria; phylum Chloroflexota; class Dehalococcoidia; order UBA6926; family UBA6926; genus VXMO01. Next base: position 1,336 of record DAOUKW010000127.1, read on the forward strand.
ATTGATAGCCCATCAAATAGCTTTGCCGCCGGTCGATGGCTCCCATCCACACCGGAAACGCCCCCACGTCCAGGTGATCGCCCTCGCCGGTGGCCTCGACGCCCAGCAGGTGCATTGAGGTCGCCGCCGCTGCCATTGCGCCCACCTGGTACGCTGCCACGCGACCGCCGAAGTGCAGGGGTTCCCGCTCCGGGTGCCCGGTATTGATCATCGCCCCGCCCATCGCGTAGCTCGTGATGTCCGTCGCTTTCCAGTCGCGGTACGGACCCGTTTGTCCATAGTTGCTGATGGAGGTCATGAGGAGGCGCGGGTTGACCTCCCGCAGAGTCTCGTAATCCAGCCCCAGCGACGGCATCACACGCGGGCTGAAGCTCTCAACCAGCACGTCCGCGTCCTTCACAAGATCGAGAACGATCTGCCGCCCGCGCTCCGACTTGAGATCGAGCGTCATAGAGCGCTTGCCGAGGTTGATATACATGAACAACCCGCTGCGCTCCAGGCCGGGCTCGTCCTTGTAGAACGGCGGCATATCACGCGCCGGATCGCCGACCTCAGGCCGCTCGATCTTGATGACGTCTGCGCCCCAATCCGCTAGACGCCGCGTTCCGAACGGTCCCGCAGCGTGCCACGTCAGATCGATGACCCGTAGGCCGGTCAACGGCAAGACGGCGGCCCCCCGCCGCTCAGTGTCTTGTTGGCTTGTCATGGACTCGCCACCCATCCTCCCCAATGGATGCCGCATTATGGCATTTGCCGCCCCGCCGCGAAAGCCTTACGCTGCGCCCTCTAAGCCTCAACCAGCCTGATCTCACGCTCTCCCAGCGGCTGCGCCGGGCGATTGTTCGGCCCACCGCTCAGCTCAAGTACCTGGGCGACCTGCTCTTTGGAGATCGTCTGCACGGCCCGCATAACGTACCAGGCGACAGGCTCGTCGCACGGCGGAGTCGTCTTGGAACCCGGGTAGTGGTAATACGATTGTGCTTCCGGCTCAAGGCTTTTCGCGTTGAGCGCCAACCCGCCATCGATTCCACGCCCCGCCTCAGGGGCCTCGTCCAGCATCACTCCAACCGCGTCGTTTGCTGCGCCAACCCGGAACAGAACTCCGATAACAGCCAGGTTGCCGTCATCGTCCGTGTGAACCAGGTGAAGCTCCGCTGCAAAGGACTCTCCGTCGACCAGGTGCTCAGACGGCGCGTGCAGGTGCGCCGATTCCAGGTGATACGAAGCTCCGTCGACACGCAGAGTATCGTCCCCGCCAAACGTGAAATATGCTTGCCGGTGGGTGTTTACAGCGGAAACGGCATCGCCGGAGTAGTCGAAGTTAAGCGATGCGCCTTGTTGAGGAATATAGCCCGTGATATCCACCGGCGACTGCTGCAGGCCCTCACCGCACGGACGGTAATCGTCGGAAAGTGATGCCCAGTTCGCAGGCCCGCTCTCGCCCGAATAACCCCAATCCGGTTCGGCGGCCTCCCTACCGGAGCCAATAGTTGCACGTATGGCCAGGAGGAGAAAACCGAGGGAGAAGTAGGACATGGCTCACACAGTCTACCGCTCCAGGTCCCACAGCCCCCGGCCGCCCGCGTCCACTCCGCCGTCAACGGAAAGAACTTGCCCAGTCACCCACGCGGATTCATCGGACGCAAAATAAAGTGCGGCATGAGCGATATCTGACACGTGCCCCAGCCGCTCAAGCTTCTGCTCCGGAACGTCGACACCCTCCGCGTCAGTGCCGAGATATTGGCGGATCAGGCCCGGCTGAACCACGTTCACCCGGATGTTGTCCTGCCACAACTCCCGCGCCAGGTTGCGAGCCAGCCCAATGACTCCACCCTTCGCCGCGCCGTACGCCGCGTTGGAGCCGCGTGTCACGCTGTCACTCGCCGTGACGAAGATGATCGACCCGCCGCCCTGTCGCTTCATCACCGGTTGCGCCGCCCGCGCAAGGTTGAGGGGGCCGTCCACCGTATTGCTGACGGCCTGGCGCGAAAAGTCCGGTTCCACCTCGCTCAGCGTCACGGACGGATCGAAAAAGCCCCCGCCGGCGCTGTAGATCACGTCCAGTCGGCCACCACCGGCGTCCCGCGCCGCCTGGACAATGCGCTCTGCCTCTGCCGGGTCTGCCACGTCGCCCGGGATGGCCTGCGCCCTCTCTGCTGCAGGCGTCCCCAGACGCTGTACGACGCCGAGCGTCTCATTCAGCCGCTCGGCGCGGCGCGCCACCATGATGACCGTCGCCCCCTCCTGCGCGCACAGCAGGGCAGTGGCTCGCCCCATCCCCGGCCCCACACCCGAAACCAGAACCGTCTTCCCCTCAAGCCTCATGTGGATTCCCCCATTAGCACAATCGAATAATCGTCAAGCCGTCCGTCGATTGTGTGGGAGTGGCGTAAGGCGTGGCAAGGGGCAACGTGCCATAGTTACACCATGGACGAAATACTCCTCGCCCTCATGCCCGTTCTCGGCTTTATCGCCGGAACCGTCGGCGCGCTCATCGGTGCGGGCGGTGGCTTTATCGCCGTCCCCATCCTGCTCATCGTCCTCCCTGATGAAACACCCGGCATCATTACCGGCATGTCGCAGTCGATGGTGCTGATGACCTCCCTCTCCTCCACTGTCGCCTACGTCCGACAGAAGCGCATCGAGTACCGCTGGGCCGCCGTCATGGCCGTCACCGGCCTGTTCGGTATGGCGATCGGCGCGTACATCGTCGAGCAGCTCGAGCGCGGCGCATTTCAAACGGTGTTCGGTGTCGCCGCCCTCATTCTCATGACCTATCTGCTTATCAGACCCATCCGTGGCCGCGGCGCGGCGCGCACCCTTGAAGAGGCCGAAGAAACCCGTGTCCCTCTTACGCGTAAACGCACCATCATGCTCGGCATCGTCGGCCTCGCGACGGGCACGATGGGCGGCCTGCTCGGTGTCGGCGGCGGCATCGCGATGGTCCCTATCATCGTGCAGGCATTCGTCTTTCCCGCCCATTTCGCCACTGCCACCTCACAGCTCGTCATCCTGATCACAAGCCCCGCCGCCATTGCCGTTCACATCGCCGAATCACCCCTGCTGGAGAAAATCCTGCCGATAGTCCTGCTCGGTATCGGGGCCATCGTCGGCGCGCAGGTGGGCGCCCGCGTCTCTCGCAAGATCTCCGCGCCGTGGATCGTCCGCATCCTCGCCATCGGCCTCGGCATCGTCGGCATCCGCCTCATCCTCACCGGCCTCTCATAGCTCCCTCCCCGTTCACCCTGAGCCTGTCGAAGGGCCACCCCCACAAGGCGTACAATCTCAGTGTTCAAAGAACTCAACAGGGGGTATGGGAGTGGAGCATCAATACATCACCGTCGAGCGCGACGATCTGGGCGTCGTGACAATCACCTTCAACGTGCCGGAGGCGCTGAATCCCTGGCTGATCCCGCTTATGGAGGAGATGACCGTCGAGCTGGATTACATCGCGGCCAACCCTGACGACCGCGTCGTCATTTTTACCGGCGCGGGGCGCTCCTTCTCCGCCGGCGGTGATGTCGGCCCGATGGCGGGCGCAGGCGGCGACCGACCCATGCCGCACTTCATGAAGGAGAAAGCAGATCGCCAGCGAGGCGGCTGGAACGTCCCCACCATGTCCGCCGAGGAGCGCCTGAAGAACGAGACCCTCAACGGACGCCGCATCCACATGCAGGTCTGGGAGCTCGACAAGCCCACCATCGCCGCCGTCAACGGCGTCGCGGCGGGCGCGGGCTGCGACCTTGCCCTCGCCTGCGATATCCGCCTTGCCAGCACGAACGCCCGCTTCATCGAGGTCTACGTGCGGCGCAGCCTGGTTCCCCTTGACGGCGGAGCGTATTGGGCGCCCTACCTCCTCCCGCACGGAATCGCGATGGAGATGTTGCTCGCGGGTGAGGCTCTCAGCGCCGAGGACGCGCACCGTTTCGGCCTCGTCAATCGCGTCTATGAGCCGGATGAGTTGATGCCCGCCGCGCAGGAACTGGGCCGCAAGATGGCGCAGGGCCCCGCCGTCACGCAGCAGCTGGTCAAGCACATGGTGCGTGAGATCCACACCAAGGGCTACGAACAGCACTGGAAGTACATCGACGCCGCCCACCAACACACGCGGGAAACCCACGACTATGACGAGGGCGTCCGCTCCTTCATCGAAAAACGCCCCTCCGAATTCAAGGGCTACTAACCCCGTTCACCCTGAGCCCGTCGAAGGGCGAACCCCGCGTCATTCCCGTGCTTGACACGGGAATCCAGTGCCGTCCACTGGTGGCCAATCATGTCATTCTGAGCGGAGCGCAGCGGAGTCGAAGAATCTAAAGCCCTGATTCCTCGCCTATCGTCATTCCGGCGAAGGCCGGAATCCATCCCGTGGCCCGACAGGGCCACAACGCCCCGCTCACCCTGAGCCTGTCGAAGGGCGAGCGCCGCCCATGTCATTCCGAGCGCAGCCGAGGAATCCAAAGCCGTGACCGGTCGCGCAAGCAAGATTTAGCGTGCGCCCTTCCTGCGATTGCAATCCTTACAAAGCACTTGGCAGTTGTCCTCTACGGTCTTGCCACCCTCCGACCAAGGTGTGATGTGATCTGCCTCCATCTTCGATATCTCGAACTTTTTTCTGCACTCAGCACATTTCCCGTCTTGTCTCTCATAGACACGCTGCTTCATCTGAACCGGGAAGGCCCTTAAGTTCAAGTGCCTCTCGTCCCCCGTGAGGATGTAGGGGTAAATGCCGGACTGATTTTGGACTTCCTCGTCTGCAACCAATCGTGCGGTCTTTTCTTCAATCTCCCCTGCATCAAGTGGTGCATCCTTGTAGGCATCGTAGAGTGATCCCCAACCCACCCCCTTCATGGCTGGCCGGCGGGTCGTAAAGTATTTCTTGACCCACTCAATCACCGCTTGGAAATGCTCCCAAAGCTCATTGGCATCAGCATCGGCTTGGTGCCTCCCCATGTAGTCTTCGATGGTGTCCGAGCTTGCCCAGCGGATTGCCGTCTGCAAGTACTCCTGTCTGTTGACACGGCCGTTGAGGTAGTGCCGGCCTATTTGATAGGAAGGGCCGTTGTTTCGACTGAAGTATCGCTTCGCGTCGGAAAGCCAAGTACCTGCAAAGACGGCATTTCGCAGTTCTTGATCAGTGAGTTCAACGCCGGCAATGTTGACCGTCTCGAACCATTCAAGCTTCTCGCTGTCCGGCCCCCGGCAGACGTAGACCATAAGCTCGTAGCGCAGGATCTGCTCTTGTTTGTCAGCAGGCAGGTTGTGAAAGTAGCGTTTGTTAAATGAGAAATCGCCGTGCACATACTGCGCGATGGAGATGGTTCTCTGCTGTCCATCGATGATTTCGTAGATACTGTCTCCAGGCCCGTCGCTGTTTATGTAGTTTCCATCACCCCGTAAGTTGCCACGTTCAGCCCAGTACATGACATTTAGCGGATAGTTCTTGGTTATGGTGTCGATGACCGCGTCACGCTCCTTGGGCTTGTAGACGAACTCTCTCTGATATGGCGGCCGAATGTCCAGCAGGCCATCATATCCTCGAACGCCACCCTCACCATTGTCATGGTAACCTTCTACCAAGTCCTGCACCGTAATGTCTATCCGTTCAATTTCCATCTACCCTATCGCCTCCTTATGAGCAAGCGATTGTATATCTTCTTTCCGCGAATGAGCGTATAGCACTCGTACCCGATCCAACGCGCCGAGTTAGCAATGCCCAAAATCTCGAACTGTGCAGGGTTGTATTTGTCGAGAAAAGTGATGGGAACTCCCATCACGCCCTCGTAGTCCACAGGAATATCGGCTACTCTGTCTACATTGATAATGTCGTAGCCGTCATACTTAGGGTATTCTTCAGGATCGTACTTCTTGAACAGTAAAATATCCTCGTGTCGCTTGGCGATATCCAAGTTGGTGTACCATCCAATTCTACCCATGCTTATGTATTTGATGCCGTTTTCATACTTTTTGCGGGATTCAGTCTTTATGTCATAATCCTCAGGAACTCGGAACCATTTCGTTCCACCATTATCATTTCCGAGCCACAATCTGTCCTCTCGGATGTAGTTGAATATCTCCTTGTACGTAACGGCGTTCTGATCAGCGAGTATTAGAAAGTGTTTGCCGTGCTCCATGAGCTGGGCAACATACTCCCTGAACATAGAGAACGGAGGATTCGTAACGACAATGTCTGCCTGCTTTAGGAGTCCTATAGATTCTTCACTGCGAAAGTCTCCGCTACCAGCCAGAAAATCGGCCGCAGAGGAATAGTTTCTCAACAGATACTCGACATCGCTTAGCCCAACCGCCCCATCGCCGTCAAAATCCCTCACTTGGATAATGTCGGTTCTGTAGGGGCGCACTCCGTTCTTCTTCAGACCTTTGATTTCGTCTAAGGCCAGTTGCTCGCCTTGGATGGGGGAGTCCGCATAACCTGTGGCGATGAGCTTCTTGAGGCCCAACGCATGGAAGTTGGCTGCGAAGTATTTGAAGAAGTTGCTTTCATAGGGGTCGTCGCAGTTGCAGTACACGACCTTGCCCTGAAAGTGCTCTTTGTAGTGACGCAGTTCATTCTCGATATCAGAAAGTTGTGTGTAGAACTCGTCACGCTTCTGGCGCCTTGCCAGGTGGAGTGGGCTGTTGTCCGACATCGTCGCGGCGTCCCACTCTCAGCGCGCGGCCCGTTGAGAGATAGCACGGGGCGTGATGCCACGTAGGGATGAAGGGTGACGAGGGGCTTGACGCGTTGCGCCGGTTTCCCGCGTCAAGCATGGGAATGTTAAATCGGGATTTTTTGAATCGGGGTCGCCGTTGCGATCTTAGATCGCAACGGCGACCTTTTCAGCGTTCAGGGACTTATCAAGGTGAGCAATGAGGGGACGATGCGGCACCGTCAGATGGTGCGCGTAGATGTGCTGCTTGACCTTGAATTCAAGCGTCGGCACGCCGTCCCTCCCTGTGCTTACTTCCAATGCGGAATGATAGCACGCCCCACTACCCCCCTCAAAAGCGCCGCCCGTCAAGAGGGAGGGGATTCTGGATCCCCGCCCCCTCGGAATGGCCGGTAAGCGCGCGGGGACGACGCGCGCCCTTTCGGGCGTACAATAGACACGCCATGACTACCACCAACGGCACCAACCCAGCCCCGCCCATCGTCGCTATCACGCTTGGCGATCCGGCGGGCATCGGGCCTGAGGTCGTCATCAAGGCGCTCGCCGCCAACGATGACCTCCGCCTCGGACTCTGCAGGCCGCTGATCGTCGGCAACTACGCCGTCGCAGAATTGTCCGCCAATCGATTTGCCGGTGGACTCCCGCTCACACGAGTCAATTCCCGTGAGCAACTGACGGACGTTGAGTGGGACGGCGAAACGGTGCCCGTCTGGAATATCGACACCCCCGGCGCAAGTGAAATCCCCTACGGCGAGGCCACTATCGCGGGCGGCGTCGTATCCATCACATCCATAGAGCTCGCAGCCACGCTCGCCCTTGAGAACCGTATTCAGGCCATATCCACCGCCCCCATCAACAAGGAAGCCGTGCATATGGCCGGCTACCGGGAGATTGGCCACCAGGAGGTGCTGGCGCGCATGGCGGGCATCACGGAGATCGCGACCATGCTCATGGCGCACCGCCTCCGCGCCGTCCACCTCACCACACACGTCCCGTTCCGCGACGCCTACAAGTACGTCACAAAAGACCGCATTCTTGCACGGCTGCGCCTCACCGACCGCGAATTCAGAAAGTGGGGCGTTGCCGCGCCGCGCATCGCCGTCGCTGCCCTCAATCCGCACGGAGGCGACGCCGGTCTTCTGGGGCGTGAAGAGATCGAGGAGATCGGCCCCGCCGTTGAGCAGGCCGTCTCTGAGGGCATTCTGGCCGAGGGCCCGCTGCCCGCCGACTCCGTATTCCTCTCCGCCGCTGCCGGACACTACGATGCCGTTATCGCCCTCTACCATGATCAGGGGCACATCGCCGTCAAGATGCACGACTTCCATGGCAGTGTCAGCGTGAACCTCGGCCTGCCGTTTGTGCGTACGTCCGTCGATCACGGCACGGCATATGATATTGCGGGTACGGGCGCGGCGGAGGCAGTCAGCATGAGCGCCGCCATCCGCACCGCCGCCCTGCTCGCAACCGGACGCGGCCTGGACACCGCTAACATTGAGCAGGAGACACATCAGGCGCCCGCTCGCGTCTAGGGTAAGGGAGGAAGCTATGTGGGCCATTCCGACGGTGGTAGCCCTGATGATCCTGGGGCCGATGGTCCTGCTGGGCTTTGTGGTTGTACTCGTCGTGCCGACGCTCTACATTGCGATGCACAGCAAGATTCGCGAGCCGGAGGGCATGCCCGGCTCTGAGTCCGCCGAGGGCAGTTAGCCCTGAAGGAGAACGGCCATGAAAGCCGTCTATATCGAGGAGCGCGGCGGGCCTGAGAACCTCATCTACGGCGACATGCCGGATCCGGAGATGGCCGACGACCAGGTGCTCATCCGCGTCCGCGCCGCCTCCGTCAACCGCTTTGATCTGAACGCCCGCGCCGGCGAGAACGGCGTCATGGTCAACCTCCCGCGCATCCTCGGCCTTGACATGGCCGGAGAAGTCGAAGACGTGAGCATGGTGGCCATTGAGGCCGGTATCGTGCCCGGTATGCGCGTCGTCGCAGACCCGCGAATGCCCTGCCAGTTGTGCCACTATTGCCGACTTGGCCGCGATGAAGACTGCATGAACCGCTATGACCTCGGCTCGCGCCTGCACGGCACATACGCGGAGTTGATCGCCGTCCCCACCCGCGCCGTCCACGTCATTCCCGATGAACTCTCATTTGAAGAAGCCGCCGCCATGCCCATCGTCTACAAGACGGCGTGGCGCATGTTGACTGCCAAAGCCCGCGTCCAACCCGGCGAGACCGTGCTCATCCATGCAATCGGCAGTGGTGTCGGAACCGCGGCCCTGCAGATTGCCAAGCTGCTCGGCTGCCGCGTCATCGCAACCGCCGGCTCCGACTGGAAACTGGATCGCGCCCGCGAGATGGGCGCGGACGAGACCGTCAGCTACGAGGACGGCGAGACGTGGCCGGAGATCGTCATGGCCCTCACGGAGAACGAGGGCGTTGACGCGGTCATCGACAACGTCGGCGCGCCGCTCTGGGACGGCAGTTTCCGCGTCATGGCGCGGCAAGGGCGATTCGTCACGTGCGGCGTGACCGCCGGCCACCGGGTCTCTCTCCACCTTGGCCAGGTTTTCGTCCGGGGGCTGGAGATTATGGGCATCGGCGGATTCCGAACGTCAGACTTCGAGCGAATCATGCAGCTCACACACCAGGGCAAGCTCAAGGGCACGGTCGGGCGCGTGTTCCCGCTCTCTGAGACGGCGGACGCGCACCGCCTGATGGAATCCCGGGATTTCTTTGGAAAGATCGTTCTGACAACGTAGAAGGCAATAGGGAGGCGGGCGTGCAGATACCGGAGATCGTCAAGCTATCACTGGCAGAGGCATTTGGAGCCTTCGTTCTGCTCCTGATAGGCGCAGGCTCGATTCTCACCGCAACGGCGACCAATCCCGGCGGCGACAACCTCATCGTCATCGCATTCGCGCACGGCCTCGCCATCTTTATCGGCGTCTCTGCCGTCGGCCACGTCTCCGGCGGTCACTTCAACCCCGCCGTCACCTTTGGATTCCTCATTGCCGGCAAGATTCAACCGCTGACGGCGCTGGCGTATTGGGGCTCCCAGCTGCTCGGCGGCGTCATCGGTGTCCTGATCCTGAGCGCCGTCTTCTCCGGCGCGGGCGACCTGACAGATCTGGCCAATGCTGCGGAATCGACCAACCTGGGCGCGACGGCCCTGCACGGCGATGTCTCACCGGCCATCGGCATCCTCATCGAGGCTGCGCTAACCTTCATCCTTGTGTTCGTGATCTTCCAGGTGGCCGTTGACGAAAACGGTCCTGGCATGATTGCGCCGCTGGCCATCGGCATGACGATTACGCTCGGCGCGCTCATGGGCGGCCCGCTGACGGGCGCGGCGCTCAACCCCGCTCGCGCCTTCGCGCCCGCGCTCATCTCCGGCTACTGGACGGACCACTTCGTCTACTGGGTCGGCCCGCTGATCGGCGGCGGCATCGGCGCGCTCGCCGCCTCCTACCTCATGCAGGGCATGCGCGGCCTGCCCAGGTGGGGCCGCAGCGAATAACCTCTGTCATTCTGAGCGCAGTCGAAGAATCTAAAGCGCGGTAGCATCCGCCAAAGCCGGAACGCGGTACCCGACTCAGCTGATCTCAGGAAGGCCTCATACCTCAACCAAGACATTAAACTGCATTAGAATATCAATGTAGTTTGATACGACCTATGGTAGGGAGTTCGGTATGACGCAAAAGGTCTTCGAAGCCACTGATGTTGAGCTATCAAAGCTGTTCAGCAATGATTATATCTTTCGCTTGCCGCCATACCAACGTCCCTACGCCTGGACTAAAGAAGAGACTGGCGAACTTTTGGATGATCTTCTCAATGCTGTTGGGGACGGAGACAAGGCGGAACCTTACTTTCTCGGCAGCGTAGTCCTAATCCGACCTTCGAGCCCTTCGTCTTCAGTTCATCTAGTGATTGATGGGCAACAGCGTTTGACCACACTGACGATTCTGTTCTGTGTCCTCCGGGAGTTGGCTGACGACGAGAAAAAGAAAGATTATCTTGATGAATTGGTTCATGAATCAGCGAACGCTTTCACCGGGCGAAGGGATCGATTTCGGATAGAACTCCGAGAGCAGGATCAAGACTATTTTCGAGACAAAATTCAGATTCGTCACAGGCTCTCCGATTTCGTAGCTGAAGGCAATATTCAGAGGTCGGACTCGCGCAAACGCATTTTTGAGAATTCGTCTCTACTTTGGTGCAAGCTTAAAAAATTGAGCCAACAAGAAAGGGACGCCCTGTCGCAGTTTGTTATTAGAAACTGCTATCTGGTAGTAGTTACGGCAAGCGATGCAGACTCGGCTCACAGGGTATTCTCGGTTCTAAATGACCGAGGCCTTGATTTGACACCTACCGACATCTTAAAGGCGGAAGTTATCGGAGAGATTGCGGGCAAAGCACAGCAAAGATATACGAGGCGGTGGGAGGACTTTGAAGACGAACTTGGGCGAGAACAATTCCGTGAACTGTTCGGCCATATCTTTGTAATTGAAACAGGCAACAGATTCCACCGGGAATTGGCTAAGGTCTTTAAGAAGGAAGTTCTCAGTTCACATAAGGGGTCAGCCTTCATCGATGGAATACTCACGCAGTACTTCGACGCATTCAAGGCTGTTGCTAAAGAGGAATATTCCGGCCCAAAGCGATCAGCGGAGATAAATCGCCTACTGAGCTATCTAAGAGAATTAGACAATACCGAATGGATAGCTCCGGCCATGGTGTTCTTTGACCGCTTCAAGGACGCCCCGGATGACCTTGCGAGACTACTCCATGCGTTGGATCGACTCGCGTATGGGATGTTGTTGAAAGGGGACACCAGAGATCCAAGGGTTCTTCGGTACCAGTCCGCCTTGGCCGCAGCCAAGAGTAACCGAAGGAACGCCAGTGCAATTCTTGCCAACCTTCGGCTCACCAAGGACGAGGAGGCTGACATAGTCAATGCGCTTGATGGGCCCATATATGGTTCTCGTCCGATAGCGCGTTTCGTCCGCCCTCTGCTGTTGCGTTTGAATGGTGCATTAGCCGACCCTAACGTGGCATACACCAATTCGACGATTACAGTGGAACATGTTCTTCCTCAGTCACCTGAGAGAGATTCAGAGTGGGTCAAGAATTTTCCAGACGAAGATGTCCGTGCCGACTGGACAGACAGGCTAGCCAACCTTGTTCTGCTGTCGAGGAGCAAGAATTCTCTAGCACAGAATTACGACTTTGAACGCAAGAAGAGGGAGTACTTCCAGAAGGGTGGCATTCCACCGTTCCCGCTGACAGTCCAAGTCATCAAAGCAAAGAATTGGACACCTAGAGTACTTGCGAGGCGCCAAAAGGAACTGATTGACACACTATCGAAAGAATGGGGCATTTCGAGCGGCAAAGGAAGCTCAAGATGAATTGCGCCTCCTACCTCATGCAGGGCATGCGCGGCCTGCCCAGGTGGGGCAGCAGCGAATAACCTCTGTCATTCTGAGCGGAGCGCAGCGCAGTCGAAGAATCTAAACCGCCCACGCCGGAACGCGGCGAACCGCCGTATTAATAAGGCCAAAGCCGGATCGCGAACCGAGAGCCGTAACGCAGCTACCGCTGGTTGATCGGCACGTAGTTCCGCTCGCCCTCGCCCACGTAGATCTGCCGTGGACGCACGATGCGCTGCTCCCGGTCCGTCACGCCCTCGTTCCACTGCGCCATCCAACCGGACGTGCGTGGCACCGCGAACAGCACGGGGAACATCTCAACAGGGAACCCCATCGCCTGGTAGATCAACCCTGAATAGAAGTCCACGTTGGGGTAGAGCTGGCGGGAAACGAAGAAATCGTCCTCCAGCGCGATCCGTTCCAGCTCCAGCGCAATCTCCAGCAGCGGATTGACGCCCGTCACCTCAAAGACGCGGTCCGCCATCGTCTTGATGATGCGGGCGCGCGGGTCATAGTTCTTGTAGACGCGATGCCCAAACCCCATCAGGCGGCCGCTCACGCCGTCCTTCACGTTCTTGATGAACTCCGGTACGTTGTCCTTTCTGCCGATGAACTGAAGCATCCGGATCACGGCTTCATTCGCCCCGCCGTGCAGCGGCCCGGACAACGAGCCGATCGCGCCCGCAAGAGCCGAGTACGGATCGGCCTGTGAACTCGCAATCGCGCGCATCGCATTCGCGCTCGCGTTCTGCTCATGGTCCGCGTGCAGGATGAACAGCACGTCGATGGCCCGCTCGATGACGGGATTCGGCACGTATTTGGGCTCCACCATGCGGAACAGCATGTTCAGGAAATTGCCCGCGTACGTCAGGTCATTGTCGGGATAGATGAACGGGTAGCTCAGCGTGTGGCGATAGCACCACGCCGCGACGGTCGCGACCTTGCTGATGGCGCGCACCGTCTGAATCTTGCGCGACTCCGGGTTCATGATGTCCCTGGACGCTGGATAATACGTGCTCATCGTGGCCATCGACCCGAGCAGCATCCCCATCGGATGGGCGTCGTAGCGGTACGTCTCCATCTGCTCCCGCACGGTCTCAAGCACCATCGTGCGGAAGCGGACGTCCTCCTCGAACTCCAGCAGTTGGTCGGCGGTGGGAAGCTCTCCGTTCAGGAGCAGATAGACAACTTCCAGGTACGTCGAATACTCCGCCAACTGTTCAATTGGATACCCCCGATACCGCAGGATGCCCTCGTCGCCGTCGATGAACGTAACTGCGCTGCGGACAGTGGCTGTGTTGAGTAGGGACGGATCATAGCTGAGGAGGCCGAAATCGTCGTCAGAGGTCTTGATCTGCCTCAGATCGGCTGCGCGGACTGCCCCATCGGTTATCGGCAGTTCATACTCTTTGCCGGTCCGATTGTCCGTTACCTTCAGAGACTCCGATGTCATCGCCGTCCCCCACTGGAATACCCAGCTTCGCTGTATATCGTCTCAGTGTACAACTACAGACGCTTGAGCAGTAGGGGACGCTAACGAACGGCCAGCGGGTTCAGGTTCGTCGTCTCGTCGTATACGTCGATACCCTCCTTTTTCTTGAGGAACGTCACGACGGCGTAGGTGAGCGGCGTGGCGACGGTTTCATACGCCACCTTCGTGAACCACTCGACGAAGAAGATTCGCCACACGTCGCCGGTGGAGTACACGCCAAAGAAGGCGATGAACGTGAAGAAGAACGAGTCCAGCCCTTGCCCGCCAATCGTTGACGAGATGGTCCGCAGCCACAGCATCCGCCCCTCCGTCATCACCTTCAGGCGAGCCAGGATGATGGCATTCGTGAACGAGCCGATCACATATGCGATGAACGAGGCCACGAGCAGCCGGCCCGTGAAACCGAGGATCGTTTCGTACGCATCCTGGTGTTCCCAGTCGGCGGCGGAAGGCAGTAGCCCCCCAAGGTAGATCGCGATGACCATCACGAGATTCGCGCCGAACCCGGCCCAGATGACACGCCGAGCCACCGCGTATCCGTACACCTCCGTCAGCACGTCCCCAACGATGTAGCTCAGTGGGAAGACGACGATTGCCGACGTAACGATGAGTTCTCCAAAGACAGGCGCATCACCCAGCGTGACAATCCGAACCGCAATGATGTTTGAGGTCAAAAGCGCCGCAATGAACGCAGCCACCACCGTCAGGAACCACCGCGATCCCGCTCGCGCCGCTCCCGCCTCTACGTTGCGTGACGAATCATTGGATCCGGACAAGACGCCGCAAACCCTCCGTGGCTGCGTGTGCTGCAATCTGTCGCAAGCATAGCCCACACACCGCGCGCGGCGGAATGCCCATCGATACGGTACGATGACGGCAGACATAGATGCCCGGGCCAACTGGGCGCCCACTCAAATATGGCTGAGTCAGGAGAGAATTGAGAGATGGCACTGCTTTGCTTCGACGTTGACGGAACTCTCGACACAGGTGACGGACCTATTCCCGTGTCCGTCCTGCATGAGTTGGAAGGCATGGGTCACGAGGTCGTCATCGTCTCTCCGTCCCCGCTGCGTCCCAAAGACGCCGGCTTTCCTGAGTTCCTGAGCGTCGATCGCAAGAAAAACCTCCTCGATGCCCTCGAAGCCCACCCGGATGATCGGCCCGTCTACATCAGCGACAACGATGGGGATGACAAGCTCTCGGAGGAAGTCAACTTCGAGTACGTCCACCCCCTCTTCTGGACGCCCTTCTACACCCGCCTAACCTCCGACAACTCCGGTTAGCATCCCAAAGTCCCCTCCTCCGTAACCCCGTTCACCCTGAGCCTGTCGAAGGGTGAACCCTGCCGCACGATCCCTTCTCTCATCCCCTGTTTTTCTGTAACTTGACAACCGTTATTCCGCCAATTCACGCCATAGAAAGCAAAATGCAGCTCCTCTGTCGCATTAACTCGTCGTTAATCCTGTATGTTGCGGAGCATATCTGTTCTGACCGCATGAAATCCAACATAAAGTGCGCTTATGCCGAATACGTCAATATCATGGCCTTCTCAACCCCTAGCCCTCGTGGTATGTGTTCCTATTGCGCGTGCCCACGCGCTTGGTATCACGCTACCGCGTAGGCGCGGTGCAGAAAGGCTTGTTGACGGCTTGACATTATGGTAGTATAGCCCTCGACACACCATGAGGTGCGTGGTGGATGAGGGTAGGCCGCCGCGCAAATAGGAGGTGCATTATGACGCAGACTCTGCACAAGGGCGACCTGGCCGGAATAGTGGCGCAGCGCATGGGCGGAACCCGGTCGAACGGCGAGGCCGCGCTGAATGCCGTCACCGGCGCCATTCAGGAGTCTCTGACTCGCGGCGATCGCGTGGTCATCACGGGCTTCGGCAGCTTTGAGGTTCGCCAGATCAAGGAGCGCACCGTGCGCCCCCTGCGCGGCCCCAATGCCGGACAGCCCACCAAGGTAGCCGCGCACGACCGCGTTGGGTTCTCTCCCGGCACGGAACTCGCCAAGGCCGTCAAGCGAAACGGCGCCTAATCTGAAGGCGCGGCGCGCATCGGCCGCGCGCCGCGCCTCTCTTTTGGACGTCCCCGTCATTCCCGCGAAAGCGGGAATCTGAATCTTACTGAGCTTGAAGCCGCCGGAACGCGAACTTAAGTCGTATCGGAGTTACTGGATCGCCCGCAGCAGTCCGGCCATTTCCAGCGCGCCGGCAGCCGCGTCGTAGCCCCGGTTGCTCCCCGGTCCTCCCGAGCGCGCAAGCGCCTGCTCCATCGTGTCCGTTGTCAACACGCCAAACAGGCAGGGCACTCCCGTATCCAGCGAGACGCGCGACACTGCCTGCGTCACTGCCATCGACACATAGTCGAAGTGAGCCGTCTCTCCCCGGATTACCGCGCCGATGCAGATGACGGCCGCATAGCGATCCGATTCCGCCATCGCCTGCGCTGCCGAGCCAATCTCAAACGACCCCGGCACATAGGCCACGTCAATGAACTCGTCCGGCACGCCGTTCTCGCTCAGCGCCGAAAGCGCGCCCTCCAGCATCCGGTTCGTGATCAACTCATTGAAGCGGGCAACGACGATGCCGATTCGCGCGCTGCCCGGCTCGCGTCCCTCGCTCCAGGGGAGGGGTTCGATGATGTTCGGCGACACGCGGGTTTTCTCCGCTCAGGACTGCCGCTCTGTATCGACGACTGACTCGTCCTCGGAGACGCCCTCCATCCCTGTGAGGATGTGGCCCATCTTGTCCCG
>DAOUKW010000128.1:0-15547 GCA_034420915.1 Dehalococcoidia bacterium
GCCTCATTGATGCGGCGCTGGAGTTGGGGAACACGCCGAATGTCTCCTGTAAGGCCAATCTCCCCGACTGCGGCGAGATCCGGAGCGGCAGGAACGTCACGAAGGCTTGAAACAATAGCGAGCGCAATCGCGAGGTCCGCGGAGGGATTTGTAATGCGCAGCCCGCCGATAGCGTTGACGATAACGTCGTGCTTTCCGAGCGGCAGCCGCAGGCGTCGTGAGAGAACGGCGCAAATCAGCAGCAGCCGGTTGAGGTCGACGCCCGTCGCCATGCGCCGCGGATCCGCCCCTCCGGACGGGGCAACAAGAGCTTGAATCTCCACCAGCAGGGGGCGGGTGCCCTCAACGATGGGGGTAACGATGGAACCGGGCGCGGTGGACGTTCGCTCCTGTGTCAGAGCGGCGGAGGGATCATCCACCTCTCGCAGGCCGGTGTCAGTCATTTCAAGGACGGCGATCTCGTCCGTTGAGCCGAAACGGTTCTTGACACACCGGGCAACGCGATAGGGGCCGAGGCCTTCACCCTCCAGGTAGAGGACCACATCAACGGCGTGTTCCAGCACGCGGGGACCCGCAATTGCGCCGTCCTTGGTCACATGGCCGGTCATGATGACTGACACGCCCCGGCGACGCCCCCACTCAACCAACCGCGCGCCGCATTCCCGCACCTGCGCCACGGTTCCCGCTGATGACGATGCGTCAGTCCTCAGCGTTTGAATGGAATCCACGAGCAGGAGGTTTGGCGGGTTATCGTTGAGTGCCAGTAAGAGCGCGTCGATATTGGTCTCAGACAATAGCGTCACGCCGTCACCCGCAAGGGAGAGGCGGGCGGCGCGCAGAGCGATCTGCTCCGGGGATTCCTCACCGGCCACGTACACCACACTCGTTCCCGCTTTCCCAAGCGCGGAGGCGATCTGTAACAACAAGGTTGATTTACCAATGCCGGGCTCGCCGCCCAACAGGGTCACGCTGCCGGGCACGACACCGCCTCCAAGAACGGTCATGAGCTCCGGCATATTGGCCACTGCGATCCGGGACGGTTGCGTCGCGGCCTGTTCCATGAGGGCTGTGAGTGCCGCAGGCGGAGGAGCGGCCTCCAGAACGCCGGTCGCTAGTCCGGCAGACTCTGCGGTGACTTCGACGAGGGAGCCCCACGTTTCACATCGTGGGCAACGCCCCTCCCAGCGGGACGACTCCGCCCCACAAGCCGTGCAGCTATACGAAACGCGCGGTCGTGGCATCGTGCCAGACCCGACCGTCAGCTAGCCCGCCACCTCGACGGTCTCGGGAGCTTCGGGGGTTTCGGGAGCCTCAGGAGTATCAGCGGACACACTTGGCTTGGGGGGAGCATGCCCGGTTGTCGTGACGACAACCTCTTCGTCCACATAGTCAATGCGGACCGTGTCACCCTCGGCAATGTCGCCACTCAGGATTTCGTCAGAGAGCCTGTCTTCAATCATGTCCTGGATGACACGCCGAAGCGGTCTTGCGCCGTATGTCTCGTCGTAGCCCTTTTCGCCGACATAGTCGCGCAGCGCGTCGGTGACCTCAATGCTGATCTTCTTGGCCTCCAACTGCTTCTCCACGTCCTTCATCATCAGGTCAACGATCTGGCGGATGTGATCCCGATCGAGGGAGTGGAAGACGACCTGCGCGTCAATGCGATTGAGGAATTCAGGGCGGAAGAACTGCTTGACCTCATCCAGCACCTTGTCCTTCATGCGGTCATAGTCTTGCCGGCGCACGTCGGTTTCGTCACGGGCATAGGAGAAGCCGATATTCGAGTTTTTCTTGATGACCTCCGCGCCGATGTTGGATGTCATGACAACGATGGCGTTGCGGAAATCAACCTTGCGGCCCTTGGCGTCGGTCAGGTGGCCGTCATCGAAGATCTGCAACAGGATGTTGAAAACCTCGGGGTGGGCCTTCTCGATCTCGTCGAGCAGGATCACGCAATAGGAATTGCGGCGGACGGCTTCCGTCAACTGCCCACCCTCATCAAAGCCGACGTACCCGGGCGGTGCGCCAACGAGTCTCGCGACGGTGTGGCGTTCCATGAACTCGGACATGTCAAGCCGAATGAGGGCGTCCTCTGAGCCGAACATGAACTCGGACAGCGCGCGGACAAGCTCGGTCTTGCCGACGCCCGTCGGGCCAAGGAACAGGAATGTGCCGATGGGGCGGCGCGGGTCCTTGAGCCCTGCCCTCGCGCGGCGGACGGCCTTGGAGACATTGATGATGGCCTCATGCTGCCCGATGATGCGGTCGTGCATCACTTCTTCCATGTGCAGGAGGCGCTCACTCTCTTCGGCGGCGAGACGCGTGACCGGGATATTGGTCCACATGCTCACGACCTGCGCGATGTCGTCCTCGGTCACC
Organism: Dehalococcoidia bacterium; assembly: GCA_034420915.1. Lineage (GTDB taxonomy): Bacteria > Chloroflexota > Dehalococcoidia > UBA6926 > UBA6926 > VXMO01. The sequence goes on from DAOUKW010000128.1 coordinate 2,380, forward strand.
TCCGGCGTCGCGCTCTGCTGTTCGTTCTGCCACTCCTGCTCAAGGCGGGCAATGCGCTCGGCGAGGCTGACCTCACGCTCACGCATCTCAGCGGCGAAATCAAAATTGGCGGCGGCGACGGCGTTGTCCTTTTCGGCGCGGACGCGCTCAAGCGCCCTCATCGCCTCCTTGACGGAGAGCGGCATGGACGACGCGCGAATGCGGACGCGGCTGGCGGCCTCATCGATGAGGTCGATGGCCTTGTCCGGCAGGAAACGGTCAGCGATGTACCGTGAGGCGAGCGCGGCAGCGGCCTCGACGGCCTCATCCGTGATGGTCAGGCTGTGGTGTTCTTCATACTGTCCCTTGACGCCCCGCAGAATCTCAGCGGTGTCGTCGGACGACGGCTCTTCAACACGGACGGGTTGGAAGCGCCGCTCAAGCGCAGGGTCGCGCTCAACGTAACGGCGGTAATCGTCCAGGGTTGTGGCGCCGATCGTCTGGAGCTCACCCCGAGCGAGTGACGGCTTGAGGATGTTGGACGCGTCAACCGCGCCCTCTGCGGCGCCCGCTCCGACGAGCGTGTGCATTTCGTCAATGAAGAGAATGATGTTCTTGGCCGAACGAATCTCGTCGACGACCTTCTTGAGACGTTCCTCAAATTCACCGCGGTACTTGGTGCCGGCGACGAGCGCCCCCATGTCCAGCGTGACGAGCCGCGCGCCGCTCAGGCTGTCCGGCACGTCTCCAGCGACGATACGCTGGGCCAAAGCCTCAACGATGGCGGTCTTGCCAACGCCGGGCTCGCCGATGAGCACGGGGTTGTTCTTTCTGCGGCGAGAGAGTATCTGCACCACACGCTCGATTTCCTGTTGCCGTCCAACAATGTTGTCAAGGTTGCTTTCACGCGCGAGATGGGTCAGGTCGACGCCCAACTGATCAAGTGTTGGGGTGCGCGTGCCAGAGCGGCTGCCCGGCTGCCCGCCGGATTGGCTCAGGATGCGCTGTGTTTCCTGCCGCACCTTGTCGAGCGTGACGCCGAGGCTCTCAAGGACGCCGGCGGCGACGCCGTCGCCCTCACGCAACAGGCCGATGAGCAGGTGCTCGGTGCCGATGTAGTGATGTGACATCTCGCGCGCCTCGTCGACGGCGAGTTCAATGACTTTCTTGGCGCGCGGAGTGAGGCCAACGTCGCTCGTCGGCTGCTTCTGGCCGCGACCGATGATAAAAGTAACGGCAGATCGAATCTTGGAGAGATCGACACCAAGGGAGACAAGGACGCGGGTGCCGACACCCTCCGGCTCACGGGCAAGGCCAAGAAGAACATGCTCCGTGCCGATGTAATTGTGGTTCAGTTCGCCCGCCTCTTCCTGCGCCAGGGAGAGAACCCGCCTGGCCCGTTCCGAGAACTTCTCAAATCTGCTCGCCATTATCTTCTCCGCTCACCCTGAATATGGGATTCGCGCCCGCGCCTTCCGATCCTATGCTTCCACCTGGCGTAGGCTGAGCCCCAGCCTGCGCCGCTCCGGTTCAATCCGGAGCACTTTCACCTGCCGCGTGTCTCCCTCCTTGATGACCTCACGGGGGTGATTGATGTGGTGATCCGCCATTTCCGAAATGTGGATAAGGCCCTCTATATTACTTTGCTCCAAACGTGCAAAAGCGCCAAATACTGCAAGACGGGTCACGGTTGCCTCGACAATCTGACCCTCTTGATACGCCTCCACCTCTGCAAGCCACGGATCCGGCTGCGTGCGGCGCAGACTGAGGGAGATGCGCCCCGTCTCATGGTCGACCTTGAGGACATGCACCTCAAGCTCCTGCCCTGTCTGGACAATCTCCGAGGGATGCGTAACGGGCTCCCACGCAAGCTCAGACACATGGATGAGGCCGTCCGCGCCGCCAAGGTCAACGAACGCGCCGAAATCACGGACGCCCGTCACCCGGCCCTTGCGGACTGTGCCTTCCTGCAATTCAGCAAGCAGGGCTTGCCGCTGCTCGATGCGCATGTCCTGGGACGCGGCGCGTTCCGAGAGGATGGCCCGCTGACGGCGCCGATTGACCTCAATGACCTTGAACTGGAACTCCTGGCCAACAAGCGTATCGAGCGCCTGCAACTGGTCATCGCCCTCGCCGGACGCGAGTTCGCGGTGCTCAGGAGACAGCTGCGACAACGGCACGAATGCCTGGACACCTCGCGTTTCAACGAGGATGCCTCCGCGGTTATGGCCGATGACTTTGCCAGTGATAAGTTCGTCAGTTTCCTTTTCCTTTTCGAGTTGACGCCACCCTCGCTCGGCCTGCGCGCGATCATACGAGAGCATGTATTGGCCGGCCTCATCGGTTCGCACGAGGGTCGCAACGATGGAATCTCCGGCCTTGAGGGCGCGTGCCTCATCCTCCGGGAGGCTTCGCATTTCGCGGTACGGAATAACTCCTTCGCTCTTCGCTCCGATATTGACGAGGAGTCCCTCATCGTCAACGTGGACGATGGTGCCCTCCACGGCTTCGCCACGGCGGAGGACGGGCATATTCTGACCTTCGGCCTCCAAAAGGCGAGCCATCTCGCTATCTTCTGGCCGTTGCGATTCCTGCTGACTTCCCTCGACGGGCTCCTGGAGCATCGAGTCCCCTGACGTTGCGCTTGAGCGCACAGTGATGCTGCAAGTATACACCGCAATGGGGGCGCAGCGCATTTGATTTCCTGCTTTTGACGGTATCGTGATGGGCATGAGTGAAGAGTGGCGCCTGGTTTTGGATTCGGGATTAACCGGGCGGGAAAACATGGATCTGGATAATGAGTTTGCCGCGCAGGTGGCGGAGGGGAAGTCCGCGCCGGTTGTTCGGGTCTATTCGTGGCCCTGCCCTACGGTGTCGCTGGGTCGACATCAAGAGAGTGAGCAGCTGCTTGACGTTCAGCGTTGTGAGAATTCCGGCACTGAGATTGTCCGGCGTCCAACCGGCGGCAAAGCGATCCTGCATCTGACCGGTGATGTGACGTACAGCGTGATTGCGCCTGTTGGCAAGGTGCCGTTTTCCCATGATGTACTGGCCGGCTATGCAGCCGTCAACGAAGCGTTGGTGGCCGGACTGGGAATGCTGGGCGTTCGCGCCACTGTGCGTGATCCTGCACCCATCTGGCCGGAAACCGGTGTAGATTTCGGTTGTTTCGAGTCGCCGGGACGACATGAGGTGTATTGGGCGGGCCGAAAGATGGTGGCCAGCGCGCAGCGCCGCACAGCAGGCGTCGTTCTCCAGCACGGAACGATTCCGTTGGCTGAGACAGGGGCGGGATTGGCCGACTTGCTACGGCTTGACCCGGGGCGTCGAGAGCGATTCCGTCGTGATCTGAATGACCGGACCGGAACGCTGGCGAGGGCGCTGGATATGACACCCAACTTTGAGGAAATAGCGCACGCGTTAAGCGAGGGTTTCAGCCAGGTATGGGGAATCAAGTTGCTGTCATGAGAGCAAGGTGAGAGACCGCCGGGGGCGCGGGTTGGCTGTTCGGGTGTAGATTTTTGGAATGGCGTTCGCAGAAAGACTACGCTCCGGCAGCTCATATAAGTGGCTCGTCCTCGTCACGGTTGGGCTTGGAATACTAACGAGCACGGTTGACGGCTCTATCACCAATATCGCGCTGCCGGAGCTTGAGAAGGTGTTCGGGGTCGATGCGAGCGTGATCCTGTGGGTGAGTGTCGCATACCTGCTGGCGAGCATCGGGTTGATGCTGACGCTCGGCAGTCTCGGCGACGCCATCGGCCGCAAGCAGGTTTTCCTGGCCGGATTCCTCGTGTTCGGGGTTGGGCTAATCATCACTCCCCTAAGCACGACGCTGCCGATGCTGCTGTTTGGGCGCGTCGTGCAGGGCATTGGGCAAGCGATGATCCTCGCCAACGGCAATGCCCTTGTGGTGGACGCGTTCCCGGACACTGAACGCGCCAGGGCACTCGGCATGGAGAACGCCTTTGTCGGCGTCGGCCTCGCGAGCGGGGCGCCATTGGGTGGTTTTCTCCTCGACCTTTGGGGATGGCAATCGCTGTTCTACACCCGCGCGCCGTTCATGGCGGTGTTCTTTGTCATGGGACTGATCTTCCTGCGGAGCGACCGGCAGGAGGGCCGGCATGCGCGTGTCGATTTCCTTGGCGCGCTGGCGCTCTTCGGTTTCGTCTCCGCGTTCCTGTTGGGCCTCAATCGCGGCCCGAACCTGGGGTGGACGGAGCCGCTCATCATCGGACTGGGCATGGCAGCCCTCTTGTCGTTCCTCGTATTTCTCTTCGTGGAATCCCGCCAGCGGCTGCCGCTGGTAGAGATTCACATGAGGGGGGTCCGAGTCATGAGAGACCACCTGCCTGTTCTGGAGTTGAGCCTGTTCCGCAATCGGATGTTTTCCATAGCGAATAGCGCAAACGCGCTGCAATTCCTGAGCCAGGGCGCAATCATCATCCTGCTGCCGTTCTTCCTGATTACCGGGCGCGGAATCACGGCGACGGAGGCGGGATTAATCCTGGTCACGCTGCCCATTGTGCGACTTGTTGTCGCGCCGGTTGCCGGCTGGGCAGCGGACAAGATGTCGTCGCGGACGGTCTCGACTTTCGGCCTGCTTATCATGACAGGCGCGTACTTCGGGCTACGGAGTATCGGCGTCGATACACCCATCGCAATCCTGATTACCCTGCTGCTGGCCGAGGGGGCGGGCAGCTCAATATTCGGCCCGGGCAACAACAGCGCCATCATGGGTTCGGTCCCAACCTCGCATCTCGGCACTGCATCGGCCATGCTCGGCACAGTACGGCAGATCAGCACTGCGACAGGCATCGCGGTGGCCGGAACCCTTTATGCGGTAATCCAGAGCAACGAGGAGTCGCGATTGCTGGGGCTTGGCGTCGAAGCCGGGGACGCCCTCAGTCTCTCCGTCGAAAAGGGCTTCCAGGATGTACTGACAATCATGCTGATTACTTTGGTGGCGGCAATCATTGTGTCTGCGCTGCGTGGACGTGATCCTGCGACGACGGGGCGCGTTCGTGGCCCTCAAGGACAGCCGCAATCCTCTGAATCGACCCCAGAGGGGTCCCACACCCAGGCGAACCGCTAACAGATGCCCTTTACCGAAAGGCTGCGCTCCGCCGGCTATTACAAATGGCTCGTGCTTCTCACGGTTGGCGTGAGCATCCTGACAAGCGCTTTCGACGTAGGAATAACGAACATAGCGCTGCCCGAACTTGGGCGTGAGTTCGATGTCGAACCGGATGTCATCCTCTGGGTCAGCGTCATCTATCTGCTGGCAAGCCTCGGACTGAGCCTCACATTCGGTAGTCTGGGCGATGCGATAGGCCGCAAGCAGGTTTTTCTGGCCGGATTTCTCGTATTTGGATTCGGGCTGGTTATTGCTTCACTGAGCACAACGTTGGCGATGCTGTTGATTGCCCGGGTGATCCAGGGCATCGGGTTGGCGCTGTTCATATCCAACAGTGATGCCATTGTTGTCGGGGCCTTTCCTGAAGCCGAACGGGCGCGGGCAATCGGGCTGGAGAACGTCTTCGTAGGAATCGGCCTGTCGACAGGCCCGCTGCTGGGAGGATTCCTGCTGGACGCGCTCGGATGGCAGGCGCTTTTCTACACGCGCATTCCATTTATTCTGCTGTTCTTTGTAATGGGGCTTGTCATCCTGCGAAACGATCGCGAAGAGGGCCGTCACGTTCGGTTCGACTTCTTTGGAGCAGTCCTGCTTTTTGTCTTCATGACGGCGTTCCTGCTCGCGCTCAACCGGGGTCCTATTCTCGGGTGGTCCGAGCCTCTCATCATCGGATTCACTGTGGCCGCGGTCGTCTCATTTGCCATATTCATGTATGTGCAGTCGAGGCCGGACATGATGGTTCTCCAGATTCGGAGGAGCGGGGTCCAGTTCCTGCGCGAGCGTCTCCCCATCCTCGAGTTGAACCTGTTCCTGATCCGGCAGTTCTCCGCATCGAATGCTACCAACACGCTCCAGTTCATAACGCAGGGCGCGATCATCATCCTGCTGCCGTTCTTCCTGCTGGACGGGCGGGGTCTGACGGCGACCGAGGCCGGCCTGATCCTGGTCACGCTGCCCATCGTGCGGCTCTTCGTTGCTCCCTCTGCCGGGTGGGTGGCGGACAAGGTCTCGACCCGTGTTATCGCGACGTTTGGCCTGATGGTGATGACGGCCGCCTACTACGGCTTGACGTTCATCGGCGTCGATACGCACATCGCCATCTTTGTGACCGTGCTGCTCTCGCTGGGGACGGGCATCTCCATCTTTGAGCCGGGCAACAACACCGCCCTCGTAAGCTCAGTCCCGCCTCACCGCCTCGGCACAGCGTCCGCGATGATTGCCACCGTGCGGCAGGTCAGCCAGGCGACAGGCATCGCCATCGCCGGGACGCTATTTGCCGTCATCCAGCGCGATGAGGAGGCACGGCTCCTGGATGCCGGGGTAGATGCGGGAACGGCAATGGCACAGTCGGCAACCACGGGCTACCAGGACGTCATTACGTACCTGACCGTGCTGCTCGTGGTGGCAGTATTTGTGTCGGCGCTTAGGGGACGAGACCCGGTGCGCGTGAGGGCAGAATCCTGATCCTGCCCCTCCCTGACCCCCTGCGAATGGGGCTGGTGAGTTGGAACGCTAGTTGGAAAGGCCCTTGACGGCTTCCAGTGCCTCGTTTGCGTGGCGTTCCATGTCACCGGGGTCATCGATGATGTGGCGAAGGACGCCGTCCTTGTCGATGACGTAGGTGACGCGGCGGATCATGCTGCGCTCTTCATTCCACGCGCCCAGCGCCTTGGCAGCCTCATGATTCGGGTAGCCGCTGACGAGCCTGTAACTCAGACCACAGTGCTGCGCGAATGCCGCCTGGCTTGGAATCAGATCTACGCTTGAACCCCAGACCTGGGTGTTTAGCTTTCGGAATTCGTCGTGCAGGCGCTCGAATTCCCTCAGCTCCCGCTCTCAACCACCTGTGAACGCGGCGGCATAAAACGCGATGACAAGGTTCTCCTCGCCCTTCAGGTCCGCGGTACTGATCGTCTCTCGAAATCCCGACGTAAACGTCAGGTCCGGCAGTTGTTGTCCAATTTCCGGCATGGTCATAGTCTGTTTACTCCCCTGTTCGCAGCGGCTCTCTCATTTATGCCGCATAGTCATCGTATCGCGTTGACGCGTTGCCTGTCAGCGCAGGACGCCTCTTCTCTCCCTGGGTTCGTGGCAATACCACACCCGGCCCGCAATGGCATCGCGCGCGACAGGACCAAATGCCCGGCTGTCCTTGCTGTCGCCGCGATTGTCGCCGAGTAGGACAAACTCATCCGCGCCGGTCATCCACTCGGCGCTATCGCCGGGATTCGACCTCGACGGCGCGCGTGACACGTAGGGCTCCGGAAACGGCTCGCCGTTCACATGGATAGCACCGCCTACCAATGCGATGCGCTCGTTCGGCAGACCACAAATGCGCTTGATAGATACTCCTCCGGATTCGGGCTCCCTGAACGCCACAACGTCACCCCGTCGCGGCATTCCGCCGGGGAATCGTCGAGACACGAGAACCATGTCGCCCTCCAGCAAATAGGACTCCATGCTGTGGCCGGCCACGCGGAACCGGAGGGAACTGAACAGATCCAGCAGGCGTGAGGGATGCAGCCACCAGGGCATCAGAAGTCCCCGGCTAAGCCCGCGGTGTTCCTTGCCCTATCAGTGGGGGCTACCGTACAATCTTTCACGTTTGAATCCGTTGATGAGCCAACTTGACAATTGGGGACGATAGGAGGAAGAAATGTCCGCACTTAGTATAGCCCTGCGAGCTATCGACAAGCTCTCACCTGCCCGTACTGCCAACGCGCACTGCGATATTCCCTGCGGTATCTACGATCCGCACGCAGCGCAGATTGCGGCCCACACGGTGGTGCGGATGGTGAATCTGATTGAGGATCTGGGCGAGGTCTCCGACGCGGAGTCGCGCAACAAGCTCATACGCTACATCGCGGTCAAGGAAGAGCATGCTGAGCTCGCGAAGAAAGAACTCCGCATCCTGTGGGGCGACTATTTCCGCCCTGAGCACCTGGAGCAGCACCCGAACCTGCACAACCTGTTCTTCACAGCCATGAAGCAGGGCTCCGCCGCGCGGCAGAGCGTGAGTATGGAGAACGCGCAGGCGCTGGTGGCGACGGTGCAGGAGATCGCAGAGATTTTCTGGGCAACCAAGGGCGCGGAGACATCCCGGCAGCCGTCTCGTCAGACCTCCGGCGGGGAGATCGTCTATCCGGCGTAAACCTCGCGTAGAATTAGGGTATGGGCGAAATCAGGGCTGACCTGAAACTGTGGTCAGATGACCAATCTCGAAGTGTTGATCTTCGAGACACGATGGTGGATACAGGTGCTACCTATTCTCTCGTACACCGCGCGGTTCTCGAAGAGTTGGGAGTCCGGCCGACTGGCAAGGCTTACGCGGAGTTGGCTGACGGTCGGATAATCGAATACGACAGGGGGGCTGCCCTCGTCTCAATCAACGGGGACACGGCAGTTACCCCTGTGCTATTTGGACAGGAAGGCGAAGATCCCCTCATTGGCGTTGTCACACTAGAAGAGTTAGCCCTTGCCGCTGATCCTGTTGGTCAACAACTGGTTCCAGTCAGGTTTATCCGTCGATAAAGACTCTTACGGGTACCCGATCTCTGAATCGAACGGTGGCTCTGACGCAACCTCTCCCGCGGCGTTTAGGTACCACCCGTAGTTTCCGCTGGGGGCATTCGTTGCACCCACGTTGAGTGTGGTCTCAGCGGATGTGATGGCGTCCGTGGCTTCCAGTCCGCCGTGCTCTGCAAGCAGCTCAAAGGCGAGCCAGGAGCAGATCTCTCCTCCGTCAGAGCCGTCGCATTGGTAGCCTGCCGCGTTGCCCTCCCGTGGCACGCCGATCTCGCCGGATAGAGTCGGCCACTCCGGCTGGGGAAAGACCCGGGCCTCCTGGTAGGTGGGGATGGCATCCTGCAGCAGTGCGCGGTCAGCGTCATGAGCACGTTCGGCGAGGATGCCGCGAACAACCGGCGCAAGAAGGATGGCAAGTCCAATCAGGACAATGATGATAACGAGGGCGGATAGTTCCCTGGTAAACCGTCGCACGATGGGGCCTTAGTGGGGCCGCCGCCGCTCAGGAGGCTTCGCGCTTGATTTCCAGGCTCTCGCCGGGGGCGAGCGCAACCCGCTTGACGGTGAGATTCATCTTGAGGAGCCAGTACCAGAGGGTGCCCTTGCTGATGCCGAGCTCTTCGGACATGCCGGGCAATCCGAGTTCGTTGTACATTTCGGGCAAAAGCCGCTCGAGGGGGCGCCCATAGCGCTCCTCAACCTGCTTCATAAGCTTGGTTTTTCCGCGTGCCATTCTGCCTCCGGAGCGTGGCCAGTCTATTCGCGCGGGAGGAGAAATGTCAAGCTTTCCAAGAACGGTTTCAAACCTGGTTCAAAGGCTTGACAGATTGAATATCCCGTCAGTAGGATTTTGGCATGATGATCGGCGCCGGCTATCGCTATTACAACTTTAGCTACCCCCTGCGGGGTGGGCCGCCGACGTTGCTCGTCTGATTGACACGCAAAGTAGAGGAAAAGGCAAAGCCCCCCCGCAAAAGTCGGGGGGGCTTTCGATTATCCGTCAGGAGCGCTAGAGAGGGCATAGGCCCGTGGCCGGAGGAAAGCACACGCGATGATCGTTGTAATGCGAAGTGACGCCACACAGGAAAACGTGGACGGCGTCGTCGAGAAGATTCAGGAACTCGGTTATCGAGCGGACGTGGAGCCGGGCGAGTTCACCAGTGTCGTTGCCGTCATCGGTGATACCACAGCAGGGGGCGATGACGTCCTGAGGATTCTGCCGGGTGTGGATCACGTAGTCCGCATCATGAAGCCGTACAAGCACGTGAGCCGTGATTTTCGAAAGCGGGACACCGTAATCGATTTGCCCAACGGCGTGAAGATCGGGCCGAGCGCGCCGGTGGCCATGATGGTGGGGCCGTGCGCGGTGGAGTCCGAAGAGCAGGTGAGGCAGGTTGCCGAGATGGACAAGAAACTCGGTTTCACCATTCTTCGCGGCGGCGCGTTCAAGCCACGCACCTCGCCATATACGTTCCAGGGGCTGGGGCTGGAAGGACTGCGCATCCTGAGGAACATCGCGGATGAGTATGGGCTGATGGTCATCACCGAGGTGATGTCAGAAATGGACGTGGAGATGTGCGAGGAGTATGCAGACATCCTCCAGATCGGCGCTCGCACCATGCACGCATTCCGGCTACTAAAGACCGTCGGACAAACACGTAAGCCGGTGCTGCTGAAGCGCGGATTCCACGCCACCATCCGCGAGTGGCTGCTGAGCGCCGAGTACATTATCAGCGAGGGCAATTGGAACGTCATCATGTGCGAGCGCGGCATCCGCAGCTTCGACGATGAATTCTCTCGCAACGTCCTTGATCTGACAGCCGTGCAGATCCTCAAGAGGGAGAGCCACCTGCCCGTCGTCGTTGATCCCAGCCACGGCACGGGTGAACGCGACCTGGTGATGCCAATGGCGAAGGCGGCCATCGCAGCGGGGGCGGACGGGCTTATTATCGAAGCGCACCCGGACCCCACGACGGCGCTTTCCGACGGGGCGCAGTCCTTGCCAGTGGATTGGCTGCCAGAGTTACAGAAGCAGATCCACGGTATCGCAAAAGCAATCGGACGGGAGGTCTAGGGCAAGGAGTCTCAGCATTCTTCGCTGCGCTCGGAATGACATGGCGCGGGGCATGACGTGAGAAGGCGGTGGTCAGTAGAATGCGTAGCAACGGCAGGATGGCGGAGTGGACAAACGCACCAGGCTGTAAACTTGGCGCCCTAAGGGCTACGGGGGTTCGAATCCCTCTCCTGCCACCACTCCGCCTTAACTTCATGACGCCCACGAGGCGCGCGTGATGCTATTTGAGCTTTCAGACGACCTGCTGGGGCGACACCCGACGTATGTTGTGGGCGTCGTTTTTGTGCATGGCACAGCCAAGCCCTCTCCTGAAAATCTCAGTGCGCTCCAGCGTGCGATGAACCAAGCGGCACAGGCCGTACCCTGGAAGCTTGGCGGAGCCGGGCTGCACGGCCATCAGGCAATTGCCCGGTGGGAGCAGGCGTTTGAGGCAGAGGGAATCAACCCCCGGACTCACATGCCGTCGGTCACGGCCCTCGCCCAGCGGTGCCTGCGCGGAGACTATGTTCGGTCAATCAACCCGGCAGCCGACATCGCCAACTTCATCTCTATGAGACACCTCGTGCCGGTCGGCGCACACGACGTAGATCGACTGCCCGGAGACATCACCGTGCGGCTGAGCCGTGACAGAGATACGTTCACTGCTGCGGAAGGTAATGGGGCAGAGGCAGTTCCCACTGGAGAGCCTGTGTACGCGACAGGTAATACCATTCGCACACGCCGCTGGGTGTGGCGACAGGCCGAAACGGCCATGACGACGCCGGGGAGCCGGACGATCGTCTTTCCCGTCGACGGTTTCATGGACGGGACTGCTGAGCGGGTGCAGGCAGCGACACGGGGTCTGGCGCTGCTGGCCAAGGCAGCGTTTGCTAAAGACGTTTCATACGGCTATGTGAGCGCGGAAAAGAGATCGCTTTCAGAGGATGATTCGTCGCTTACGCGTGTTGATGACATCGAGGAGGCCACTGCCCTGCTGCAATCTCTCGGGGCAACGGATGAGGACGGCGAATCATATCCGGCCCCGCCGGCGGATGAGGCGCTCGCCAATTGGTCCTTGTCGGATCTGCTTCGCCGCGGAATCCTGGACGGTGTGATCGTCGAGGAGGAATTGCAAGAGGCGCTGGACTCTGGGCATCGGCTGACCATCTACGAGGGGTTTGACCCTACAAGCACCAGCCTGCATATCGGCCACTATCTTTCCTTGCGCGTCTTGCGGTGGTTTCAGCTGCAGGGCCACCGGGTGATCCTGCTGTTTGGCGACTTTACGGCGCGGATCGGCGACCCGACGGGCCAGTCAGCGGAACGCCAGCAGTTGACCCAAGAGGAGGTGCTCACCAACGCCCGGGCATGGCGGGCGCAGGTTTCACGCGTGCTTGATCTGGGTGGAGACAATCCTGTTGAGATCAAGTGGAACGGCGAGTGGCTTGATCAGCTATCACTGCGAGACATGATTGAAATCTCGGCGAACATGACGGTACAACAGCTCATTGAACGGGATATGTTCCAGGAACGGCTCTCACAACAACGTCCCCTCCACTTGCATGAGACGCTTTACCCACTGCTGCAGGGATACGATTCCGTGGCGATGAGCGTGGACGCTGAGCTTGGCGGCCGTGACCAGATGTTCAATATGATGGTCGGGCGAGACCTTGTACGGAATTACAACGGCAAGACGAAGCACGTACTGATGACGCCGCTCATTCCGGGATTGGATGGCCGCAAGATGAGCAAATCGTACGGGAACACGGTCGACCTGACCGAGAATCCCGTCGACATGTTCTTCAAGCTGACGCAGGTCAGTGATGAGTTGCTGCCGATGTTCATGAGCGTATTGACGGACACGCCGGATGAGGAAATCGAGGCCGTTCGCAGCCGCCTGTCCTCCGAGTCCAATCTGCAAGACGCCCGCGAGCGATTTGCGTCGGTGGTGACAGAGCGTCTGCACGGCGCTGATGAGGCGCAACGGGCCCAGGCAGAGTTCACCCGTGTGGTGGATGAAGGGAACATGCGGCAGGACGTGGAGGAGGTTTTACTGAAGCCTTCAAAGGGACCTCTGACAATCCTGGACGTTGCAGTGGCGACGGGTCTGGCGACAAGCCGCGGCGACGCGCGCCGCCTGATCCAACAAGGTGGCCTGGAGATCAACGACCATCGCCAGACAGAGCCCAGCCTGCAGCTCTCGCCGGAAGACGTAGAGGGAGCAATCATCAAGATGGGTAAACGCGGCTTCGTGCGGATGAAGGTGGAGCGGGCATGAGCTTCGATAGACCGACTGTGGGATTTCTCCAGCCGGAGGCGACCTTCACACACCTTGCGGCCATCGCCCACTTCGGCCGCGATGCCATCTTCGAACCGATGGAGTCGGAAGCAATCTGCCAGGCCGTTCAGCAAGGTGAGATTGAATACGGTGTATTGCCCATTGAGAACCTGCTTGAGGGAACCGTCGGGGCAAC
>DAOUKW010000129.1:0-14263 GCA_034420915.1 Dehalococcoidia bacterium
CGAGCCATGAGACGCTTAGGTTGACCGCAGATACGGGCACACATACAATCTTATGTGCCGCCAAGCGCAAAAAAGACAAGGAATTCGCCCGCATGGCCGCCGGCGGTTGACACAAATATGAGTCAGTGCGGCCACGAGGGAACGGGGAAATAATCGTGCCACGATACGACTACGATTGCCCAGAATGCGATCTGCGCTTTGAGCTTCGACAGAGTTTCGATGCGGAACCCGTCGCACCGTGTCCAACCTGCCAAGCGGAGAGCAAGCGAGTACTGCACGTTCCGCAGGTTGTTTATAACGCGGACGGATTCTATACGAGCGAGCAGAAGAAGACCGGCTTCGGCAGTTATTGGAACCGCAAGGCGGAGGCCGAAGACCAGGGCAAGATGGATCCTGATACGGGAGTGGGCGCCTACTAGATTGCGAGGCCTCATCTCCGTCTACCGGGCCTTTTCGATTCAATCACCAGTCAACGGGAATACCAGTCATGCCGATGTACGACTATATGTGTCAATCATGCTCGCATCGCTTTACTGTGCGGCAGGGGTATCACGACGCCCGGGAGGCGACGTGCCCGGAGTGCGGCGACGCGGCGCAGCAGCGCATCTCCATGCCCGCCGTCGTGTTCAAGGGAAGCGGCTTCTATGTAAACGATTACGGCGGCAGGAAGACCGGACAGCCGCCTGCCAGGGACTCTGATAACGGCAGCGACTCCGGCGGGGACAGCTCCGGCGGCGATGATCATGACCACGCATCCGCCGGCGCATCGGCCCACTCCCATCCACACCCGCACCCCCATCCGCATTAGCCGGCAACACACGACAAGCTCTCCGCATGAGAGTCGTCATTCAGCGGGTTTCAAGCGCAAGCGTGCGTGTCGACGGCGAGATCATTGGGCAAATCGGGCAGGGCGCTGTAGTTCTTGCCGGTGTGAAGGACGGCGACACAGAGGACGATGTCCGATACCTCGCGGCGAAGATACCCGGGCTTCGCATCTTTGCCGACGGCGAAAGCCATTTCCAAAACTCCGTAACCGAGACCGGTGGCTCAGTGCTCGTTGTCAGCCAATTCACCCTGTACGCGGATACGCGCAAGGGACGCAGGCCGAGTTTCGTGGAGGCGGCGCAGCCCCCTGAGGCAGAGCGGCTCTATGAACTGCTGGTCAGCGAACTGCGGAATCAGGGCTTGGCCGTCGAGACAGGGCGGTTTGGGGCGATGATGGACGTGGAGTTGGTCAACGACGGGCCTGTGACGATCATCATCGACAGCGAGGACAGGCAGCGAGCGAGACGCAGTTAGCCGCTGAGGTCCGGTGGTCGTATAGTCAATTCGGCGGAGATCAGGGCCAGGACGATGGCCACGATCACGACCAGCGAGATTCCAACGAACCACGGGATGTATTTCTGAAACGGCAGCGGCTCTTCCGGACGCCTCAGCGGCGGCCATGTCGAGCCACGGTAGGCGAGGATCAAGTTCTCCAATGATTGACCGGCGATTACCGTGACGCCGGCCTCTTCCACACGCTCCCGCGCTGCGTCTGAAAGCTCTCCGTCTGTTATCAGAAAGGCAGCCGTCGCCTGGAGCGACTCCTTCTGGTTGCTGAATTCCTCCACCACGGATGGTGCGAGTTTTTCAGGCGACACGCCGAACTCGAATCGCGCTACTGCACGGTGGCCGCGACCGTGAAGGATAACGAGGTCCCTGACGGGTGGCTCTTCGCCGGACTCATTAGTAGGCAGCATGTAGCCGCCACGCCCAAGGTAGCCGAGAACGACGTCTTTTACGGTCTCCGGCTCGTAGCGCCTCATAGCGGGCGATAATCAGCGCCTGCGGCGTCGGCGGTTGGCCTTGGGCCTCATACTCGGCGGCAGACGCTTGCCGCCGCCGGGGCCGCGATAGGACGGCTCGCCGGGCTCCGGGTTCTCGATCGGCGCGGGCGCCTCTCGACGAGGAGTCTGTCCGGCGTTGCGTCTCCGACGCCACAGCCAGATGTAGACGGGAATCATCACCGCCGTGAAGTAAACCGTTGCGCCGACAATAATCTGTGACTCATACGTGGCGACGAAATCGCCCAACGGAGTGCCGGCCTGGTTTTCGATGACCCATTGCATCGACCAAGGCAGGTGCAACGGGTTGAGGACGATGAAGCCGACGGCCACGAGGCCGATGATGTAGTTTCGATAGACTTTGTTCATGACGATGACGGAGCAGGGCTCCAAAGGATTATCGTGGGGTCAGGGGTTGGGGGATGTCAACGGCGCGAATGTCGGATTCAGTTTGGCCCACGCTTGTTCATAGCTATTTGAAAACAACATAATATCTATTGTGCGAAGTTAGACATGGCACGCGGTAAACAGGCCATAAGTCACTACCCTCCAGTTTTTGACCCGAGTTGTATCGAAAGGCGTAAATCGTGAAGCGATCTGTCTCAGTGGTGATTCGCTCCGTGCAGGCAGACGGCGCTGAACGCGTGGTCGCCGTTTTGCGGCCACGGGTCCCGGACGATCCGCTCGGCGGACTGTGGGGCTTGCCCGTGGCGACTGCACGGGACGGGGAAACGGAAGACGAAGCCGTGTTGCGTGTCCTGAGGAACAAGTTGGGACTCCGGTTTCCCGCAGAAAACCTTACGCGGATCAATGAGGGGCAACGCGGCGATGGCGCGAATTCACAATCAATGACGGTCTACGCGATGCTGTGGGACACAAACTCTCCCCTGCCCATCTCACTGCCTGTAGTCGCAGTCGATTCGGAGGAGACGGTCACGCTCTACGAGGACTGGCGCTGGACGACGCCGGAGGAGCTGCATGAGGCGGCGAGCCTGGGATCCCTCTGCACCCGCTTGTACCTGGAGTGGCTGGGGCTGCGGGGCGGTTAAGCGCGGACAGCGGAGGCGAGGTTGAACTCAATGGCGCTGCGGAGGTCGTCGAGGCCGCGGCCTGAAAGCGCCGATGCAGGAATGATGGTGAGGTTGGGCGTCTTGCCGAGGGCTAGGTCCACAAAGGCATGGTATTCCGGCGACGACTCTGCATCAACAAGATCCATCTTGTTCATGACGAGGATGCGCGGCTTGTCCGCCACCTCAAGCTCATCCAATAGCGCGAGTACCGACTTGTAGTGCATCGACGCGACAGGCGCGTTGGCGTCCGCCACGTGGAGGAGCAGGTCGGCGTCCTGCAGTTCCTCAAGCGTTGCGCGGAAAGCCGCAACGAGGCTGTGCGGGAGTTTCTGGATGAAACCGACCGTGTCAGTGAGGAGCCCTTCACCGCCGGCCGGAAGCCGCATCATGCGCGTTATGGGGTCAAGCGTTGCGAACGGTTTGTCCTCAGCAAGCACGTCGGCACGGGTCAGCGCGTTCATCAGGGTGCTCTTGCCGGCATTCGTATAGCCAATAAGAGAAACCGTGGGCAGACCCTTGTTTTTGCGGGATTCACGCTGCTGAGCACGGCGGCGGCGCACGTCCTCCAACTGCCCCTTGAGGCGATGGATGCGGTTGCGGACAAGGCGGCGATCCGTTTCCAACTGGGACTCGCCGGGGCCTCGCGTTCCGATGCCACCGCCAAGGCGCTCAAGATGGCTCCACTGCCCGCGAATGCGCGGCAACAGGTATTCATGCTGCGCCAATTCAACCTGCAGCCGTCCCTCCATGGACTGGGCGCGCTGCGCGAAGATGTCCAAAATCAGCGCCGTTCTGTCCAGAACCTTGACCTTGAAAGACTCTTCGAGATTGCGCTGCTGGGTTGGCGTTAGCTCGTCATCGAGAATAACTGTGGAAATCTCTTCGTCACGCGCGAGAAGGAGCATTTGCTCCAGTTTGCCGCTGCCCATGTAGTGAGGCGTGAATCGATCAAGTCGTTGACGCTCAACGGCCACGACGGTGGCGCCGGCGCTCTGGGCAAGGGCACTGAGTTCTTCAAGAGACTCATCGAGCGACCAGGACGCTCCCCTGCCCTTGACCGCCGCGCCGATGAGCAGCGCACGTTCGCCGGGCCGGGCCGTTGCGTGCCCGTTTAATCCCGGACTGCTGCCGTTGCGTCGCTTGCTCATCTGCCTCCGCTTAAATCGTTCAAGACGGGAAACCGTCAAGGGTCGCTGTGCGTTCAAGTATACGATGCAACGGCGGCAAACCCACCTCGTGGGTGTGACTATGCGACGCGCGTAGAATGAGGTCAGGTCATGAATCTGCATCAACCTGAGTCCGAAGATCGCCCTGAGACTCGACAGAACCCGGGCCGGGCGCTGTCGTTCACAGTTGGACTTTCTCTGCTCCTGACGTTCATCATCCTGGTTGCCGGCGTGCGTGAGACGTTCGTTGCGCCGGGCGCTGAGCGGATATCATTCGGCGGTCCGGGAAACTTCGGCATCCTCACTGAGGCGATACGCGTCTTTGAAGAGACCACAGGTATTCCACTACGTCCCGACCAGGACGACATCGACCGCACCATCTATTTCATGACTATTGCGGCTTCCGGCGAGCGGGGCTTCAATACAGCCGACCGCATCCTGTCCGAAGTGGAAAGTTCGAGTGAAGACGTACCGTCCGTTGTGCCGCCCGGGCTCGAGGACGTCTGGCGGGCGATGCAGATCCTCCGGCGAGATTACCCCGACGCCCCGTTCGAGGCGGTTACTGAGGCTGCGCGGCGGGGACTGTTTGTGCGCGGTGAGGACCCTGCCCTCACGTTTCTGGATGCCGGACAGTATGAAGATGCCCAGGAGTTCTTCGCGGAGAGCTCCTATGAAGGCATCGGGGCACGGGTCGGGAACACAGGTGAGATCAACGTCATTTCCAACGTGTTCCTGGGTGGGCCGGCGGAGGCGGCCGGACTACAAGCGGGCGACGGCATCTTGTCAGTAGACGGCGTGGACGTGATTGGAATGGCGGTCAATGACCTGGTGGAAATCGTCAAGGGAGAGAGCGGCACTGAGGTTGTTCTTGAGATACGGCGGCCGTGGGACGACCCCGCTAACCAAATGAGCGTCACGGTCCTGCGCGGAGTGGTGCCGATATCCATTGAGACGCGGATCTTTGGCGAGGATACAGGACGACCACTTATCGGCTACATACGTGTTGAACGCTTCCACCGCGAGACGGATGATGATTTCAGCGAGGCGCTCGAAACCCTGCTCGAGCGGGACATCGAGGCGTTGATCCTGGACGTTCGGTCGAATCCCGGCGGCTCCCTGTCCGGCGCAGTCAGCATCGTCGGGGAATTTATCCCTGAGGGGCTCGCGATGTACGAGGAGACGCGTGAGGGCCGTCGCATCGACTGGGAGGTTGATGACGACGGACAAGCGTATGAACTCCCTCTGGCTGTGCTCGTCAACGGATTCTCAGCCAGCGCGTCTGAGGTCGTGGCCGGGGCTTTGCAGGATCATGATCGCGCCACTGTGTACGGCACGCGAACGTTCGGCAAGGGCAGCGTGCAGGCGTTCCAGGAGTTGAGTGACGGCTCCGCTCTGTACGTGACCGTCTCCAAATGGCATACGCCGTCAGGGCGTCAGATTCAGGACACGGGAATCGCCCCAAACGTGGTCATTGTCCCCACGCTAGGTGACTACATAAACGATCGGGATCCGTCGCTCGCGGCAGCCTATTGGGACCTTGTTGATGAGCTCGAGACTGCCCCGGCAGCGTAAGCGGGCCTAGTCGTTGCTGTCAGAATCCTCGCCGCCGCCGAGATATGCCTCGGGGTTGCCGATGAACTTCTGCCGCTCAGAGAGGCTTCTGAAGTAGTACCACTTGCCGTCATGCCGGAACTTGGTGCCGACGCGGTTGTTGCCGTTGTCGATCTCCGTAACTTCGCTGTCGGAAAACTCGTAACCGGTAACAGGATCAGTCTCAGCCATCCCCACTCCCCCACTTTCTACGTGTTCAAGGCAATAATTCATGCCGACTGTACGCCGCCGCCCAATTACGTGTCAAGGAGCGGAACGTGTCCTGGATTGTCCGCGTTAGTATTGATGAGCAGTCATGCAACACCGAATGGCGCAGGAAGAATGTCCAGACACCTGTTGATTCGCTACCACGAGGTGGCGCTCAAGGGGAAGAACCGCAGCGTGTTCACCGGCGCGCTGGCTAACAACGTGCGCAAGGCGCTGGCACGGGCCGGGCTGGATCATCCTGTTAAACAGGAACGCAGCCAGATTCGCGTAGACCTGCCGGACGGGTCAGATGCCTCCCCTGCCCTGAATGCGCTTTCTCGCGTCTATGGCATCGCCCGCATCGCACCGGCGCTTAGGACGGGGCTGGAGTACAACGAGATTGTCAATGGCGTCAGGGACATCATTCGCGCCGAGTGGAACGGCGCAGAGACTTTTCGAGTTTCCGCATCGCGGTCAGACAAACGCTATCCGCTGAGCTCTGTCGACCTGAACAGGCAGATCGGCACTCTCGTGGAGGAGGAGACCGGAGCTGTGGTCAAGCTCAAAGGGCCCGACATTGATTTGCGGGTTGACGTGCGGGAGAAGGACGCATTCGTCTACGTGGAGTCCGTTCCCGGCGCGGGAGGGCTGCCTGTTGGCAGTTCCGGCCACGTCATGGCGCTGTTGTCAGGCGGCATCGACTCGCCGGTGGCAGCAGCCCGCATGTTCCGACGTGGATGCACGGTGGACTTCGTTCACTTCCACAGTTTTCCCCTTGTGGACGGTTCATCGCGGGACAAGGCGCGAGACCTCGTGCGCGTGCTGGATGAATCACAGTTCGGATCACGGCTTCACCTTGTGCCATTCGCGGACGCGCAGCGGCAGATCGTCGCGGCGGTCAACCCGGCGTATCGGGTGGTCGCCTACAGGCGATTCATGGTACGGGTGGCGGAGGAACTGGCGAGGCGCGGCGGCGCGCTGGCGCTCGTAACCGGCGAGAGCATCGGGCAGGTGGCCAGCCAGACCGTGGAGAATATCGCCACGATTGACTCGGTGGCGACTATGCCCGTGCTGCGGCCGCTAGTCGGCATGGACAAGAACGAAATTATCGCTGAGGCCCGGAAACTGGAGACGTTTGATATTTCGATTTTGCCGGACGAGGACTGCTGCTCCCTCTTCGTGCCGAAACACCCGGTTCTGCGGTCTTCAGTGAGCGAGGCTGAGCGCATGGAAAACGCGCTGGACGTGGACGAACTGGTCAAGATAAACGCAGACGCCGCACAGATGGTGACGTTCGGGGAGTGAGCGGAAAACTGCGCGGCGCCGCTAATGAGACTGGAAATATGACGCAACCCAATGACGCGTTGGGGCAGCGGCGGCTATACTGACTGCTCAAGCGCGAAGCGCCTTGGGGGAGGTGTACGTGGTCTCATCTGACTATCCCGAATACGGCTACACCGTCACCATACGCCTGGAGTATCCGAACAAGATCGGAATGCTCGGGATGATAACGACCACCGTTGGCGAGCACGAAGCCGACATTACTGCCGTCGATCTCGTTCGCACGCGCGGCAAGCGTATCGTCCGTGATCTCACCATCGGCGTGATGAACATGGAGCACGGCCAGCGTGTCGCGCGAGCCTTGCGCAAGGCCGGCGCAAAGATCATCGCTTTCACAGACCCTTCGTTCCTCGTGCATACGGGCGGCAAGATCGAGATGCACACACGGACACCCGTGGAGAATCACCGTGACCTCTCGCAGGTGTATACGCCGGGTGTTGGCCGTGTGGCCTCATACATCGGCGCGAACCCGGAGTCCGTGTGGTCGCTCACGTCCAAAGCCAACACGGTGGCCGTTGTCTCCGACGGGACAGCGGTGCTGGGCCTCGGCAACATCGGGCCTGAGGCCGCCCTGCCCGTCATGGAGGGCAAGGCGATTCTCTTCAAGGAACTCGCTGACGTGGACGCATGGCCGATCTGCCTGGACACCAGTGACCCGGATCAGATCGTGGACACGGTCAAGGCGCTGGCCGTCGGGTTCGGAGGCATCAATCTGGAGGACATCTCCGCGCCGCGCTGCTTCGAGATCGAGGAGCGGCTGAAAGAGGAGTTGGATATTCCCGTTTTCCATGACGATCAGCACGGGACTGCGGTCGTTGTGACGGCGGCTCTGCTGAACGCGCTCAAGATTGTCGACAAGGACATCGGCCAGCTTCGCGCCGTCATGACCGGCGCCGGGGCGAGCGGTGTGGCAACGACGAGGATGCTCGTCGCGGCAGGCCTCCGCGACATCATCGTCTTTGACCGGCAGGGGGCAATTCACCGCGACCGCGGCGATATTGAAGGCAATACGGGCAAGATGTGGCTTGCCGAGAACACGAATCCTCGCAACTTCGCCGGTGATATTCGAGCCGGCCTGAACGACGCAGACCTTTTCATCGGTCTTTCCGGGCCGGGAGTCATCGAACCTGAAGACCTTGCGCGCATGAACAGCGACGGCATCGTCTTTGCGCTGGCCAACCCCGACCCCGAGGTATCCCCGGAGGAGGCGCATCGATACGTGCGCGTGGTGGCAACGGGGCGCTCGGACTACCCGAATCAGATCAACAACGCCCTCTGCTTCCCCGGCCTCTTTCGGGGAGTGTTGGACGTCCGCGCGCGCAGCATCAATGAGGACATGAAGATGGCTGCGGCGCAGGCGCTTGCCGCCGTCGTGTCCAACCGCGAATTGAGCGAGGAGAATATCATCCCCAGCCTCTTCAATTCACGCGTGGTGACGGCGGTCTCGCGGGCTGTGAGCAAGGCGGCGCTCCGCACCGGTGTTGCGCGGCGCTCGCGCATCCACCACGGGGAGCACATGCCTGATCTTTCGCCGCTGGCGCACTGATCAAATAGCGTTAGACGGCAACCGTCGCCGGTTAGGCACTCTTACGTTTTCTCCACTTATAGGCGCGCCAACCGAAGAAAACCACGATAGCCGCCGCCATCAGTACCAGCGTAGCGTTCTGATAGGGCCCGGTAATCTCCGTGATTGTCTCCCAGTTCTCCCCCAGCACCCGGCCTATATAGGTCTGGATGAGGCTCCAGATGAAAGTTCCGAGGGTCGTATACAGGAGAAATTTTGCGAGGTTCATGCGGGTATAGCCCGCCGGAATTGAGATCACACTGCGGATGATGGGGATGAGCCGCCCAAAGACGATGGCGGCTTCACCGTACCGTTCGAACCACGCAGTTGCACGGTCAAGGTCGTTCTCAGAGATAAACGCATATTTTCCGTATGTGACAACGATGCGACGCACGCCGGCTTCCCGGGCGAAATATCCGACGGCATACAGGACCAGTGCCCCAATGACGGAGCCCGCCGTACCGGCGGCAACAACGCCCCAGAAGTTCAGCTCATCTCGTGCTGATAGCGCACCGGCGAATGGAAGGACGAACTCGGACGGCACGGGAGGAAAGATGTTCTCGGCGGCCATGAGAAAGACGATTCCGGGATAGCCGATGGCAAGGATGACTTCCTGGATCCAGCCGCCCAGGGTCTCAATGATGCCGGTCACGGCTTACGCCTTGAGAGTCTCCACCAGCCAGTTGACGGCGATGTCCACGGCCTCCACGTTGCTGCGGAATCGGTGCCCCGCCCCCGGCAGCATCATCAACTCCGTTGCGGATTGGTCAGACGCCGCCAACAGCGCGTGAGCGTCCTCCGGCGGCACTACGTCATCCGCGTCGCCGTGCATCAGGAGCAAAGGCCGCGGAGAGACACGCGCAACCGACTGCGTCACGTCCATTTCCCGGTACTCGTCGGCCCATCTTTCAACGGACGGCGGAAAGTCGGGGTCGCGGATGATGCCGACGTCCCGCGCGTTCTGCACCATCTCCTCCGGCGAGCGGTTCCACCGCGAGCGAGCGGGTGAGGCAAACGAGAGGACAGCGGCGACTTCCGGCCTACGCGCCGCAACGTGGATCGCCACGCGGGCGCCCATGCTTGAGCCGAGCACGCCGATGCGGTCGATATCCACCTCAGGCCGCTCCCACACCCATGACAGCACAGCTTCCAGGTCCTGCGCCCATCCCAGCGGGTGGAAATTGCCGCCACTCTCACCCGTGCCACGGAAGTTGAAGATAACTGCCGCGAGTCCGCGGTGAGCGCACAGTTCGGCAATCTCGGCGTAGGTCAGGCCTTCGTCGGTGGGAGCGGAGAGCGTGATATCCGCCGTTGGCGTGGGGCGAGCGGCGGGGAGGCCGTGGCAGATGACCACTGCCGGATGCGGCCCCTGCCCGTCCGGTACGGAGATCGCCCCGACCAGCTCGATGCCATGGCTGTCGATGGTGATGCGTTCAGTCGTGACGGGCATGGTCTTGCCTTCGTGAACGCCCTACCTATGGCGCGCTGGTCGATGGGGCTGCTGAAGAGGTCGAGCCGCCGCGCCCGCCGCCGATGAACGGCAGGCTGCCAAAGCTCCGTGTCTCCCACGAGACGATCACTTGCGAGGCAGTGAAGATGGAGCTGTACGTTCCGGACACGACGCCGATAATCATCACGAACAGGAAATCGCGAATCGTCGCCGGCCCAAGCAGGAACAGCGCCAGCAAGACGACGAGCGTCGTGAAGCTCGTATTGATGGAACGCCCCATGCTTTCCATGATCGAGTAATTGGTGGTGGCGACGATGTCGCGGTTCGTATCCCGCAGGATGTTCTCCCGGATGCGGTCAAAGATGACGATGGTGTCGTTGATGCTGTAGCCGAGCAGGGTCAGCACGCCGACGAGGAACATGCTGCTGATTTCAAGATGCAACCACTGGGAGCCCACGAGCATGAACAATCCGGCCATGGCAAATGCGACGGCGATGTCATGCACAAGGGCGATGATGGCCGCAATGCCATAGCGGAACGGGTGCCGGATGCTGCGGAAGGCATAGACGATATAGCCGAGAATGCCAACGACGGCGATGAGGACTGCTATCAATCCGTTTCGCACCGTCTCACGCGCAACGGCGGGTGAAACAAGATCAAAGCTGTAGCCCTGCAGCGGCCCGGCGTATTCCTCCAACGCGTTGCGCACGTCCAACTGCTGGCGCTCGGACGCCTCCGCCAACGGCAGCCGCAGGAAATACTCGCGGTCGCCGAACCCCTGCACTACCGCCCCTTCATATCCGAGTGATTCTATAGCGAGGTCCACGTCCTCCTGCTCAGTCGCATTGACGAACGTCGCGTCAACCGCTGCGCCGCTGCTGAACTCGATGCTGAAGCTCAGGCCGGGGCCGAGGAACAGCGCAGCCAGTCCTGCTGCGATAAGCACAAGGGAAAAGAGGAAGTACGTGGCACGGTATCTGGCAAAGTTGATCATTCTTGGCTTCCCTTTACGGAATGTAGAACCTTGTCTTGCGGAGCGGCTCAAAGTTGGTTACGAGGCGCAGCAGGCGACGTGTGATGACCAGGGCGCTGAACATGCTGAGAACGACGCCGATAGCAAGCGTGAGCGCAAAGCCCTGCACGAGGCTCGCGCCGAGCCTTTCACCGAACCAGAAGAGGATGGCGGCGATGATGAGCGTCGTGAAGTTGCCGTCCCTGATGGCGGGCCATGCGCGGTTGAATCCGATATCGATTGCCGAACCCATGCTGCGGCCTGCCCGCAGTTCCTCCTTCATCCGCTCGAATATCAGGACATTGGCGTCAACCGCCAAGCCGAACGAGAGAACGAATGCCGCAAGGCCGGAGAGGGTTAGCACGACGGGAATCGACTTGAACACCCCAAGCACGAGGATGGCATAGATGATAAGCGCAATTGCCGCCACAACGCCGTTCATCCGGTAGTAGAGCACCATGAACAGCGCGACTAGCAGGATACCGACCATGCCGGCGCGCAGGCCGCGTTCCAAGGCGTCCGCCCCGAGGAATGCGTCCACGTCCCGCTCCAGGATCGGCTCTTTTTCAAGCGGTATCGGGAACGCGCCCGCGTTTAGCTGGATGGCGAGGATCTGCGCTTCTTCAAGGTCAAGTCCCGTGATGCGGGGGCTTGTCGGGATTTCGGACTGTATGCGGGGCGTGAGGATGGCTTCGTCATCAAGAAAGATGCCCAGCAACTGGCCGACCATCCGCCTCGACACCAGCCTGAACGCCTCGCGACCCTGGCTGTCCATCTGGAAATAGACTTCCGGCGCGCCCGTTGTCGGGTTGAATCCCACCTGCGCGGAGCCCGGCTCAAGTCGGTCACCCGTCAGTTCAACCTCTTCTCCGTCAACAACCGCTGTCGCAATCTGCCATTCCAGTCGGAAATCGGCTTCGGGTTCAGGCGTTGGCGTTTCCTCTACCGCTTCGGTTTGCTCCTCCGTATCAGTCGTTTCCGGGGTCGTTTCGACAATGGCGGTTGGTTCGGTAGTCGCTTCGACGGTGGCGGTTGGCTCGGGAGTTGTTTGAGCCGCTATGGACTGAGAGACGTTTGCAAGCTTGGGCGCCGCGGTCGTTCCATCCGATGGCCCCGCGGTTGAGTCCGCAGCATTGGACGACGTTTGGTCGGCCGGCGCAGGCGTCGATTCTGCGCCTTCACCAATGGTTGGTTCCGTTTCGGGAGTTGCTTCAGCATCAGTCGCGTCATCAGATGCCGTTTCGGTTTCAGTGGCTGTCTCTTCTCCCGGTTCGATAGGGATCGGGATAAGTTCACGGAAATCGAGGACGGCGGGAGCGCCGATGAGGTCCTTGGCCGCCTGTACGTCCTGCACGCCCGGCAGCTGAACGACGATACGATTTGCGCCGAGCGTCTGAATGAGAGGCTCCGCCACGCCGAACTGGTCG
The DNA here is from genome assembly GCA_034420915.1 of Dehalococcoidia bacterium. Taxonomy (GTDB): domain Bacteria; phylum Chloroflexota; class Dehalococcoidia; order UBA6926; family UBA6926; genus VXMO01. Next base: position 12,654 of record DAOUKW010000129.1, read on the forward strand.
ACGCGCGTACGGATGATCTGCACCACGCCCTGCAGCTGCTCCGGAGTGGGATTCGGATCGACGGTCTCATAGACAAGGTGGACGCCGCCCTGCAGATCGAGGCCGAGTGTGAGGCCAAGCGGGGTATCCTGCTGGCCGCGCTCAATGTCCGTCAGGGGGATGCGCCACTCATCGCGCACGAGGCTGAGCGCTGCAAACAAAACAAAAAGAACGATGAAACCGGGGATGATCCATCTGCGCAGCCGAAGACCGACTGCGCCAAGTAAGCCGCTCAATCGCTCCAACTCAGTTCCCTCTCCTCACTGCATTGCCTCCCCGCGCTCACCTGCCGGGGGGCCGAACCGTGTCTCCCATTCCCGGCGGGCAAACTCAAGCGCCTCCTCGGGAGTCGATACCTCGTCCGCGGCCAACGCCTCCCTGACAGCTTCAAGTATCTGCCCCAACTGCGGGCCGGGGCCGACGCCAAGCGTTTTCATGAGCATGTGGCCATTCACCACCATTGGCGCGGCCATGTCTTCGGCAGGCTCAGCGAGTATCGACTCCATCACTAGGCTACAGTGGCTGACTCGCCTTCGCCACTCATTGGGGTCGAGCATGGGGCCCTTTGCGGCGAGAAAATCAGCCATGCTCAGCCATACTGCCCCGATTGCCGCATCGCCGAGATCACGCTTGAACCGATAGAGAGCGCGGCGTGTTGGCGTCTCCAGATTGTTGCTGAGTTGCATGGGGCGCAGGTGCTGCCGCACGGCGAGTGAGACATAGGCGTTAGCGCGGCGGCTGAAACGCAGGCGCTCCATCACCGCCTCCGTCACCTCGGCTCCCTCCTCCGGGTGCCCGAGAAAACGTGTCCTGCCGGACTCTTCGACGGTCTTTGTCTGCGGCTTGGCGATGTCATGCAGCAGGCAGGCGAGTTTGGTCAGCATGGCGCGGGCAACGCCGCCGGAAACCTCTTCCGTGAAATAATCGGCAACGTGCTCGCTCCACGGCATCTGGGAGAGGATGGGGTCAGCGGTCCGCCTGTCTTGGTCAAGCAGGCCGTCCATAAATCCGACGGTCTCCACGAGATGGTCGAATACGTCCCAGTAATGCTCAATCGGCTGCGTCACGCCGCGCGCCTCATCAAGCTCCGGCAGAATCCGGCTGAGCACGCCGATATCATCAAGAAGGCGCAGGGCGGACTTCGCATCGCTCAGCCCCAACACTTTGCACAACTCGTCGCGCAGCCGATCCGATGAAACGTCCGCGATGTGGGCGGCGTCGCGCTTTGCGAGCGCCTGTGTCTCCTCATCGACAGTGAACCCCAGCTGCCCTGCCAGCCTGACAAGGCGCATGAGGCGAATCCCGTCATCGGTGTAGATGGTGGGTTTGACGGCGCGGAGAACACGTTGGCTGAGGTCAGCGCAGCCATCGAGAGGGTCGATGAGTTCGTCAGGTGTTTGCCAGTTATCCAGCGGCAACGCCATTGCGTTGACGGTGAAATCGCGCCTTGAAAGTTCGGAGGCAATATCTCGATCACCGAGCGGCGTGATGTCCAAACGGGCGCGATCTCCTGCCTCATCCACCGCGGAAAGCACACGGACATAATTTCGGTCCTGGTCAAGGTGATAGAA